>DATDGY010000177.1:0-49999 GCA_036521855.1 Candidatus Angelobacter sp.
TCGATGTAGAGCTTGAGCGTACCTTTATCGAGTAAATCACGCGTGATGTTGTCGAGCCAGATGCTCTGCCCCAAGTTGTGGAGAAGCTGTGTGGCTTTCATTTGACCCTCGTCATGTCGCCGGCGTGATAGCAACTACTCCGAGTTACTGAACCGGACACTGTTCCACGTCCCAAATTTCCGTCGCGTATTCGCGGATGGTCCGGTCGCTCGAAAATCTGCCCGAACCGGCAACATTCAAGATGGCTTTTCGCGCCCAGTCCTCCGGGCGGGCATACAAATCCGCCAGCCTTGCGTCTGCCTCGAGATACAATTTGAGGTCCGCCAGGTGCATGTAGAAGTCTCCGTGGGTTAAAAGCAAGTCGCGGAGTGGTGCGAAGACGCCTGGCTCGTAGCGGCTGAAGTAGTCGGAGAAGATCATATCCAGCGCCGCACGCGTCTCCGGCTCATTTTCGTAGTGCGAATGCGGGTTGTACCAGCCGCGACTGTCCGCCACCTGGTTCGCTGTCAGCCCGAAGAGGAAGAAGTTCTCCTCTCCCGCAGCTTCTGCCATTTCGACGGTGGCCCCATCGCGCGTGCCGATGGTCAAAGCGCCATTCATCATGAACTTCATGTTGCTGGTACCGCTCGCCTCATAACCGGCGGTGGAGATCTGATTGGAGACATCGCTGGCCGGAATCAGCCGCTCGGCGAGGGAGACGTTGTACTCCGGCAGAAACAACACCTTGAGCCGGCCGCGCACAGCCGGGTCGCCATCGATGGTAGCGGCCAGGTTGTTGATGAACTTGATGATCAGCTTGGCCAGTTGGTAGGCCGGCGCAGCCTTGCCGGCGAAGAAAAATGTGCGCGGCGCCATCTCCAGATTCGGATTTTCACCGAGGCGGTTGTAGAGAGCCACGATACGCAAGGCATTGAGCAACTGGCGCTTGTATTCGTGAATGCGCTTGACCTGAGAATCGAAGATGCTGTCTGGATCCACCACGTGGCCGGTCGCCGTCTTAAGCCAGTCGACAAACTGCGATTTGGACTCGCGCTTCGCCTTGCGGAAAGCGTCCCGGAAGCTCTTCTTCTCGGCCAGGGGCTTGAGTTTCTTCAGTTGATCAAGATCCTGGATCCAGGTATGGCCGATTGCCTGCGAGATCGTGTTTGCCAACGCCGGATTTGCCAGCAGAAGCCAGCGTCGCGGTGTAACTCCATTGGTTTTGTTGTTGAAACGCTCGGGAAAGAGTTCCGCCAACTCCTTCACCGTCTTTGTGCGCAACAGCTCAGAGTGAATGCCCGCCACCCCATTGGTGCTGTGCGAACCGACGATAGCGAGGTTGGCCATGCGAATTTTCCGCTGACCTCCTTCTTCGACCAGGCTGATCTTCTCCGCGTGTGCTCCGTCGCCCGGGAAGCGGCTTCGAACGTCGTCGAGTAAACGCCGGTTGATCTCAAAGATGATCTCGAGGTGTCGTGGCAGCATGATCTCGAACCACTCCAGCGGCCATTTTTCCAGCGCTTCCGGCAGCAGGGTGTGATTGGTGTACGCCAGGACCTTTTGTGTCAGATCCCAAGCCTGGTCCCAGCCAAGATGGGCTTCGTCCAACAGGATTCGCATCAGTTCCGGCACCGCCATGGCCGGGTGGGTGTCATTCAGTTGGATGGCGGCCTTGTCCGCCAACGTGTTCCAGTCGGGATTGCCACGGCGAAAGCGACGGACCAGATCAGCCAGCGAGCACGCGACCAGGAAATACTCCTGCAGGAAGCGCAATCCCTGGCCCTTGCTGGTTGAGTCATCGGGGTACAGGACGCAAGTCAGGGACTCGGCCGCGACGGTATCGCCTAGAGCCTCGGCGAATGCCCCGCTGCTGAATTCCTGAAAATCGAAATAATTGGATGCGGCCGCGGCCCAGAGACGGAGCGTATTGACGGTTTTGCCGCTATAACCTATGACCGGCCGGTCGTAAGGAATGCCAAGAACGGTCGACGGACGGCCAGGTACGACTTGAAATGTGCCTCCCTGCAATTGGAATGAGCAATTCAGCTTTACTTCTACTGCTTCATCCGGGCGCGCCACCTCCCAAGGATCCGGGCGACGCAACCAGTTATCACCCTGCTCGTGCTGCCAGCCATCCTGAATGGACTGCTTAAAGATGCCATACTCGTATCGCAAGCCATAGCCCATGGCGGGGAGCTGCAGGGTGGCCATGGAGTCAAGGAAGCATGCCGCCAGCCGCCCCAGCCCTCCGTTTCCCAGGCCCGCGTCAGGCTCTTCCTCCAGGACAGACAGAGGATGAATCTTGTTCTGCTGTGCAACTCGTGAAACCACCACATCGAGAAGCAGATTCGTAACGTTGTTCATCAACGAGCGGCCAAGAAGAAACTCCATGGAAAGGTAATAGACGCGCTTAGGGTTCTCACGTTCGTACGTTTTCTCGGTAAGTACCCAGCGTTGCGATAGAACGTCTCGCACGGAGTGGGCAAAAGCTTCGTATTGCTCCCTGGCGCGGACCGCATCCAGGCCCTTGATACTGTCAAAGAGAAGATGCCGCTCGTACAGCCCGTCAGTTCCCATGAACTCAATGGGCCCGCACCCATATTGTTTTAGGAGCCTCGCAATGTCAGGGTACGGCGCTCTGGTCTCAATCGGAATGATGCGCTTTGTGCCCATGGGGAGTTCTCGTTTGGCTAGATAAATTCTGTCTGGCCCTTGGCGGGGCTGCGGATCAGAGTAAAAGCATTCTGAATCGAGGTTCCTTTCATATCCGCAGGGCTTCCACTTGCGACGTTCGCCCCGGAGCACGAGAATGGGAAGCCTGGACGCATCGAACCGTATCGCGTGCGATCAGGAGCTCCTCATCCGTCGGGATTACGAACGCGTGCAGCTTGGAGTCGTTTGTACTGATCTGGCCTTCGCGTCCCGCCATCTGGCTGTTTTTGTTGTGGTCGAGTCTCAGTCCCGCCCATTCGAGACCCTCGCAAATACTGGCCCGGATTTCGGGTTGGTTTTCTCCAATGCCTCCGGTGAAAACAATGGCGTCAGCGCCGCCCATGCAGGCCAGGAATGCTCCAATGTACTTTCTTGCGCGATAGCAAAAGATTTCTATTGCCAGACGGGCCCGGCGGTCGCCCTTGTCTCTCACCTCGCGCTGCAACCCGCGCATATCGTTCGTCAACCCGGAGATGCCCAGTAATCCCGACTGTGTGTTGAGCAGGCTTTCCACCTCATGTGTGGAAAGGCCTTCTTTGGTTGCGATGACGTTTACCACTGCGGGATCGACATCTCCGGAACGCGTGCCCATCACCAGGCCTTCCAGAGGCGTCATGCCCATGGAAGTGTCCACTGAGCGACCGCCGCGAATGGCCGCCGCGGAGCAGCCGTTCCCGAGGTGAAGAGTTATCACGTTGGTCTGCTCTTTGGTCAATCCGCGCAGAGACATGTATCGCTCGGACACAAAGCGATGTGAGGTGCCATGAAACCCATAGCGCCGAATATGGTGGCGTCGATAGAGGTGGTAGGGCAACGCATAGAGGTATGCATGCTCCGGAATGGATTGATGGAAAGAGGTGTCAAAAACCGCCACTTGGGGAACGTTCGGACCGAAGACCTGCCGCGATGCCAGGATACCTTTGATATTGTTCGGGTTGTGCAGCGGGGCCAGATCGACGCACTCCTCAATTCCTTTTAGCACCTCATCCGTGATCACGCTGGATTCGGCGAACAATTCGCCACCGTGAACAACCCGGTGTCCAACGGCCTCGATATCCGTCACAGCACGGTTTTCTGTGATTCCCGACTGGTCCATCCATCGCACGAGATATTGCAATGACGCTGCAGGGTCACGAAGTGAAGCGGTAAACTTTTGCCGTGGGCTCTTGGGTGTTTGGACCGTGATGACTGCTTCGCCAGCGGTCCATTCGATCACTCCGCGGCACATGCGCTGGTCTTTTTGCTGCCGCGCCATCCTTCCGGGGTCAGTAGCGATGAGCTGGAACTTCAGTGTGGAGCTGCCCGAGTTAAGCACGAGCACATTCATCCTTACCCCTTAACCCGCGCGCCTTTTGAGCGCGCGTTTGAGGCCATGAGCAACTAGGCGGCCTTGCGTCCCTTCTCGTGCGGCCACTTCCAGCCTGCAACATCGGGCCGATCGATACCGTGCTTGAAAGCGTAGTTCCGGCATGCGATCTGCTCGTTATGGAATCCCTCCAATGCGGCGCTGCCGATCCGCTGCAGTCTTGGCACGTACTTGATCGCATCCATGGCCAGAGTGAAGCGATCGATCCCGTTCTCGATCGCCAGCTCCAGAGGAGTATTGATGTTGCCTTCTTCCCGATAACCGTGAACGTGCATGTTCGCGTGGTTGGTGCGACTATACGTCAGGCGATGGATGAGCCAAGGGTATCCGTGGAAATTGAAAATAATTGGTTTGTCGACGGTGAAGAGCAAATCGAAGTCCTGATCCGACAAACCATGAGGATGTTCAGTCTGCGGTTGCAACCGCAGCAGATCAATCACGTTGATGTAACGGATCTTGAGATCAGGAAACGCCTCCTTCAAGATGACGATCGCTGCCAGGGTTTCCTGGGTGGGAATGTCGCCGGCCGAGGCCATCACGATGTCCGGCTCGACGCCCTGGTCGCTGCACGCCGGCTCCCATCTGCCGATTCCTTTTGTACAGTGGGTGATGGCCTGGTCCATGGTCAGGTATTGAAGGTGCTTCTGCTTATCGCAAACGATTACATTGACGTAGTTCTCGCTTCTCAGGCAGTGGTCGGCAACCGACAACAGGGTGTTGACGTCAGGAGGCAGGTAAACTCGCACCACGGCAGAGCTCTTGTTGAGAGCGACGTCCAAGAACCCGGGATCCTGATGAGTGAAGCCGTTGTGGTCCTGCCGCCAGACCGTGGAAGTGACCAGGATGTTGAGCGACGCAATCTTGTCCCGCCACGCTAGGTGATTGCAAATAGTGAGCCACTTGGCATGCTGGTTAAACATGGAGTCGATGACGTGGATAAACGCTTCATACGAGGAGATGAAGCCATGACGCCCCGTGAGCAGATAGCCCTCGAGCATGCCCTCCACGGTGTTTTCGCTCAATATTTCCATGACGCGGCCGTCGGGAGCGAGTTCGCCTCCGTCATCATCTTCGGGGAAATAGTTCTCAGTCCAGAATTTCTTACTGACCTCGTAGATGTCCTGCAGCCTGTTTGACGTGTTCTCATCAGGCCCGAAAACACGGAAGTTCTTCATGTTCAGCTTCATTACGTCGCGGAGAAACGCGCCCAGCGGACGAGTGTTTTCTGCTTCCACAACCCCAGGTGCATCGAACTTCAGAGCGTAGTCTCGGAAGTCCGGAAGGTGCAGGGCCTTTTTCAAATGCCCTCCGTTGCCGTGAGGGTTCGATCCCATGCGGCGGTCTCCGGTGGGCGCAAGTTCCTTGAGTTCAGAAATCAGGGTCCCTTTTCGATCGAAGAGTTCTTCCGGCTTGTAACTGCGCATCCAGGCTTCCAGCTCGTGAAGCCGCTTCGCATTGGTTTTGACATCGGCCATAGGCACCTGATGCGACCGCCAGGAGCCCTCCAACTTGTGGCCGCCAACTTCCGCCGGGGCAGTCCACCCCTTTGGAGTCCGTAAGACGATCATCGGCCAGCGCGGCCGTTCGGCTTTGCCATTCTTGCGGGCAGTCTGCTGAATCTTCTTGATCTCGGCAATGCAATGGTCCATCGTTGCCGCCATCGCCTGATGCATGCTCTCTGGATCCGATCCTTCCACAAAGTATGGCGTCCACCCGTAACCGCGAAAAAGATCTTCCAGTTCTTGATGGCTGATGCGCGCAAGCAGAGTGGGGTTATTGATCTTGTAACCGTTCAAATGCAGAATCGGGAGCACCGCGCCGTCGCGCGCCGGGTTAAGGAACTTGTTGATGTGCCATGAGGTTGCCAGCGCGCCGGTTTCCGCTTCGCCATCTCCAACTACGGCGGTAACAATCAGGTCAGGATTGTCAAAAGCAGCACCGCATGCGTGTGAGAGCACGTATCCCAGCTCTCCTCCTTCGTGAATGGAACCGGGGGTCTCCGGTGTGCAGTGACTCCCAATACCGCCCGGAAAGGAAAACTGCTTGAAGAACTCGCGCAACCCCTGCTCGTCTTCGCTCTTGTCGGTATAGATTTCGGAGTAGGAACCTTCCAAATAGATTGGGCCGAGGATTCCCGGTGCTCCGTGCCCCGGGCCGGCGAGGTAGATCACGTCCAAGTCATCCTTTTTGATCAGCCGGTTGAGGTGGATGTAAATGAATGCCAGCCCTGGACTTGAGCCCCAATGTCCCAACAGCCGATTCTTGATCTGCTCTGGCTTGAGCGGCTCCCTCAGCAGAGGGTTGTCCAGGAGGTAGATCATACCGAGCGTCAGGTAGTTACAGGCACGCCAATACGCCTGCATCTTTCGCAATTCCTCGGCGCTGAGAGGCTTTCCTGCGACTGTGGACCTGGCTGGGCCATATGCGCTCAACTCCTTGCTCGCGGGTTCGCGCTTCACGGTCTTCTTCGCAGTTTCGGCTTCGATTACGGGTGCCATGATTCCCTCCTTGGACCAGAACACTCCTTCGACTCAAGTCGAGGTCGGCCCAGGAGTCACCGGTAAATCTGACAGGCAACTAGAGTTCCTTGTGAGCTGGCTCTTTTGATTACCAAAAATCGATTCCTGCGATGAGGCAGGCTCCCATCTCCCTGACCCAATGCTTCTTAGGGGAAGTGCCCGGCTTCTGCGCAGACCCCGACCACTTTCTTCGATGAACTTCGAGCTCTGCGGGGTTTGCCCCACCAGCCGAAATTCACCATCAGACAACATTCGGAGATACCCTGAGAACGTGCTCACTAAGAGTTCAATACTCTTCGGCTACGAATCTTCTGCCTTCAAGCGTTGCCTGATCGTCGTACGCGCCCTTGGTCGAGCGCTTGGGAAGCTTGACCTTTTCCCTGGGCACCCGCTTATAAGGAATGAGGCTTAACAGGTGCGCAATGCAGTTGAGACGCGCCCGCTTTTTGTCATCGGACCGGACGATGTACCAAGGGGCATAATCGGCATCCGTGGCATCGAGCATCTGGTCGCGGGCCCGTGAATAGTCGTACCAGAGTTTGCGGGAAGGAAGATCCATGGGGCTGAGCTTCCACTGCCGCAGAGGATCCCTGATACGGGCTTCAAAGCGTCTTTCCTGCTCCTTATTGCTTACTTCAAGCCAGAATTTGAGCAGCCGAATCCCGGCATCGACGGCGTACTTCTCCGCCTCCGGGCAGAGCTCAAGAAAACGGCGATGCTCGTGTTCGCTGCAGAACCCCATCACATATTCCACGCCGGCACGGTTGTACCAACTGCGATCAAAGATCACGATCTCCCCAGCCGCAGGAAAATGCTGTATGTAACGCTGCATGAAGACCTGGCTCTTCTCACGCTCGGACGGAGCCGGGAGCGCCACGACGCGGAACACGCGTGGGCTCACTCGCTCGGTGATTGCCTTGATGGTGCCGCCCTTGCCGGCGCCGTCACGGCCTTCAAAGATGACGATGACGCGCTGCCCGGTTTGTTTCACCCATTCCTGCAGGTGGCAGAGCTCGGCCTGAAGCCTCCGCAGTTCCTTTTCATATTCCTTCCGCTTCAGCCTTGGTTTGGCACTGGCATCGACTTTCTTCGTCTTTGCCAATGATGCCTCCTCCGTTACTGCTTCCGAAACCGCCAGGCGCTGAACGAGAACAGGATGATCGAGAACGCAGTAAGCGCGAGCAGGTTCGGCCACAAGGCGCTCCACGGCGCATCCTTCAATGTGACGCCGCGGATGATGGTCACCATGTAACGCAATGGGTCGATGTACGATAGTTTCTGAAACAACTCCGGCATGTTTTCAAGCGGTGAAGTTGCTCCCGAGAGCAGCGTGAGCGGCGGATTGACGAAGAACGTCAACAACTGTGCCTGTTGCTGCGATTTCGACACCGTGGCCACCATGATGCCAATTCCAATCCCGGCCAACGCCGCTAAGGCTCCGGCAAGGGCGAATAACCACAAATCTCCCCGGACCGGCAGGCCGAACACAAGCATCCCAACCAGCAGCGACAGGAACAAGACCACCATCATCAGGACGAAAACCGGCGAGGCCTTGGCAAACAACATCTCACCGGTCTGGGCCGGCGTCATCAACAACTGTTCGATGGTGCCGGTCTCTTTTTCCTTGACGGCCAGCGCTGAGGCGACCAGCGACGCGTTGATGAACATGATGATGCTCATGACACCGGTAACGTAGTGCCACGATGTCACTAAGCCCGGATTGTAGAGATAGGCTGCCTCTACGTCAGGGGCCCCTGGTAGTGGAGCGGGATGCGCGGCGCTCACCAGGATAATCTGACGGCGAAGATCGGAAGTGGGAGCCCGGGCACCGGAAATGCTCGCGACGTTGTATTGTTGCAAAGCCATCTCCAGGTAGCCCTTTGCAATCTGCGCGGTGTTGGCGTCCACGGCATCGATGACTACCTGTACGTCTGCCATCCGGCCGCGGCCCAGGGTGCGTGAGAAATCGGTCGGAATTACCATGAACAGATCCAGGTCCAGACTTTTGAGCGCTTTTTCTGCATCCTCCACACGCGTGTATAGATGAGTCACGTTGAAATTCACGTTCCTGGTCAGAGCATCGATCAAGTCCCGGCTCTCGGTGGTGACGCTTTCATCCACCACGCCCACGCGCAAGTCACGGACCTTGGGGTTCAGGGCGTATCCAAAGATGATCAGCACGATGGTGGGAGGCAGCATCAACTGAATCACCAGGACACGATTGCGTCTCAACTGCTGGACTTCCTTGGCCAGAAGAGCGAGGTAACGTCGGATGAATGCGGGCATGAAAGCACCTATCCCTTAAACTGCATCTTGCGCATCTGAATCGCATTCAGAGCAAAGAACGAAAACGACAGAGTTATAAGCAGGACCATCGGCATCAACGACGTGCTCCATCCCGCATTGCGCAGGATTGAGTTGCGGACAATTTGAATGTAATGGGTGGCGGGCAGGAAATACGATATCCAGCGAATCTGGACCGGAATATTCCGCACCGAGATCAAGTACCCGGAAAGCAGAAGGGAAAGCAGGAACGAACCCATCTGCACGGCCTGGATCGCAGCGCTTTGGTTCCCTGTCGCATTGCCGCACATCATCCCGAAGAAAACTCCTGCAAACAGGTAAAAAACCGTGGCCACCAGCAGCACGCTGGGGTCGCTTGGGAACCGGAACTCGAATACCAGCAGACCCAGCGCAAAGCAAAGGACAAACTCCACGAGTCCAATCACGACGTAGAGCAAAGCCTTTCCCAAAATCCACTGGACCGCCCTGAGACTGGAAGCGTAGGCTTGGATGATGGTTCCGGTTTCGTATTCCTTGGCAGTCGTCAGGGCTCCTAGAAGCGCAGGAAAGATGATCAGCATCAGGCCCAGCCCGCCGGTTCCGAAGTAAACCCGATCCGAGAGTCCGGGGTTGTACCAATACCGCTGCTGAAGGTTGACGCCTTTCTCCGGTGGAACGATGACGCCGCTCTGCACAGCGAAGGCTGTGTTCAACGAGTCCGCATAGTTACCCAATGCCGTAGCCGAGTTGGAATCCGTGGCGTCGATCATCAACTGGACGGTGGGCTCGACTCCACGGCGGAAGTCGCGCTCGAAGTTCTGGGGAATGATCAGGACTGCGCGCCCGCGCCAACTGGCGAGCGCGCGCTCCGGTGATTCCGCGGCTCGGCGCGGCACGATCCGGAATGTGAGAGCCGCTCCGTAGGTCTCCAGGTAGGTGCGGCTGAGCGGCGTATTGTCATAGTCGTACACCAGGAGAGCTACGTTGCGCAGCCGCAGAGACCCCGTGATGCCGGCTAGCAGCATCAACACAATCGGCATCAGCACGGCCAGCAAGATGAGCAGCTTGTCGCGGCGGAAAAGCCGGAATTCCTTCATCGCCTGGGCCATGATTTTCTTCACAGGGGAATCTCCGATCGGCGAGATTCAATGAGCGAGATAAATACATCTTCCAGCGAGAATGGCATCGGTTTCTCGGCGGCGACCTGGACTCCAGCCGCCGCGAGTTCGGCTCGGGCTTGTCGTTTTTGCTCGTCGTTTTCGACGACCACGTGCAGGCGGTCGCCAAAAAGCGACACACGGGAGGCGCCGAACTTCTTCCTCAGCACAGCCAGCGCGCGGTCGGGATGGTCTACTTCGATTTCGTAAAGAGTCCCTTTCATGTCGGCCTTTACTTCGCTGGGAGAACCCTCGGCGATGATTTCACCGGCGACCATGAAACCAATCCGATTGCACTGCTCCGCTTCCTCCAGGTAGTGCGTCACAACCACAATGCCCGCGCCGCGATCGGCGAATTCGTTGATCATGCGCCACATGGCCCGGCGTGCCAACGGGTCAACACCCGACGTTGGCTCATCCAGAAAAATCGCCTCGGGTTCGTGCATCACCGCTGCGCCAAAAGCCACTCGCTGCTTCCACCCGCCGGGTAGAGACTTGGTCAAAATTCCGGCTTCGCCTTTTAGCTCGGCAGCCTCCAGAACCCACTGCTTGCGCTCTTCGCGCACACTTTCCTCCACACCGTAGAGCCGGGCGTAGAAATCCAGGTTCTCGCCAATGGTGAGATCGTCATAAAGGGAGAACTTCTGCGACATGTAACCGATCCTGGAGCGCACTTCCGCCGCGCGCAATCCTTTGGACTTCCCTAGCAGCGTGACGCTGCCGGTCGTGGGATCGAGCAACCCGCAGATGATCTTGATGGAGGTAGTCTTCCCTGCTCCGTTGGCCCCGAGCAGCCCGTAGATGTCGCCATTGCGGACCTCCAGTTGAAAGTTCTTTACCGCCTGGAACGATCCGAACGTCTTGTTAAGGTCCTTGGCGCCGATGACGACATCCTTGCGGTTCAGCGGTGGGGACGGTTTCGGAAAGTGGGGAACCGGTTGGGCACCACGCATCTTCCGCAACTGGCCCACAAAAGCGTTTTCGAGCGTCGGTTGCGAGCGGCGTATCTCGATTACGCGCATGCCATTGCTCTCTGCACGCTGGCGCAGATCAGCCTCGGCTGCATCCGGATTGCGCGCCATCACGTCCAGCCGGTCGCCAAACCGCTGCACATCCTGTGCCTCCGGCGATGCAGCCAGTACTTCCTCAGCCTTGGCAAGTGGCTCAACCTTAACTTCAAGGCGCGTGACTCCCATCTTCGATCGAAAGTGGGCTGGTGTGTCGATGTCGTAGATCTTTCCGCGTTCCATCAACGCAACGCGATGGCAGCGCTCGGCCTCATCCAGATAAGGAGTGGCCACCACGATGGACATCCCGCCAGTGGCGAGCGAGGTCAGCGCATCCCAGAAATCGCGGCGGGTGACAGGATCAACTCCGGTGGTCGGTTCGTCCAGGAGGAGCAGCTTCGGATCGGGAATGAGAGCACAGCTCAGAGCCAACTTCTGCTTCATGCCGCCGCTGAGCCGCCCGGCAAGACGATCCGTAAAATTGATGAGCTCAAATAATTTGAAATAACGCTCGCGGCGCTCCTTGAAAGCTTCTTCAGGGACTTCGCGCACGCTGGCCGCGTAACTGAGGTTTTCGTCTACACTCAGATCGGGAAAGAGGCTGAACGGCTGGGTGAGATATCCCACGCCGGGCCGCGCCTCGCGGGGCGTCGCGTCCAAGACTTTGATTTGTCCGCCGCCGGGCGCAAGCACACCGCCCATGATGCGGAAGGCAGTGGTCTTTCCCGCGCCGTCTGCCCCGATAAACCCGAAGATTTCCCCGGGCCGTACCTCGAAGCTGACCTTGTCCAGAGCTGCAATGGAGCCATAGTTCTTGCTGAGATCGTGGGTATCGACAACAAGAGCCGCAGCCATCACGGGTTCCCAATCTGAATTTGTCCGTCCGCCGGCATTCCCGGCTTGGCCAACCCAACGGCGCCCTTCAATCCGAGTTTCACGCCCATCACCTGCTTCACGCGGTCATCCTTGAAGTAGGTGTTTTCCGGCGTGAACATCACTTGCGGGTCAATGCGGATTACTTCGGCTTGGATGGCTTCCTTAGGATTCGAGTCCAGGTAGACTTGCGCTTGCTGTCCCACCTTCACTTTCCCGATATTGCCTTCGGGAATGAAACCGCGCAGGTAGAGTTTGCTCAAGTCGACCATGGTCAGGATGGTTTGACCGGCGGCGACTACCCGGCCAGGCTCAGCGGAGCGTGTCAGAATGGTGCCCGCAATCGGAGCGGTGATCGTTAGATCGCTCACATTCGCTCGAAAACGTTTCAACTGCGCCTGGCTGGACGCAACATTCGCCTTCGCTGTGGGAATCTGCTGCAACTGCGCCTTCGCCTGATCCAAGGACGCCTGGGCCGCCAATACCTGCTTGTGAGCCGCATCTGTCGAGGCTTGGGCAACTTTCAACTTGGTCAGTTGCTGATCTGCCGTTTGCGCTGCGGCGGCTCCCGTTTCCACCAAGGGCGGATACCGCTTAGCATCAACCTCAGCCTGTTTCAGCTCCGCCTGCCAGCGGACATACTCAGCCTGGCTTGCCGCAAGGTTGGCTTCAGCAAGCGCCACCCGCGCGGGCCCGGCGGACTCGGCTTCTTCCAGTTTGCGCTCATTTTCCACAACGTTAGCCTTCTGCGCGTCTACTTGTGCTTCGTCTTGGGGACTGTAAATGCGCGCCAACGGTTGGCCGGCTTCCACCGAATCGCCTTCTCGGACCAGGATCTCTACGATCTTCCCGTCTCGTTTGGAAGAGACGTCCACCGTGTCCCCGTCGATCCGTCCACTCACAAAGAGCTTGCCTTCGGACTCCGCGCCTTTTGTCGTCCGCGAGCATCCAGCAAGGCCCAGCAACAAGAGCATTGCCGGGAATATCCATTTCCAACTCATGATTCCTCCTGTGCCTTACTTGCGGTACGTTTTCTCAGCCGCACCCGTCGCCCGCGCCAGGTTCGCGCGCGCCAGACCCAGGGTGTACATGGCGCGTACCCGTGCATCATCGGCGCGTGACACGCGGTCCTGCGCGTTCACCACCTCAGTGTTATCCGTCACGCCCTGGGTAAACCGCTGGCTCGTCAACTTCACTTCTTCTCGCGACAACTTGACGTTGGCGCCACTGGTTTCGACTTCCTTGGCAGCCCATTCCACTCCCGCGATGGCAGTGAGCACGTCGGTCTCGATCTGCGACCGGAGTTGATCTGCGCTCGCCTGGACCTCACGCAGCGCGCCTTGTGCCTCTGCGATCTCTCCGCGGATGCGCCCCGATGTGTAGATGGGGATATAAAGCGTTCCGGCCAACCTATAAACGTTTTGATTGTTAACCGGCGAATCCCCGCTCTGGCCATCTCCGAAACTGGCGGCGATGGTCGGCCACCGCGTCGCCTTGACCGCTTGAACGTGCAACTCGGCTGCCCTTACGCTGGCTTGGGCAGCACGATAATCTGGCCGCGAGGTGAGGGCCGCGCTGATCGCGGCGTCTTTATCTACCGCGGTTTCGACTCCGTATGCCGCGCCATCGTCGATTTCGAAGTCTGAAGTCACATGCACCTGCAGCGTGTTGGCGAGGGTGAGCTTTGCTGTGATGTAGCTCTGCTCAGCTTCTTGCCGCTGCTGTTCGAGTGAGTTCACCTGCTGTTGGGCACGATTGGCTTCCAGCGATGCGGAGACACCCTGCTTCACCCGATCTTGCGTGAGCTGGTAGAGGTCGGTCGCCAGCTTGGTTTGCTCGGTCAGGGTATCCCGCGCCGCCTTGGCTCGCAACGCTTGCAGGTAGGCGCCGACAACATCCAAGACCACGATCTCGCGCGCGTTTTCCACCTGGAGACGCGAAGATTCCTGCTTGGAACGGGAACTCTTCCAGGCCTCACGGTTCGCGATGTTCAGCAAGTCCTGGCTGAGAACGGCGCGAGCGTCAAACGAACCGAACGGTCCTTGCACACCCTGGGACACGGTCGGGATTTCGATTCCCAGACCTCTCAGATCCATCGTCAAATAGGCTTGGCGCGCGAAGCCTTCAATCTGAGGCAACATCACGGCGCGGGACTGCTGGTAGCGTCCGGAAGCTTGATCCAGACGGCTCTGAGCTGTCCTGAGAATGCTGTTGTTGGCGAGCGCAATCGTGATTGCCTGCGAAAGAGTTAGGGGATTCGGGATGCTCTGTGGATCACTCGCGCCCGCTCGTGTTGCCACCAGCACAAGGAGCGCCATGCCCAGAATTCTTCCGAGGTCTTTGATCGGATTGCTGAGTGGTTGGGGAACTCCCGATGCAGATCGAAGGAGTTTCTTTTCGATGACCACGACTAGCCCCCTTTTAGTCCACGCACACACTTTTGTGGTCCGCGCCGGACAGGATGGCTACCGCGATCTATGGTCGAAAAATACCACCCCGAGAACTTCGATGCCCGCCGCTTGGCTGAGGTTTTCGGGCCAGTGCTCCGGCGGGAACCGCAAAATGCAAATCGAGAGCTGCTATCAGGCTGCGGGCGCATTCTCTCTTGGCAAGATGAAGTCCTCGACGGCCCTCGCAAAGCCCTCTTCCTCATTCGAAGCGGTCACGTATGTAGCGGCTCGCTGCACCTCGGGACTGGCGTTGCCCATGGCGATACTTACCCCGCTCTTCTTGAACATCGCGATATCGTTCGCCATGTCCCCGATCGTGGCGATCTCTTGCGTGGGAATCCCAGCAAACTCTGAAGCCGTAATCACAATTTCGCCTTTGTTAGCGTTGGGATGTGTGACATCCAGGTAGAACGGCTGGGAACGCGCCGCTGAAACGCTCGAACCAAATTTCTCCTGGACGTCTTTCTCGCAGACAGCGACAGCATCGTAGTTCTGGCTTATGCCTACAATCTTTGCCACGCGATCGTAGAGACCATCAAACGTCGGTGTCACTTTCGGTGGAAACTTCACCGTGGCTGCTTCACGATCGACGCGATACGCCTTCGGGTCGCGGACGAACCAGTCCTTGTCGGTGTAGAGCCACACGTCCAGCTCGTGCTCCAGGATCATTTGTACAACTTGCTTTGCAACTGTCGCCTCGAGCAAGTTCTGTTTGAATAGCGAAAAATCGCGACGGACGACGATCCCTCCGTTGAATCCGGCAATGAATTTCAAGTCCGGCAGGGGTTCGATGAGCATCCTTGCGCCTGCCGGGGGGCGCCCTGTGGTAATGCCGAACAAGATGCCGGCTTCACTCAATCGCTTCACTGCTTGGACTGAACTTGCCGTGAGCAGTTTTTCCTTGTTGATAAGAGTTCCATCGATATCAGCAATCAAGAGTCGAATCTGAGGACGTTTGGTTGTTGCAGGTAGCGCCATGGAAGTATTCTGCAGCCCTGACCTGATCAGATGCCCCATTCACGAAGCGCGATGTTCACGAATCGAGAGCTGACGGTCACTGGTGTCCGACAGAGCAGCGCTATTCGAAGGCCGTCTCTGAAGGGGAGCGCGTTGTGCCCTGCTCAGGACTTTGTGCTGGAACACGATGCCGCAGGCCTCCGTTCAGCCATGGACCATCGGCTTGCCTTCGGCCAGGGCGAAGGCCGCATTCACCAACGCAAAATGGCTGAACGCCTGCGGGAAGTTGCCGAGCTGTCGCTGTTGTTTCGGATCGTACTCCTCAGCAAGCAGTCCGAGATCGTTGCGTGTGGAAGCCGCTCTGTCGAATAGCCTGCGGGCGTCCTCTTCTCTGCCCATCATCTGATAGACCGCTACGAGCCAGAACGAACAGGCGAGAAATACACCCTCTTCGCCGGAAAGACCGTCAACCTCTGTTTCCGGCTTGAAGCGAAGCAACAGCCCGTCCTGGAGAAGTTCGCGCTCGAGCGCCTCAACTGTACCAACGACGCGAGGATCGGTCGCCGGCAAAAAGCCGCTCAGCGATATGAAGAGGAGGCTGGCATCTAATCCCGTGCCACCGTAGTACTGCGTGAAGGTGTTGCGATTGGGGTTGAACCCTTCGCGGCAGACCTCGTCGAAGATCACCTTCCGTATCTCGCGCAAGTCGCCAACGGATTCATTCAGGCCATGCTCCTCGGTGTATCGGATCGCCCGATCCAGCGCAGCCCACGCCGCCACCTTGGATGCGGTGAAGGAGCGCTCCGGACCCCGCATTTCCCAGATGCCGCGGTCGGGCTGTTGCCACACTTTGGCGACGTAGCGAGCAATGTTGATGAGTGCGCGCACGGCTTCGGGGCGGTGCCCGTCAAAACGTTGGCTCGCGTCGTAGAGCACTACGGCCAGCTCACCGTAGACGTCGAGCTGGTGTTGGTCGTAGGCGGCGTTGCCTACGCGAACGGGCTTGGCGCCTTCGTAGCCGCTAAGCCATGTTAGCTCCACTTCGGAAAGACGGCGTTCTCCACGAATGCCATACATGATCTGCACTTGAGCGGGATCTCCGGCGATTGCCCGCAGCATCCAGTCAAAGAATGCTTGTGCTTCCTCGCGCAAGCCGGCAAGAACGAGCGAGCGGAGGGAGAGAGCGCCATCCCGAAGCCAGCAAAAGCGGTAGTCCCAGTTGCGCACACCGCCCGGGGTCTCCGGCAGCGAAGATGTAGGCGCAGCAACGATGCCGCCTGTCGGCTCATAGATACACGCCTTAATCGTGATTAACGAGCGGATCACGATATCGCGATAGAGCGCAGGCGTGTGAAGCTTCGAGCACCAGCGGGTCCAGAATTCCTCCGTCGCGCGCTCGGCCTGAGTAACACTCTCCACGCGGGGTGGCTCTTCATGCGAGGGGCCATAGCTGAGCGAATATGAAACTTCGTCTCCCTCGCGGAGAAGAAACTCGGCGTCGAGCGAGGGCGGTTCATTGGTAGGTCCACCGCGCAGATAGAGAGCGTCAGGGCCGGCGAACAGCTGCGTCGCTCCGTCCATGGGAAGGATGCGGGGCACGGCTCGCCCGAATGCCAATCGCGCCAACACCTGGGAACGCATCGGCACTGTGCCCTTGACGCATCGGAGAGATCGACATACCTGAGAGTATTCTCTGCCCCGCCGCGGCGGCATGAAGTCGACAAGCCTTACAGAGCCCGATTCGGTGTCGAAGTCCGTTTCAAGGATCAGAGTGTCCTTCCGATAGCGCCGCTGAACTTTCCTGACTGGAATTGCGGGGGAGATCGTCCAAAGTCCGTTGTCGGCCGTTCCGACCAGCGCTGCAAAGCAAGCATCTGAATCGAAGGCAGGAAGGCACAGCCAGTCGATCGTTCCGTCCTTCGTGACAAGGGCCGCGGTACGCATGTCTCCGATCAAGGCGTGGTCCTCGATGCGAGGCGTCGGCTTGTTCGCTACCGCTAGCTTTGACGCTCTAACGTGTGATGCCTCAACATGTGAGTCGCCGGCCACGTTTCTCATTCCCTCCCCGACACTTCTTCGATCATGCCACTCAGGAGATTCGGGTAACTGAAGTCGCGGAGCGGCGTGTCAGGCGGTCTTCTTTTGCTTTTTCGGAAGCATCTTCAAGACCTTCCCCGCCGGTTCTTTTGCGCTGGGCCCTTCCCACAAGCGAAAGCCGCCCAGGAAGGCGTTGGCGTTATCGCCCGCCCGGCAGCGCTTGGGCAGTTTTTTCAACCTTTTCACTTCGCCGCCACCGAGCACGATGTCATCCGGGTGGATCCTGTCCCGGAAGGCAGCGATGATCTTTTCGACGTGTCTCCGCCATTTCTTCTTGCCGAGTCTCTTCTGCGCGCGGACTCCAACATAGTTCTCGAATGTGCTGTCTTTGTACGGCAGGTGCGCTATCTCCCTCGATTCAGCTTTGCCGTCGATCACCAAAGCAGTACCCAGTCCCGTTCCGAGCCCGAAGAAGAGCATTTTTCCGCCCTTGTAACTGCCCAGAGCTTGCATCGCGGCATCGTTGACAAGTTTTACAGGCATTCCGAAAGCGCGACGGAAATCGAACCCGACCCAGCCTCGTCCGAGATTGCGTGGGTCCACGATCAGTTGTCCGAGGAGGACGGGTCCCGGTATACCGATGGAGACTGCGTCATAATCCCAATCCTCGCTGAGCTTCTTTACGCCGGCTACCATTTTGGCGGGCGTCAATTTGGGGCCAGATGGAAACTTCCTCGGTTGGGAGTGACCGCTGGCAAGGATCTTGACATTGGTGCCCCCGACATCAATTACGAGTACCTTCATCGAATGGCCTCTTGTCCACCTACTCCGCTGGTTCGTTGCGGACTCGTCCGGCGTTCTCGTGGAGGCAGGTTGAATCCTTCCCCGACTTTGTTACAAGGCGAGAAGAACGATTGCGCAGCTCTCCCATCCACCAAGATGCCCCTGTGAACCAGCAGGATGTTCGCGCCCGGAACCAGAGCAGACAGGTCAAATCGCTCTTCCGGACACTGTCAACCGGCGCGGAAGTAGCTGATCAAAATTCCTGCCGATCCGAGTCACACCCCACCAGTGATGCCTCAGGACAACTCTACGGGTCAATACGGAAACTAATACGAGAAAAGGGGTAGGGGTAAGCTGCTTTTGAATTTCACTCGACGCTGTATTGCTGTCTTCTCTGCTGCACTGCTTGTGGCGGCACAGTCTCCTTTGCTGGCTCAGTCACAACAGCCAGCCCAGCCACAACAAACGCCTGCTCAGGCGCAAGCACCGTCTCAGCAGTCGCAGCAGCCACCGGGTCAGTCACAGCAAGACAAGGCCCCGCAGGGAGAAGCGGCGAAAATTCCTCCGGATCAGCTGGATTCACTCGTAGCGCCCATCGCGCTGTACCCGGATCCTTTGCTGGCCCAGGTCCTGGCTGCGTCGACATATCCTCTTGAAATCATCCAGCTCCAGCAGTGGCTCGCAAAAAATTCTAAGCTCAAGGACAAGGACAAAGAGCTGTCCGAGGCCGTGGCCAAGCAGCCCTGGGACCCGAGCATCCAGGCCATGGCCGGCCTGCCGGATGTGGTCAAGCGACTGGCCGACGACATCCAGTGGACCACCGATCTGGGCAACGCCTTCCTGGCCCAACAGAGCGATGTGATGGAAGCCGTGCAACGTATGCGCAAGAAGGCCCAGGACAAAGGCAATTTGAAGTCGAACGAGCAGCAGAAGGTGGAAACCAAAACCGTTGAGAACAAGCAGGTCATCGTCGTCGAGCAATCCAACC
Organism: Candidatus Angelobacter sp.; assembly: GCA_036521855.1. Taxonomy (GTDB): domain Bacteria; phylum Acidobacteriota; class Terriglobia; order Terriglobales; family Acidobacteriaceae; genus Angelobacter. Next base: position 19,112 of record DATDGY010000177.1, read on the forward strand.
CGCAAGTGGTGTATGTGCCTTCTTACAATCCCACCGTCGTGTATGGCGCACCGGTCTATGCCTATCCACCCATTTACTACCCGCCACCCGGATACTACGCCGCCGGGATGGCTATATCTTTCGGCGTCGGCGTGGCCATGGGGGCCATGTGGAGCGGCGGGTGGGGCTATGGGTGTGGCTGGGGCAACAGCAACGTCCAAATCAACAACTACAACAACTTCAATCGCAATGCGAATGTCAACCGCAACGTCAACGCCAACCGCACCGGGAATTGGCAGCACAATTCGCAGCATCGCGGCGGCGCGCCGTATCGCGACCGTGCTACCGCGGACAGGTATGGCGGGGCGGCGCGCGGAGAGTCCGCGGCCAACCGCCAGGCTGGCGCCAGACAACAGATCAGCCAACAGGGTGGCAATCGCGACGCCCGCACGAGCGAAAGGACCGCTAACCGTGACGCGCGTACAGGTGAACGGTCCGCCAGCCAGGACGCACGCGCAGGCCAAAGATCTGCCAATCGTGAAGCCGGGTCCGCCAACCGTACTGCCGGCGGCGGGAGCCGGGATGCCTTCAGCGGTGGCGGCGGTGGATTCGACGGGGGCAGCGCTCGCGCCGCCAGCAGTCGTGGTTCCTCAAGCATGGGCTCGCGCGGAGGCGGCGCGCGTGGCGGCGGGCGGCGCAGGTAAGAACAGGATCGCGAGAAGCAGGTCGTGAGAACAAAAGGTATGAAATCAACTGCTGCGAACAGAAATCTCTCCAAGCTTCTAGGGTGCTGCGGTGTAGTGTTCTGGGCGTGTCTGTCCGTATCGGTCACTTTTGCTTTGCAGCAATCGCCAGAGAAAGAAAGTCCGGCTACTTCCACCGGCCCGGCCGGCGGCGCCAGAAGCTTTGATACGCCGCAGCAGGCGGCGACGGCGCTCATCGCTGCAGCCGACAAGTTTGACGTGCAAGAGCTCATCGCAATTTTCGGTCCCGGTGGAGACGACATTGTTCTTACCGGCGAATATCCGCAAGACAAGAAGCGAGCCGGCGAGTTCGTAGCCGAAGCCCGCGAAAAGACAACTGTCTCTGTGGATCCAAAGAGCGCAACCCGCGCCTTCCTGATCGTGGGCCAGGAGAACTGGCCGTTTCCTGTTCCAATTGTGAAGAGGGGGAGCAAATGGTCGTTTGATGCCAGCGCCGGCCGTCACGAACTGCTCTTTCGCCGCATCGGTTACAACGAACTTGATGCCATTGAAATCTGTCACAACTACGTGGGCGCGCAGCAAGAGTTTGCGTTCAGGAAGCGCGAAGGTTATGACGTCAACCAATACGCCCAACGCATCGTCGCCACTCCCGGCAAGCAGGACGGTTTAGCCTGGCAAAACCCGGATGGCACCTGGGGCGGCCCCCTTGGCGAACAGGCTGCTCGCGCCATCGAGCAGGGTTACGCAAGCGGAGAGCCGTACCATGGCTACTTCTTCAAAATCCTGAAAGGACAAGGGCCGGCCGCGCCGCTTGGCGAAATGGACTACGTAGTGAAAGGCATAATGATCGGAGGCTTCGCCCTGGCAGCTGCGCCGGCCGAATACCGCGAGACAGGTGTAAAGACTTTCATCGTCAGCAACGACGGCGTGGTCTACCAAAAAGACCTTGGCCCTGCAACTCTCGACGAATTTAAGAGGATGGAGCGCTTCAACCCGGACAAATCCTGGAGACCAGTACCGGAGGTGAACGAGCATCTCTGAGCGTGATGGCGGGCGTGGTGGCTCAGAGCGGGTTTATCTGCGCGGTTAACGTATCGGAAAGTCAAGATCTCTGGTCCGGAATAAGCCGGGCTCTTCCTGCTCGCCGCGTTCAAGGCCGCAACTCAGCGATCCGCTCGACCCTGATCTCACGGGAAAGCGGCTATCTCCTTGTAAGCCGTATAAACATCTCCGATTCCACAATAAGAATCTACATTTGTTGGAGGTCTAGAGACGCCCTGCAAGATGCAGCACGGACTCAGGCAGGCGGGAAGAGGTGATGAGAGCTCATCTGCACACGTTTTTTGCCGCAGCTCCGTTGGCGGCGATCGCATTAGCAGTGGCGCTCGGTTATCTCTGTGGCAAGATTCGCCTCGGTACGTTTGTGCTCGGCCCGGTGGCAGCGACGCTGCTTGCGGCTATCGCTCTAGGCCAAGTCGGTGTCATAGTATCCGGCGATGTGAAGACCCTGGCATTCGCGCTCTTTATCTACGCCCTCGGTTACATGATCGGGCCGCAGTTCGTGAGCAGCCTAGGGCGGCCGACGCTGAAACAGGTACACCTGACGATCCTCTCGTCAGTCGTGGTTGTCATCACAGTATGGGTGGTCGCCATAGGATTCCACTTAGATAAGGGCACCGCCGCGGGCGTGTTGGCGGGCGGCGCGACCGAGTCGGCGGCCATAGGTACAGCGAGTGACGCCCTGGCCGCGCAACCTCTACCCAAAGAAGAGATCGCGCGTATGACGGCAAACATTGGGGTTGCGTATGCAATCACATACCTGTTCGGAACGTTTACGGTGATCTTTTTCGCATCTACCCTGGCACCGAAACTGCTTGGCATCGACCTGGCTGAAGCCTCGCGCGAGTACGAGCGCGATTTGGGCGGAGGCACATCCCAGCTCCCTGCCGGCCTGTTCACGGCCCTTCCCGCAGTCGTTGCCCGGGTCTACAGGATCAATTCAACATCCGGCGGACATATGGTGCAGGAGTTGGAAAAACAGATGGACGGTGTCGTGATCGAGCAGGTGGTACGCGGCGCCACAGCCCTTGCTGTGGAACCTGGTCTAAAGCTGCGGCCCGGCGATCGCGTGGCCATTTCCGGTCGACGCAGTCAAGTAGTCGAACGAGTTCAAGAGATATTGGGTCCGGAGAGCGACGATTGCTCGGGAATGGATGTGATCGCCGAGGTGCGCGACGTGGTAGTGACCAGCAACAAGATCGCGGGCCAATCCATTGGCGAGTTGAGAGCCAAAATCGATCCGCATGTGCGCCGGGGTGTATTTGTGAGCGCCCTGACACGTCTAAACCAGCCGCTTCCCGTCGCTCCTAATACAAAGGTTGCGATAGGCGATGTTGCTCGGCTCGTGGGGCTCCACGCGGACGTTGAACGCGCAACGGAATTGATCGGCTCCCCGACCCCGCCCGCCGACAAGACCGACTTTCTGTATTTCGGCCTTGGACTCGCTGTCGGCTTCGCACTGGGCCAGTTGGGAGTGTCCTTCCGCGGCTCCTTGCTCGGATTGGGTACGGGAGGGGGGTGTCTGATCGCCGGCTTGCTGTTCGGCTGGCTGAGGGCGCGGCGCCCGACGTTTGGCCAATTGCCGGCGGCAGCAGCGCTCTATCTGAAGGATTTTGGACTCGCTGTGTTTGTCGCCTGCATCGGACTCGCGACGGGGCCCGAGGCACTCAAGCAGATCATCAGATACGGCGTGGCGCTTCCCATCGCAGGCATCGCGGTCGCCCTAGTGCCAGGTCTCCTTTGCCTGTATTACGGAAAGTACGCGTTGAAGATGCACCCGGTGATCCTGATCGGTGCGTTGTGTGGCCGGCAGGCGAGCACGCCGGCCATCAACGCGGTAACTCTTGCTGCTGGGAACAATGTCCCCGTCCTCGGGTACACGGTGCCCTACACCATCGCCAACATCTTGCTGACGCTAGCGGGGCCGGTGGTGGTGCTCATCGTACGAGGCTGATTCGCCGTGCTCTCTTCAGCCGTGCGGAGGTCCGGTAGCAAAATGCCGGACATGCGGCCAAGCGCCGGAAAAACACAAAGACGAGCCGCACAGCGCACATGGTTCGACAGGAGTGGATATGAAGCGTTATTACAGGATCTCGGCAGTGTTTCTGGCACTCGTTCTCAGCATCGGTTGCCAGAACGCTTTCAGCCAGGGCAAGAAACCGAACATTGTTGTCCTGGCGACCGGTGGAACAATCGCGGGCGCCGCCGCTACCGGGACGCAATCCGGCTACACGTCCGGCCAAGTAACGATTGATGCCATGTTGAATTCCGTCCCGAATATCAGGGAGTTGGCCAACCTTAAGGGTGAGCAGATCTCCAATGTGGGATCACAGGACATGTCGTTCGACATCATGCTGAAGCTCGCCAAACGGATCAACGAATTGCTGGCAACGCCGGATGTCGATGGCATCGTGATTACGCATGGCACAGACACTATGGAAGAGACGGCGTTCTTTCTCAACCTGACGGTGAAGAGCGACAAACCGGTGGTCATGGTCGGAGCCATGCGCCCATCCACGGCCGTTAGCGCCGACGGTCCGCTGAACCTCTATAACGCCGTAGCCGTGGCCGCCGATCCGAGGGCCAAGGGCCGCGGTGTGCTCGTTGTTATGAACGACTGGATCCAGGGAGCTCACTCGTTGACCAAGACGAGCACGACCGCCGTGCAGACCTTCATGTCGCCGTTGCGAGGCCTGGTCGGTGTTTCTGACTACGGCAAAAACGATTTCTACAACAGTCCTTCGTGGAAGCACACCACTTCCAGTGAATTCGATGTATCGAACGTGACCAAGATGCCGCGAGTGGACGTCATCTTTGCCGATGCGGACATGTCGCCGGACCTGATCGATTGCAGCGCAAACAATGGCGCCAAGGGCATTGTCATCGCGGGTGTGGGCAACGGCAATATGAATAAGACTTCGGTCGATGCCGCCGCCAGAGCAGTCAAAAAAGGCGTGGTGATCGTGCGCAGCAGCCGCGTGCCCACAGGAACCGTTGGACGCAATGTGGAGGTCAAGGACGATGAACTCGGGTTCGTAGCTTCCCATGAGCTTAATCCGCAGAAATCGCGAATCCTGCTCTCGTTGGCACTCCTGAAGCCGCGAACGGCCACGCAGATTCAAGAGCTCTTCGATACCTACTGATCGGAGAACGGCAAATGCAAGGGAGAGAAACTATGGACCTCTTAGAGCTTCGCAAGTTTGAAACTTTGAGTCCGTTTGAGATCAAGGATGAGCTGATCAAGCTGGCGAAGAAGACCTCGCAGACGACGCAGTCCGCATTCCTCAACGCCGGCCGCGGCAACCCCAACTGGGTCGCAACCACACCGCGCGAGGGCTACTTTCTGCTCGGCCAGTTCGCCCTCACCGAGAGCAAGCGCGTGTTGGATCACCCTGCCGGCCTCGGCGGAATGCCGCAGGCTCAGGGCAGCGCGGGCCGTCTGCAAGCCTGGCTGGCGAAACACTCTGACATGCCGGGCGCGGCTTTCCTTTCGAAAATGGTCCCGTTCGCAGTGAAGAAGTTCGGGTTCGAGCCGGATGCCTTCGTCCACGAACTCGTCGATTCAATCATCGGAGACAACTACCCGGTTCCCGACCGAATGCTGGTCCACAACGAGCGAATCGCTCACGAATACCTGCTTTGGGCCATCTGCGGGAATCCGCGCCCCTCCGGCAAGTTTGATCTATATGGTGTGGAAGGCGGCACTGCCGCGATGTGCTACCTATTCAAGTCGCTGAAGGCCAATCGTCTCTTGCGTCCCGGCGATACCATCGCGCTGGGTGCCCCGATTTTTACGCCCTACATTCACATGACTCATCTGGAAGACTATGACTTGAACGTGGTTGACATCCAGGCTCCCCAGGAAAACCGCTTCCAGTTCACCGACGCGGAGCTCAAGAAACTGGAGGATCCCAAGATCAAGGCATTCTTTCTGGTGAATCCCGGCAATCCCACCAGCATGGCCCTCAGCAAGGAGACAATCGCCAAGATCGCAAAGCTGGTAAAGACCAAGCGTCCCGACCTCATGCTCTTGACCGATGATGTATACGGAACGTTCGTTCCCGACTTCCGCTCTCTGCTCGGCGAACTGCCGCAGAACACCATTGGTGTGTACTCCTATTCGAAGTATTTCGGAGCTACTGGCTGGCGGCTTGGCGTTATTGCGATTTACGATGACAATATCTTCGACAAGATGATTGCGAAGCTTGCGGATGCCGATCTTCGCGCTCTCGACAAGCGCTACGGTCCCTTGGCCCTGGAACCGCGGAAGATCAAGTTCATTGATCGCATCGTGGCTGATAGCCGCGATGTAGCTCTCAACCACACAGCCGGCCTCTCGTTGCCGCAGCAGGTGATGATGAGCATGTTCTCGCTGGCCGAACTGATGGACGCCGCCAAGCTGTATCAGAAGGCATGTATGGAGATCGTGCAGCGGCGTTTCTGGGCCATGATCGAAGGCCTGGGCTTGGAACTCAGCCCCAACCGGCTCTACGATTTCTACTATGGCCTGATCGACTTCGAGTTCTGGGCGCGCAAGAATATCGGGGAGGATGCCGTGGAGTACATGAAGAAAAATGTTCACCCCCTCGATCTCGCTTTCCGGCTGGCCGAGAGCCACGGGATCGTCGCGCTGAACGGTGGCGGCTTTGACGCCCCAGATTGGTCTCTGCGAGTGTCGCTGGCCAATTTAAGCGACGAAGTCTATGAGGAGATCGGCCGCGGTATTCGGTCGATCGCGCGCGGCTATCGCGATGCTTTCGAGGCTTCGAAGCGCGGCGAAGAGATCAAGGAGGAGGCCGCGTGACCGTCTTGCTTTGCAAGGCGATGACGCTTCAACTTAGTCACCTCCTGACTTGAACTCGACCGCAATCCAAACTTGTTTCTTCCGTACTCGGGTTTATGCTCGATGCGGCGAAAACGCTGTTGCTGATGCTCAACGCCTTGTTTCCCATTGTCAATCCGCTGATTTCAGAATCAGACGAGTCTGCTGAGCCCATAACTTCAGTTGTAACCCGTCATGCAGGCGGAACAGGTATGCTATGTGCATGCGAACGGCGCCCGAAGCTCTGAAAATACTTCGTCCATGGTCGGCCTCGGTACCTTAACGTGCTTCGTGGTCCTTTTGGTTGCGCCCGGAAAGGCTGTTGAAAAATCGCGATTGCACGTTGGACTGCCGTGGCAGTCGCATTCAGGGTGATAGGCAATTTCCTGATGGCCTTCGTTTAGAAGTGCGAAATGACGGCCCTTCAACTCGGCGCAGTCTGGCCAAGGGGAGTGCGAGGTCTCGGCGGCCGGGCCATCCTCTCGTCAGCTCTCCTCATCTCTCATTTGAAGCCGAAGCTCTCCAGGCGTTTGAGCAACGGCAACCCGCGGGCCCCCAAAGGCGATTTGGTTGGAAATGCAATGAGGAGCACAATTCTACTGGGCATCGCAGTGGTCGCCCTGACTTCAATGCAGCCAGTCTATGCGCAATGGGAACTGGAATCGGCCTGCAAGGACGACTGCAAAATCAACAGCAACGTTGCCGCTGTGATCAATGTGCCTCTTAACCCCACGGCACAACTCGTCACGGTTGGCTGGGGGCTTGTCGGCGGCGTCGGTTACAACTTTAACAAGCGCAATGCGATCATTGGCGAGTTCATGTGGAATCGCACGTATCCCGAAGGCGACTCGCTGCAACCTCTGCGAACGGCGCTTCAGGCCAGCAACCTTAATGCCTATACCGACTTCTATGTGTTGACTGGGAACTATCGCTTCGAGTTGCGAGGCCAGTTTTTCGGCGCATATCTCATCGGCGGCGGTGGCCTGTACGTTCGCTACGCCCACCTTTCGCAATCGGTTACCGTCATAGGGACCGGGACGCCTTGCACGCAGTCATGGCTGTGGTGGGGATTCAACTGCACGGCCGGATTCGTGACCGCCAGCCAGACGTTGGCCAGTGCAACTTCCAGCGTGGGCGGCGGAAACGTAGGGGGCGGCATGACCTTCCGGGTCGGCGGCGCGCCTTACCGAATCTATACCGAAGCCCGCTATCACTACGCGCCGACGAAGAACATCAACACACAATTCGTAACCATCGCGCTCGGCCTGCGTTTCTGAGATTCGCTCGCCCAACGTTGGACAGCTCGGCCCCCCTGCCCAGAGGCTGCTCGTTTGTCCGAGAAGAGACAGTCCGTATTGTGCTCCTGAGCGGAAACATCAGGGCTTTGAGCTGTGATGTCGACTCCTGGGCGGGAGCCATGGCCGGCAGGCCGATGCAGCCCGATCAAAACCGCGAGGCTGGTGAGACCATCAATGCGGGCATGTTGCCCGTCGGCCACCAAGGCCGCCGATCCAATTTCGTTCCCGACTCTGATCCGAAAGACGCCCACGGACAAGGGCATCTCGATCCTGGCGGTGGAGAAGCCGTACGAGGGCGTCGTGTTCGAGCGGGCGATCACCTCGCCCGGGTACCGCGCCCACCTGCTGCCCGAGTTCAGCTTCCGCGACGTGACCGTTCCGGCCGAGAACGTGCTCGGCGAGGAGGGCGGCGCACTCCCGTTGTCCGCGGCGAGCTTCGTCGGCGCGGCCGCGTTGGTCGGTATCCTCGGGGCGGCGCTGATGCGGGCCGCATTCGGGCACTCGCTGCACTTCGCGCGGACCGAACGTCGCGGGGGCATCGTGCCGATCATCGAGCACCAGGCCGTCGGCTACGCACTGGTCGACGCGAAGATCGCGATCGAGGCCACCCGCTCGCTGGCGTGGCGGGCGAGCGCGGCAATCGACGCCCGACATCCGGCGGCCGCGGAACTGGCCAACCACTCGAAGATCTTCGGCTCGGAGACCGCGGTGCGGGTGATCACCGACCTGATGCGGGTGGTCGGGGTCGACAGCTATGACGACGAGAACGATCCGCTCAACGGGTTGCTGCAGGACGCGTTGGCCCTGCCGATCCTCGCCGGCGGCAACATGGGCGTGCGTCGACGGGGTCTGCACGCGATGCTCGCCAACCCCGGCTACGACCCGCTCGCCGCCCTCGACCGGAGCTCAAATGTTGCCAGTTGTATGTTGCCAGTTACCACTTAGGAAACAGATGGGGAATCGTAAGCCATTGAAAAGATTTGGCTGCCCCCCAGGGATTCGAACCCCGATATGCTGATCCAGAGTCAGCTGTCCTGCCGTTGAACGAGGGGGCAGCAGTTGCAGAAAAGGCCAGTGCGGAACTGGCTTCATCATGATTCTATGCTGGCTGCAGAGCGCGGTCAAACCACGCAGCACCTCAGTTGTGCCGGCCTAGGAAGTCATACTTGCACACGGACTGCGGTATGCCAGGCTACTAATGTTGGTTCGGCCAGCGGGTAGCCGAGTTCTTTCCAGGCGCGGAAGCCGCCTTGCAACGGACGCACACGTTCAATTCCCAGCTTGTGCAGTTGTTGCGCCACCCGGGCGCTGGTTGCCTCGCTGGGTCAAGTGCAGTAGAGCACGATCTCGCGGTCTTTGGGCAGCAGCTCGGAGCGGCTGGTGACGTCGTCCGGAAGCACGCGAAGCGCGCCCGGTAGTGTACGCTCATCGGTGACAGAATCGAGCGGATGCCTCAGGTCCAGAACCACAACTTTCTGTCCCGAATCGAGCATCTGGCGCAGCTCCTGCGGGGCAATGCGCGCCTTGTACAGATCCTTCATGAAGCGGCGTTTCCGCATGTACTTGACGCCCACGTTGCCGGCCACCAGCACCAGGCTGGCTTCGAAGAGGAGAGGGCCGATGGCCGGGGCTACATGCACGTGCTCAACCGGAAGATAGCCCGCCAGCATCAGGACAAAAATCCAGAACGCAGAGCCGGCCGTGTTGGCGAGGAAAAAATTCTGCCGCGGGACTCCGGTCAAGCCTGCCACTGCCGGAACCACGTGCGACAAGCCCGGCAGCCACTTGGCAAGCAACACGGTGCGATTGGCGCCCTTCTCAAAGAAGGTCTTGGAACGGCGTATGCAACTCTCCGGCTCCAGCGAGATGCGGCAGAGGATGGAAAGCACGGAGTCGCCCTTGCGCCGTCCCATCTCGTACCAGAGCGCGTCGCCGACGATGCAGGTCAGCAGGGCGATCCACAGGGCAAGATCAAAGTGCATCTTTCCGGACGCTGCCAGCGCCCCAGAAGCCACCAGCACCGGCGCGAAAAGCAGCGGAAAACCCACGCGCTCCAGAAGACCGGAGAGCAGCAGTACCGTGTAAGGATGTGCCGTCAGCTGATGCAGGATCGATTTCAAAGACGCGGTGCCTCTTTTCCCAGTGTATCAGCCGCATAAACTGAGTTCTTTTTCAATTTCAGGTAATCTAATCGTGGCGGAGGGAATCGCGTGTCGAACCCATTGGCTGTGATTGGTGGCATCGTGCTGGTCACGATGGTGTTGTGGGAGACGTTCGAGACCCTAGTCCTGCCCCGCCGCGTGACCCGCCAATTTCGAATGACGCGCTTCTTCTACCGCTCCACCTGGCCTCCCTATGCCACACTGGCCGGCCTGCGCCACGACCGGAAGAGGCGCGACGCGCTATTCAGCTACTTTGGACCGCTCTCCTTGCTTCTTCTGCTGGCTTTTTGGGCGATGGCGCTGGTCTTTGGCTTTGCCCTCATCGATTATGGCGACGGCGCTCGATTTGGCGGCACCCTGTTCCCCAACCGATTTGGCAATGCTCTTTACTTGAGCGGCACCACCTTCTTTACTTTAGGACTGGGCGACATCACTCCCGCCTCAGGCTTGGCCCGCCTGGTCACGGTTGTGGAAGCCGGCCTCGGCTTCGGCTTTCTGGCGCTGGTGATTGGCTATCTTCCGGTACTGTACCAATCTTTCTCCCGCCGCGAGGTCACCATCTCCCTGCTCGACGCCCGCGCCGGCTCGCCGCCCACCGCCTTCGAACTCCTGCATCGCCATGCCGGCATCGGGACCCATGGCCTGGATGCGGTGACCGAGGTTCTTCACGACTGGGAACGCTGGTCCGCCCAGCTGATGGAGAGCCATCTCTCTTACCCCGTGCTGGCCTACTTCCGCTCCCAGCACGACAATCAGTCGTGGATCGGATCGCTCACCGTCATTCTGGATGTCTGCGCGCTGGCCATCGTCGGACTGGAGGGCATGTGCCAATACCAGGCGCGGATGACCTTTGCTATCGCTCGTCATGCTCTGGTGGATCTGAGCCAGGTCTTTGGCGCACGGCCGGACCAGGACGGCTCCGCCAGCCGACTGCCGCCGGAGGATCTGGCTGAGATCCGGCAGCGTCTTCGCGGTTCCGGCTTGAACCTGGTTGAGGCCGAGGGCGCCGACGCGGAATTGAGCCGCCTTCGCGCGTTGTACGAGCCATACGCTATCGCCCTGGCGCGGTACTTGCGCCTGAACTTGCCACCCTGGATCAGGCATGAAGCCGCCAAAGACAACTGGCAGACCACAGCATGGCGCCAGCCGCGTTCAGCGCACCATTCGCAACCTCCCGGCGTAACCGTGCCGGATGAACACTTCTAGCCGAGCTGCTGGCGGCCAGGTGCTACATTTTCAGAATCGGTGTGAACTGAATCCTCAGAGCCTAAAGGCCCTCCATTTTCAATTGCTTCAACGCAGGTCTAAAGACCTGCTCCACCCCGTTTCTTCCGAACCGTTTATGAAACGGGTCTAGTTAAGGTGCGCGGTTCGCGGGTGAAACCCCGAACCGTCCCATAGGAGTAGTATTTTCTTATGGCTACAGCGACCATTGAAACTCTTCCTTACTTCGAAATCGCGCGCCGGCCTTTGCGCGTGGACGACTGCGTACTCGCCATCATCGACATCCAGGAGAGGCTGCTGCCTCCGATCCAAGAAAACGAGCGGCTGATCCGTAATTCGCAGTTGCTTATCCGGTTGGCCGGCATTCTCTCCCTGCCCGTGGTGATCACCACGCAATACGCCAAGGGCCTGGGCCCGACCGTGCCCGCGATCCTCTCCCTGCTTCCGAACATCACCCCGGTGGACAAGCTGGAGTTCGGCTGTTTCGGCAACGGCGAGTTCTGCTCGGCCATCAGCGTCCTTGCCGGCAGGAATACCTTGCTGCTGTGCGGTATGGAGACGCACATCTGCGTCATGCAGACGGCTCTGGGCGCGCTCAACCAGGGCTTGAACGTTCATGTAGCCGCCGATGCCGTTGGCTCACGCACCGAGTTGAATTGGAAGCTGGGCCTGGAACGGATGCGCGAAGCCGGGGCGGTGATCTCTTCTACCGAGATGATGATCTACGAACTGCTGGGCAAGTCCGGTTCGCCAGCCTTCAAAGAGATGTTGCATTACTTAAAGTAACCCTTTAACTACCCGGCTTCTTCGTCCACATCCACCAGCCCCTGCCCCACTACGTGCGTCTCGCCGCTCTCCAGTTGCAGCCGGATCGGCGATTCTCCTGAATTCCGCTCCACCGACTCGGCCAGCTTCTCCGAATGTGTGACCACCCAGAGCTGGGAATTGCGGGAAGCGTTGACCATCTGCTTCGCCAGCGGCTCCAGCAAGTCCGGATGCAGGCTGGTTTCCGGTTCATTGAGCGCCAGCAACGCCGGCGGATGGGGACTCAACAGTGCCGCCAAAAGGCAAAGATAACGCAGCGTTCCGTCGGATAGCTCTCGCGCCCGCAGTGGACGCTTCAGGCCCGGCATTCGCATGAGGATGGCAAACATCCCGCTGTCCTCATCGTGCTCGATCTCCAACGAGGCTCCGGGAAAGGCTTGGCGGATGGCCTCGTGGAGGTCCTCCGACATTCCGATCTCATTGATGGTCTGCAACGCCGCAGCCAGGTCGCGCCCATCATGGCTCAGCACCGGCGTGCGCACGCCTACCTGCGGATGGCGCAGCGGCGACTCGGCATCGGTGCGGAAGTGATGGTAAAAACGCCAGCGGCTCATCTCCGTCCGCAGCGCGGAGAGTTCGGGATAGAGATGCGGCTCGCGCAACTGGGAAAGCACGGACTCCGTGGGTTGCATTTCACCGGAGTAATCAGTAAGACGCTCATCACTATCCAGGATCCACGCGCCCTTGGGCCCGCGCTTGAAAAAAGTCACTTTCATGCCGCTGGGCGTGTCCATCCAGACGTGCTCTTCCTTTACTTCCGGATCCATGGCAAAGGCCGAGCGGAACTGCCCGGGAGGTATGGGCCCTTGCAGCCTGGGCAACCCGCAAACCAGCTCGTAGTTGAAGGTGTCGGTCCTTACGCCCAGGCTCATGCGAACCGGCTCGATCCGCGACGTGCTCAACGACCGGGCTTTGCGCGCGCCAGCCCACAGTACCGATGGCATGCCGCCCTCTTCCGCGATCACCTGGGCAAAGCCGCCTACGGCCGCTTTGGCCAGCAGGAAGACTGAGTTATAAAGATTGCTCTTGCCGGAAGCGTTGGGGCCAATGAGGACGTTGATCTGCCGCAGCTTCAGTTTCAAATCGCGGACAGACCGGTAGCCGGAGACGTGGATTTCGCGGAGAGACACGGAAAAATAGTAAACGAAAACGGCCAGGATAGGGCTTGCAGCATCGAAAAAAGTCTCATCGGCGGTGGCGCAAGCGCGTTGATGGCTCACTACTGGCGACGGTTCCGAAAGCTAGCACCCGCATTTACAATATGTCTGCGATGGACCACGGTCTCTTGTCCGCCGGGCTGCTTCACGACGAGACCTATCGGCGCCTGTGTCGGGCCCGCGACCGTCTGGCCGCCGAGTATCAGGCTAAGCTGTCACTGGAGCACGCGGCCCGCGAGGCCTGTTTGTCACCCTTCCATTTCCACCGCCTTTTCACGTCCGCGTTCGGCGAAACGCCGCATGACTTCGTCACGCGCCGGCGCATGGACCACGCCAAGCGGCTCCTGGCGGCGGGCGAGTCAGTCACCGAGGTCTGCTTCGAAGTCGGTTACTCCAGCCTGGGATCGTTCAGCCACAAATTCCATATGCTGGCCGGCCGCTCCCCCAGCGAATACCGGCGCGAAGTGCGGAAAGTCTTTGGCTACAGGATTCCCTGGCACATCGTCTTTCTGCCGATGTGTTATTTCGGCCACTTCGCGGGGCTCGAGTAAACCGCAAGAATCGAGAAGCATGAAGGACCGTCATCCAGTACCCTCTCTTCGTTGCACCTAAGAAAATGAGGAGGCACAATGACCATTCGCCATCTCGCTCTTGTTTCCCTGCCCGTCGCCAACCAGGACCGGTCCATCGCGTTCTTCAAGGATAAGCTGGGGTTCGAGGTCCGTCGCGATGCCGCGATGGGGGCCGGCGGCGGCCGCTGGGTAGAAATCGCGCCGCCGGGAGCACAGACTTCAATCACATTGGTAACCTGGTTTGAGAAAATGCCCCCGGGTTGTGTTCAGGGCTTGGTCTTAAACACGGCCGATATCGGCGCCCTTCGGTCAAGTCTCGACAGACAGGGCATCGCAGTGAGGGCGAGGTGAAGAGCGCTCCCTGGGGCAGGTACTGCACGTTGAACGATCCCGATGGAAACGGGCTGGTGATTGTCCCGGAGCCGGCGGCCTGACCAGCCGGACCCTGCCGGCGCGAAGAGATCTTTTGGAGGATTCAATGATCCAGCGCATGTCGTACGCCAGCATCTTTGTTCTCGACCAGGACCAAGCCAAGGATTTTTACGTCGGCAAGCTTGGTTTTGAGGTCAAGACTGATGAAAGCCTGCCCAACGGATTCCGCTGGCTCACGGTCAGTCCTAAAGGCCAGGCGGATTTTCAGATCATTCTGATGAAGGTGGCGCCCGGGCCGAAGCTGGAGGAGAAAGACGTTGCCGCCATCAGCGAACTGATGAAGAAAGGCGCATTCGGCGCCGGCGTCTTTCAAACGGCTGCCGCAAGACTTACGAAGAGCTGAAGTCCAAAGGCGTGGAATTCCTATCCCCGCCGAAGGAGCAGTTTTACGGCGTGGAAGCTGTATTCAAAGATCCTTTTGGTAACTGGTTCAGCATGACCCAGCCGAAGAACGTTTAGCCGTCGCCAAGGCCGAAGAGTCGACATGGGTTGGGACGTTTATAATAAGAAGTTTCAGCCTTCTTCCTGGGCCCTGCTGTCTCTGCCCCGGCGTGCGTAACCTAGTGCACGCTCAGGTTCCTTGCAGCCGCGGCTTTCGGAGACGGCTGCCAGTACCAATCCATGTCTCAATCGGCCAACGACAACATTGTGGTACGCGGCGCTCGCGTCCACAACCTGAAGAACATCGACTTTGACGTCCCCCACAACGCCATGACCGTGGTGACGGGGGTCTCCGGGTCGGGCAAGTCTTCGCTCGCGTTCGACACCATCTATGCCGAAGGCCAGCGCCGTTACGTGGAATCGCTCTCCGCCTACGCCCGGCAGTTTCTGGAGCGCATCGAGAAGCCGGATGTGGACCTGATCGATGGGATCGCTCCCGCCATCGCCATCCGGCAGAAGAACACCACGCGCAACCCGCGCTCCACCGTGGCCACAGCCACGGAGATCTACGACTACCTGCGTCTGCTCTACGCCCGCGTGGGCCGGACCTTCTGCCGCAAGTGCGGCCAGGAGGTAAAGAAAGACACGGTGGATGAGATCGCGCAGAGAATCCTGGCTCTCGGCGAAGGCACGCGCCTGAACGTCCTCTTCCCTGTTCGACAGGGCGCAACGGCCGTCGAGAAGAAAGGGCGGCGCAAAAAGACCGCCGGAGCCGCCGCCGAGTCACCAGCGGCCAGTGCCGCACTCAAAGAGCGCCTCTTCGACCTGCGCAAGAAAGGCTTCAACCGCCTGTTTCAGAACGGACAAGTGTTTGAGTTCTCTACCCCGGAATCGCTGCTGGACATCGACTTCAGCCAGCCGCTCCATGTTCTGGTCGACCGCCTGGCCGTGGCCGCCGACCAGCGCTCGCGCCTGGTGGATGCAGTCGAGCAAGCCTACCGTGAAAGCGGCGAAGTCGTATTCCAGACCGCGCCGCAGGGTGACGAGAAACCGCGCGAGTTCCGTTTCGCCAACCGCTTCGAGTGCAAGCATTGCCATATCGCGTATCAGGAGCCGGAGCCGCGGCTGTTTTCGTTCAACAATCCGTTTGGAGCGTGCCCGCGCTGCCAGGGCTTCGGCAACACTATCGATTTCGATATGAGCCTGGTGATCCCGGATTCGTCGAAGACTCTGGCGGATAACGCCATCGAGCCGTGGACCAAGCCCAAGTACCGCGGCCTGCAAACGGAGTTGCGCAAGTTCGCCAAACAGCAGGGCATTCCCCTCGACGTACCCTGGCGCGAGCTGGAACCCGAGCAACAGCAAATGGTGATCGAGGGCGGAGAGAAGTTCTCCGGTGTTCAGGGCTTCTTTGCCTGGCTGGAGCGGAAAAAATACAAGCTGCACGTGCGCGTGTTTCTGAGCCGGTATCGCGGCTACGCGCAATGTCCGGACTGCGGCGGCGGGCGGCTGCGCGCGGACGCACTTCAAGTAAAACTTGAAGGTAAGAACATCCGCGAAGTCACCGCCATGACGGTGGAGCAGGCGGCGCAATTCTTCAGCTCCCTGAAACTGTCGCCCGAGCAGGCGGAGATTGCCGGGCAAATCCTGCAGCAGATCCAGGAACGGCTGAAGTTTCTGAACGACGTTGGGCTCGAGTACCTCACGCTCAACCGCCTGGCCTCGACTCTTTCCGGCGGCGAGGCGCAGCGCATTCAACTAGCCACGTCGCTGGGCTCGCGGCTGGTGGGCGCGCTCTACGTGCTCGACGAACCTTCCATCGGACTGCACAGCCGCGATACCGCCCGGCTGGTGGGAATCCTGCACGAGCTGCGCGACCTGGGCAACACCATCCTGGTGGTGGAGCACGATGCCGACGTCATGCGCGCCTCGGACCGAATCCTGGACCTGGGTCCGGGCGCGGGCGAGAATGGCGGACGCCTGATTGCTTCCGCCACCTTCGAGCAGCTCAAGAAGATGAGCACGTCTCTCACCGGCCGCTATCTGGGTCACGAGCTGCGCATTCAGATTCCGCAAAATCGCCGCAAGCCAGGCGCCGCCGCACTGCGCGTGGAAGGCGCGCGTGCTCATAATCTGAAAAACATCAGCGTGGAAATCCCCCTGGGCATGCTGGTGGCGGTGACCGGAGTTTCCGGCTCAGGCAAGTCCACCCTGGTGCACAACGTTCTCTACGAGGCGCTGGCGGCGGAAAAGGGGATCACGGCCGGCCCGGGCCCGGCGGTTGACGGCTTCAAGAGAATCACCGGCGGACAATACGTGGCCGATGTGGTGCTGGTGGACCAATCGCCCATCGGACGCACGCCGCGCTCGAATCCAGTCACTTACATCAAGGCCTTCGATGCCATCCGCGAAGTCTTCGCTTCGCTTCCCGAAGCTCAAAAGCGCGGCTACACCGCCGGGCATTTCTCCTTCAACATTCCCGGCGGACGCTGTGAAACCTGCCAGGGCGACGGCACCGTCACCGTCGAGATGCAGTTCTTGGCCGATGTGGAGCTGATCTGTGAAGAGTGTAAAGGCGCGCGCTATAAACCCGGCGTGTTGGAGGTCCGCTATAAGGGAAAGAACATTCAGGAAGTGCTGAATCTGACCGTCCGCGAGGGCTTGCAGTTCTTTGCCGGCCAGTCCAAGATCACTGACAAGCTGCGCGTGCTCGAGGAAGTGGGTCTGGGTTATCTGCGATTGGGGCAATCGGCAACCACGCTCAGCGGCGGCGAGGCCCAGCGCATGAAGCTGGCCGCGCACCTGGTGCCGGCGGGTCGTCCCCACGGTCTTGCCGGAGAGAGCCAGGAAGAGAAGGAAGAGCGTAAAAGAGCCCGCGCCGGCAAAGGCACACTCTACATTTTCGACGAGCCGACCACCGGCCTGCACTTTGACGACGTGAGCAAGTTGCTGGCCGCCTTCCGTAAGCTGATCGATGCCGGCGGCTCGGTGCTGGTGATCGAGCACAACCTTGACGTGATCAAGACTGCCGACTGGATTATCGACCTGGGCCCGGAAGGAGGCAACGGCGGCGGCGAAGTGGTGGTGACCGGAGCCCCGGAAACTGTGGCAAAATGCAGGAAATCACATACGGGCGAGTGGTTGTCGCGCATCTTACGGAACGGGAGCTCATGATCAAGCGTTTTATCTGGGCGCTGACGCTGCTGGCCGTGTTTTCACTGCGGCCGGAAGCGCAAACCAGTTTTCCGCCAACTACCCCGCCCAAGCCGAGGGCTGCCGCTCCGCCTGGCCAGGCCGCGGACGTTCTGCAGGACGCGGAAGGCTTGCTACAGAAACAGCAGTACGCGCAAGCCGAAGAAAAGCTGCAAGCCCAGATGACGTCGCAAGCCAAGAATCCTCAGTTCTGGTTTGATCTGGGTTTTGCGCAAAGCCATCAGCAGAAGACGCAGGATGCCATCCAGGCTTATCGAAAAGCCGTAGAGCTGGCGCCCGATTGGTTTGAAGCCAACCTGAACCTGGGAGTCGATCTGGCCCGATCCGGAGACTCGTCCGCCGCCGTGCCCGTTCTCAAACACAGCGTGGAGTTGAAACCAAGGTCTGGAGGGGAAAAAGCGCTGGGCAATGCGTGGCTTTCGCTGGCCAAGGCGCTCGAAGAGGGCCGTACAGATCTGATGGGCGCCGCCGCCGCCTATGACAAAGCGGCGGAGCTTAATCCCGGCGATGCCGGTCTGAGCGTTCGCGCCGGCGGCCTTCTCGAACGCGCGGGCGACTTGGACGCTGCCGAGAGTCACTACACCAAGGCCGCGCTTGCCGGCGACACCAGCGGCATGGCGGGATTGATTGATCTGCTTAACCGGCACCAACGCTATGCCGACGCCGAGGTCTGGTTGCGCAAATATCTCAAGCAGAATCCGGGAGACTCTTCCGCTGTTGTTTTACTGGGAAGTACGCTGGTGGCGGAGGGCAAAGGCGGCGAAGCCATCGCCTTGCTACAGCCGCTGAGCACTCCGACTACGTTCGGCATCAACCGGCGGCTCGCCGAAATGTACGTGGATGAAAAACAATACGCCGCGGCCATACCGCTTCTGCAACAACTGCTGGAGAAAAATCCGTCCGATCCTTCCCTGCACTTGAGGCTGGGGCTGGCTCTGCTGCATCAGCTCAAGTATGCCGAAGCCGAAGCGGAGCTGCTCAAAGCCATCCAGCTGAAGCCGGACCTGACAGAAGCTTATTTCGAGCTGGCTTATGCCGCGCAGCAGAATAAGCACTACGAGCTCTCCATCCGCGTCCTGGATGCCCGTGCCAAGCTGCAGCCCGAAACCGCGGGGACGTATTGGCTGCGCGCCACTTCCTACGACAACCTTAGGGCTTTCAAACCGGCAGCGGAAAACTATAAACTTTTCCTGGCCGCTTCCGGCGGGAAATCACCCGACCAGGAGTTTCAAGCGCGGCACCGTCTCAAGGCCATCGAGCCGCAGCGATAGGTGAGTATGTACGGATTGACGGCAATTCTGCTCCTGGTCCTGCTGGGCACGGGCGCACCCACCGCCCAGAAGGATCTGGACACCCTGAAGGCTGAGGCCGAGAAGGCCACCGGTGGCCAGCAGGCAAAGCTGTACTCCGAACTGGCCGACCGCCTGGTTGACGTGGCCGATCAGCAGTTCTCCCAAGGCAGTTCTGTCCAAGGACATGCTACAGTGCAAGAAGTCTTGCAGGACGCGAACAAAGCCCATGACATTGCCTTGCGCACGCACGACCAGCGCAAGGAAGTGGAGATCCACCTGCGCCTGACGCAGCGCCATCTGGAGAACCTCAAGCGAACGCTGGCGGCTGAGGACCGCCCCGCGCTGGACGAAGTGGAGAAAAAACTGGCGGAACTCCGCCAGGAGCTGCAGGACTCTATGTTCGCGCCCAAGAAGAAGGATGTGAAGTGAAAACCTCCAAGAAACTCGTGCTTTTGCTTGTGCTCTTGAGCGCCGTCGCATCCGCGCGTAAACGCGACCCGCTCACCGAAGCCGAGGAAGATCAAATCCGCAACGCCGCCCAAGAGCCTTACAAGCGCTTGAAACTGTATATCAAGTTCACCTCCGCCCGCCTCGATTCCATCGACCAGTTGCGTTCCGACCCCAAGCAGGCCGACGGTCGCGGGCGCAAGATTCATGATCTCCTGGAAGACTTTACCGCGCTGCTGGACGAGATCAACAGCAATCTCGACCAGTACGAGGGCCGTCCTATGACCAAGGACGATCGCAAGGACTTCCACAAGGGATTGAAAGAGGTGGTGACGGCTTGCGACGCCTGGGACGCGAAACTCAAAGCCCTCAAGACGGCCATGGAGACGGATCCGCCAACAACAAAAGAGTCGCAGGAGTACAAGTTCGTGTTCGAAGATGCCGAGGATTCGCTCAAGTCCGCTGCTGAGGCCGCGCGCGAGGATTCCGAAATTCAGGTTGTGGACGATAAACCGGGCAAGAAGAAGTGATTGGCAGATTTGCCCGGGGCGCAAACAGTCATGACAGCCAATCTTCTGCCGTGCTTGAGGCATTCGGCATAACCCCCAGGCTGGCCAGGATTTTCAAACAAGCCTACCTTGAACTGCGGCCCCACACGCCGTTCCCGGAGTTTGAGGTCCGCTTCTTCGCGTTTGCCAATCTCAACAACACTATCCGGCTGCGCCGGGGATGCGTGTTCGTCCGCCTCTCGGATCTCCTGGAGGGCGCGCCCGACCTGGTGCTCCACTCCATCGTTCACATCCTGATCGCCAAGCTCTACCGCGAGCCGATTGACTCGGCCCACGCCGCCCGCTACCGCAGATTCGCCGGGAGCCGCGCCATGTCCGCCAGGACGCACTTGATCCGGCAGATGCGCGGGCGCAAGCGGATTGCCGGCCCCCTTGGCCAGCACTATCACCTGGAGCAGATCTTCGACGACCTCAACCGCCGCTTCTTCCACGGCCTGATGGCCCGTCCGCAAATGACTTGGAGCGAGAGCCATTCCCGCCGAAACCTGGGCCACTTCGATCCGGCGCACAACACCATCGTGGTGAGCCGCATTCTGGACCACTCCAAGATTCCCAAGTACGCTGTCGAGTATCTGGTGTTTCACGAGATGCTGCACTTGCGCCATCCGGTCAAGATGCGCGGCAGCCGGCGCTGCGTCCATTCGCGCGCTTTTCAAGATGAAGAAAAGCTGTTCCCCCATCTGGAGGAAGCCAAGAAGTACCTGAGACACTCGCTAGCCCGGTGACCGTTCCAGGCGGCTAACTGCAAGCGGGTGGAGCAGGCCTCTAAAAAGCTTTGGTATTCAAAGATATGTGGGCTGTCTTTACCTCGGCGGCTGAAGCCGATTTCATCCAGCCCCTTACCGCAGGCCTAAAGGCCTGCTCCACCCTCTAGTCATCGGGAGTCGTCGACGGCGTGAGACGACTGAAGAGCCTGCTCCACTCTAAAGGCGGCGAGCTGTTGCGGCGTCGCGCGCAGGCGATACAGCGGCACGGAAGCCGTCGCCAAGCGCATCTTGTATGGCTGCTCGCCGGTCATGTAGTCGCAGTCCAGTCCGGCAGCCAACAACTGGCGCGTGACTTCGTAAATGAGCGTAACCGCCGGGGAGTATTTCTCGAAGCTGGGATCGAACCATCCCGTATAAAAGCGGCGTTCATCGCCATCGCGCAACGTCACCAGAGCCGCGCCCATGCGCGATCCGCACTCCAGGGTGAAGATCTCGAAGGCCGGTGGATGGAGTTGCGCAGCCTGGACCAGGAATTCGATGCGAAGCTGGTCATGGAACAGACTGCGCGCGTCCTGGTCGGCCTTGCCTTCGTAAATCGCACGCAACAACGGCTGGTTGTCACCGCTGTAGGTCCTCAGCTCAAAACCCAGGCGTTGCAGGCGGCGCAGATTGCGAGCCAGCCGCCCATGCCTGGCGGCAAACTCTTCAGCGGAAATGTCGGCGCGACGAACCTGCGGCGCTGCCGAAAAAGGCGTCATGCTCAGACCGTGCAAGACGGGCTTGCGATCGGGTTCGCGCAACGCAACCACTTCTAGAGACCGTTCGAGCGTCGCCAGTTCGGCGAGTGCGCTCGCCAGAACCGCATCGTCACCTTCATGAAGAAAGGCGCGGTAGTCGAACAGTTCCTCGCCCAGCAATCGCACAGATGCATCGCTGTGACGGACTACCGCAGGAACGATGGCCAAACCGTACGAAGCCTGCGCGCAAACTATCCAAGGCTCTTCCCTGCCGGCAAACGTGGTCAGGGCCAGCAGGTTCCATTGGTAATCCTGAAAGATCGTGGTACGTCCGGCCCCGCTCAGGGACTCCCATAGCGAGCGCAGTCTCGCCATCTCTTGTGCGGCGCGAACGATCGTTATCTCCGGCACGGAGCAGCTCCGCTGGAATTGGAAGCCACGGCTGCGGCAAAGGATGGTTCGCTGGGGATGGGACGCGGCGGCACTCTATGTTGAGTTGCTTCGCTCGGCGATCATTTCTCGCGGATTTTCAATTTGTTGACTGCTCTTAACGAGCTGACTACAATTTCTAATTGAAATTGAAATTGAAATTCATTTTCAAAATGGAGCTATGTTTCAGGCCCTAGTTGTCACTCTGCGCGAGGGCGTTGAGGCCGCGTTGATCGTCGGCATTGCCTTAGTGTACCTGGCCAAGATAGGCCGGCCCGACCTGCGCCGTGTCGTCTACGCCGCGCTGGGGACGGCATTCGTCGCCAGTGTTGCTGCCGGCGTCGTTCTTTCGCGCCTTCAGAACACCATCAATCAGGACAAACTGGAAGGCTGGATCATGCTGGTGGCCGCGGTGCTTGTGGTCGGCATGATCGTGTTCATGATGCGCACTGCCCGCAGGCTGAAGGGCGAGATCGAGACCAAAGTAGGATCGCTGGCCGGCGACAGCTCAAAATGGGGACTGTTCGCCTTCATCTTTCTCATGGTGTTCCGCGAGGGCGCGGAGACGGTGGGGATTCTGGCCGGCGTGACACTCAATTCCAGCGAGTTGATGAGTTTCCTGGGCACCCTTGCCGGCGTGACACTCGCCGTGCTCTTTGGTGTGATGTTTGTGAAAGGAAGCGTGCGCATCGATCTGCGCCGATTTTTCCGGGTGACTACGGTGATTCTGCTGTTCGTGGCCGCCCAATTGTTGATCTCGGGGTTTCACGAGCTTTCCGAGTCCGGCGTGGTCTACTCCACCAAGCAAGAGATGGCCTTGATCGGCCCGGTCGTCCGCAATCCCTATTTCTTCCCGGTCACCATGCTGGCGCTGGTGGCTCTCATGGTGTTGTTGGAATACCGGCGCCGGCAGCCGGAAAAAATCACAGCGTCGTCCGCCGCCGAGCAACGAAAGCACCAGTGGACAGCGCGCCGCGAGCGCCTTTGGGCCAGCCTGGTGTGCGCCACTGCCTTCGTCTTCATGATCGGAATTACGGCGGAGTTCGTCTATGCGGAAGCTCCGCCGCCGCTCTCCCAAGCCATGGAGCTCACTCCGGACAAAGACGGACACATCTTGATCTCTGCGCACGGTTTGACAGCGGGCGAGCTGAATCGGTACCGGGTGGATGTGAACGGGGTCCAGGTGAGATTTCTGCTCTATCGCAAGCCCGATGGCGTGGTCGCCACCGTGTTTGACGCTTGCCAGATTTGCGGCGGCGTGGGGTTCTACAAGGGCACAAACGGGTTGATCTGTAAGAACTGTTCAGCTCCCATCAACCCGCAAAGCGTGGGCCAGAAGGGTGGATGCAACCCCATTCCGCTCCGTTCCGACTCCCAAGGGGATTCGGTTGTGATCAACGTCGCTGACCTGGCCGCCCAGACCGGGCAATTCACGCACTGAAGCTGAACATGTTCTTCCGGCTACTCTTCGAGTCCTTCCGTCGCCAGAAACGGCGCAAGACCGTGGCCTTGCTGGCCATCGCACTGGGCATGAGTATTGCCACAGCCATGATCGCCGTAGGCGCGGGAATCGGGGACAAAATCAGCCAGGAGCTGCGCTCGACCGGCGCCAATCTTCTGGTCACACCCGTTGAGGACACGCTGGACGTGAACCTGGGCGGCGTGGATTTGAAACCCGCCAGCGAAGGCGGGTTCATTCATGAATCCGATCTCCCCAAGATGAAAGGCGTTTTCTGGGGACACAACATTCTGGGATTTGCGCCGTTCCTGACGGACCCATCAACCTTTGCCAAATCCGGGCAGACCTTTGACGCCGAGCTGATCGGGACCTACTTTGCCCAACCCCTCAGTTACGGCAAAGAGGCTTTCTCGACCGGGGTACGCAGCGTGAACCGCTGGTGGCGCGTCGATGGCGAGTGGCCGCCCGATTATGCTGACTGGCCGCGAGACCAGCCACCGCAGGTGCTGGCCGGCTCCAAGCTCGCGGCGCTACACGGGATCGGCATCGGCGACGTGATCGACGTTCGTGGAAAGAAGCTCAGGGTCAGCGGCATCCTCGATACGGGCGGTCCGGAAGATGAGGCGATCGTCGCGCCTCTGCACATTGTCCAGACGATCCTGGGACATCCCAATGCTGTCCGCCGCGTGGTGGTCAGTGCGCTCACCAAACCCGAAGATGCTTTTGCGCGGCGCGATCCCAACAAACTTTCACCGGCCGATCGCGACCGCTGGTACTGCTCGCCCTACGCCAACTCTATTGCTTTTCAGATCCGCGAGGTCCTGCCCAACGTGCGCGTGGAGCAGATTCGCCAAGTCGAGCAAAACCAGGGCAAGGTGCTGGCGCACGTCAAGGGAACATTGCTGCTGCTGACGCTGGCGGCGCTGCTCGCCTCGGCGCTGGCAGTCTCCGCGGCCATGGCGGCCACCATCCTGGAGCGCCGCCAGGAAGTGGGCTTGATGAAGTCCCTGGGCGCGAGCAACGCCGCCATCGCTTCCCTCTTTTTGACCGAAGCCGGGCTGATGGCTCTGGCCGGCGGCGCTATCGGATTCCTGGCTGGAGCGGTCCTGGCTCATCGCATTGGGCAAAGCATTTTCGGATCGGCAATCTCCGTGCATCCGGTGATTCTGGCGGTAGTGATCTGCACTGCTCTTCTGGTGACGTTTCTGGGCAGCGCCGGGGCGGTGCGCAAGGCCATCAGCTTTGATCCAGCGGTGGTGCTGCGAGGCGACGCATGACCCGGACGCGCCTTTTTCTCCGCCTTTTATTCAAGGCCGCGTGGGTGCGCAAAGACCGCGCCCTGACCGCGCTGATCTCGGTCGGAGTGGTGGCTACCATCGCCACCGCCGCGCTTACTGTTTACTCTGATCTCGAGAACAAACTCAGCCGCGAGTTCCGCAGCTTCGGCGCGAACGTGGTCATCAGCAAGAGCCGGGGTTCTTTCACGCCCGATGAGATCCTCAAGATGCAAGATGTACTCGTCCAAAGAAATGCGGAGTTGGGCTCGCGAACGCAGGCCGTTCCAGTTGCGTACGCCATTGCGACCGCGCCCGATGGAACTCGAGTCGTGATAGGAGGCACCGACACGGTTGCGTTTCGTGAGCTGAATTCCTGGTGGTCGGTGCGCGATGGCGGTCACGCCAACTCAGGTGCGCTGGTGGGATTGCGGGCTGCGGAGAGACTGTCCGCGAAAGGAGACTCCTTCGTGATCTCTTTCGGCGACAGGCAAGCTACCATCGCCCCTGGGATTGTGTTCAATTCCGGTTCCGATGACGACAGCCGCATCTACATTGACATGAAAACTTTCACAGCGCTGACCGGAGTCCAGCCAAATACGGTGCTCGTGCGGGTGGTAGGCCGGCCGCGGGAGATCCAAGAGGCGGTTAAAACACTCACCGCCGCGTTTCCGTCGCTTGAGGTTAAGCCGGTTCGACAGATTACTGAGACTCAGGCAGCGGTCGTCGGCAAGACGCGCTCGGTGGTGCTGGCATGTTCAGCCGTCGTGGTGATTCTGATCATGCTCTGCATGTCCGCCACCTTCACCAGTTCGGTCCTGGAGCGGCGCAAGGATTTCGCCGTCATGAAGGCGTTGGGGGCATCCAACAAAGCCGTCAATTTTCTATTCGCCTGCGAGGCGGCGCTGCTGGCCCTGGCGGGCGCGGCGGCCGGTTTCGTGGCCGGGAGCGGCATCGCGTATTGGATTGGCAAAGCCAACTTCGATGCTGCTATTCTGCCCCAGCCCGCGCTGCTCTTCCCGGTCTTCCTGGGGAGCGTGCTGCTAGCGTTGCTGGCATCGCTTGCGCCTTTGCGGCTGTTGCAGCGGATACAGCCGGCGGCAATTCTGCGAGGAGAGTAATGCCGATCGAGCTCAAGAACGTGACCCGGGTGTACAAGAGCAACGTTGAAGTTCGCGCGCTCGACGAGGTTTCGCTTTCGGTGCCGTCGGGGGAGTGGCTGGCCATCATGGGACCCTCGGGTTCGGGTAAGTCCACGCTGGTCAACCTGATTGGCTGCCTGGACCGGCCCACCAGCGGCGAAGTCTGGATCCACGGTTGCAATGTCTCGGAGATGTCGTCCGCGGAGATCAACCGCTTTCGCGCCGAGAAGATTGGTTTCATTTTCCAGCAGTTCCATCTGGTGCCGTATCTCACAGCCGTCGAAAACGTGATGCTGGCGCAGTATTTTCACAGCATGACCGACAAAGCTGAAGCCCTGGCGGCGTTGGATCGCGTGGGGCTCAAGGACCGCGCCGCTCATCTG
Organism: Candidatus Angelobacter sp.; assembly: GCA_036521855.1. Classification (GTDB taxonomy): domain Bacteria; phylum Acidobacteriota; class Terriglobia; order Terriglobales; family Acidobacteriaceae; genus Angelobacter. The sequence goes on from DATDGY010000177.1 coordinate 45,379, forward strand.
CCGGCCCAGCTCTCCGGCGGCGAGCAGCAGCGTGTATGCATTGCCCGCGCTCTGATCAACGACCCGCATATCATCCTGGCCGACGAACCCACCGGCAACCTCGATGCCGTGAATGAAGAAATCGTCCTGCGCCAGTTGCGCGAGCTGCACGCCCAGGGCCGCACCATCATTATGGTGACGCATGATCCCGCAGTGGCCCGCCTGGCCGATCGCCTGCTCGAGTTGCATCATGGCAAGATCGCTTCCCAGGAAACCTTCACCATGAGCGACGAAGAGCAATTTGACGAGGTGCTGGAAGAGCTGTGGGTCCTGGCGGAGAACGGCGAACCGGCCGAACTCGGACGAGTTGAGGTCGAAGGCGCCCTGCCGATGCACATGGCTCTGGAGCGGATGGAAGCCCAGGGCCTGGTGGACTTGCCGGCGCATACCGCCGAGCCGCATACCCACAAAAGGGTGCTCAACCGCTGCCACGTCGCCTTCCGTCCCCCTACTGACGTTCAGGGTCACGGCGAGCGCATGATCGTCTTCACCGAAAAAGGACGCAAACGCGCGGAAGACGTGATTCGCCGGCATCGCCTGGCAGAGCGTCTGTTCACCGAAACTTTCCACGTCCACGACGAGAAAGAAGTCGCCGAGCAGGCATGCAAGTTTGAACACATCCTCTCGCCCGAAGCCACGGACAGTATCTGTTCGTTTCTCGGACACCCGCGTACCTGTCCGCACGGCAGTCCTATTCCCGCGGGCGAGTGCTGTTTGGAAGCAACCAAGCAGTCTGCACTCAGCAATCAGCATTCAGTTCCGCAGCACGAAGACGGGTGAAAGCCTCTATCGCGTAAGTTCCAAACTGGGAAAACTGCCCACTTGTGAGAACTCTCATTTCCGTTTGCAACGCGGAATGGGTATATGCTAAGGCGTGAAAGGCGCTGCTCTGCCTTGGTGTCCTCCACCAATGGGCTGGCAGTGCTACGAAGTCATTTCTTGAAAGGGGTGTACCGATGAAACTTTTTACTTCTACCCGCTCTTGGATGCTCATAATATGCTTGTTTGGCTGCGCGACCTTAGCGTCCGCGCAGGCTTGTTTTCGACTGGACAACGACGACAGGCCGGGCGGCTGCGGCGACTCAAGTTGCAGAGCCCTGTGTAGCCTGCCAGAAGTTTCGAACGCAATGTTGCCTGGCTTCACTACGACACAAGTTAACGGCAAGATGCTGGTTACGGGTATCCTGCCTAATTCCCCAGCGGTTGCGGCAGGCCTCCGGCTTGGAGACAGATTGCTCCGAGTAGACGAGCACGACGCACCCTTGTGCGCGGATGCCGCCGCCGTCTGGCAGTCTGGGCGCACTTTAAGAATTGAAATTGAACGGAACGGTGAGAAGCTATTGGTGCTCCTGCTTCCTGAGAGAAAGGAAGCTGTGCTGCTGGCCTCCTTACAACAACCGCTGAACGTCTCTAATTCACGCCTTCTGCTGCCGACGAGTCCATACTTCTCAGGGATGAGTGTAATGGTGCGCCGAGGAAAGATGTTCGTTTCCGGCATTCTACCAGGCAGCAACGCGGACATTTCCGGAATCGCAGCCGGCGATGAACTCATTACGATCAGTGATAGTACGTCGATTGTGAATGGATCGGACCATCGCGTCGTTTTGGATCTCAGAGTCAGACATGGCGGAGTCGTACGGTCCATGAAGATTCGTATGACCAGCTTTTCTGAATGGCTCGACCGTTTAGAGAACGCACCGCAAGGCGCCCCCAGCGCGGTCACCACGAGTACGGCGATGTGAGTCCAGTCGCCGTCCCGACGGCACGGACTGATCAAGACATTCGCCCGAGGAGAAGTATGTGCCAAGATACAGCCTCTTTTCTCAAGTTTCTTCGCTTGCAGTAGCTGCCACATTGACTGCATCTCTGCTGATGGCTCGTGGGGCATGGCCCCAGACAGCCAGCGCATCAGGTGGGGGCCCGCCAAAACTTCAACAGCGACGAATGGCTTCCCTACGGCTGCTGCGCGAAGCAGAGCAGCTTTCAAGACCCTTCATCCCTGAAGAGAGAGCTGACCTGCTTATGGACTTGGCAAGAGCAGCCGGGGAAGTTGATCGCGACCAGGCGGAGAGTTGGTCCCTGGAGCTGTTCCGAATTTCTACCACAGTGTTGACCGCCGGCCCCTACCGCCGGGCGATGCAGAAGAATGCGCTCACCACACTGGCGGTCTTCGACCCACAGAAGGCTGCGGATCTGTACACCAGTCAGGACATACCCCCCAGAGGCGCAGACATACCGGGAGAAGATGTCCGCACCTATGGAACACGAATTCTGTTCCGGCAGATGTGGGCAAAACAGCATCAAGGCGCGCTTCCAAAAATCGAGGAAATCGCAGCCTATCTAGGATCTACGGGACAATATCCGTATTACGCCATGGCTGATATCATCGTGAACTTGGCCCAGTCTGACCGGGACAAGGCGGCGTCGCTGTTCAGCCAAGCCATATACTTTTTGCCTCGTGACCCGGGATTCCAAACCGCCAACCGCGAGTATGTTGACTTCTTGTTGCAAACATACAAGAGTATCGATTCTCCCGGTCTTGTGCGCCAAGCCGTCGTTACGGCCTTGACGGCAATCAACAACCCCGACCTTGCTAAACGGTATTCCAAGCACTTTGAGGTAACTACGGCTAAGGGAACGTTCCAGCTTAACTCGGAGGCCGATCTGCTGGTGTATCAGATGTTGCCGCTCATCCGGCAGCTCGATCCAAAATGGGCTGAAGACCTAGAGGAAAAACATAACCTGCTCAAATTCCTCCCTCAGTTGGACTTAGACGCCAAAGTAACGATCTCTGCGACTCTCTCCAGACAGCAACACGCCGATCCTGCGACGGTTCAGGCGACTCTCAACGCGCACAAGCTTTTACAGGCCGCACAGCTCGCTGACCAGGACCCTCAAGCGGCAGTTCAGTTGGTCCGCTCTACAGGCGATCCTGAGCTCGAAAGCATAGGACTGGCGCTCGCTGCAGGTACCGAGTACTCGAAGGACGCAGCGCAAGCCAAGTCGTGGCTGGCCGAAGCCGAAAAACAAATGGACAAAATGCGCCCTGGCCTCAATAAATTGAAGTTGCTGGTGGCCATAGCCAAGAGCTATTTCGTCGCCGGTGACCTCCGTAGCGCTTACAAATATGTCGATCGCGCCTTCGACTTGGGCGAAGAGCTCTTCTCGGAAGACGTGAAAGCGAACCCCGGAAAGATGGCGTATTCTGCCGTGGGCTTTGATGAGTTCACAAACCTGATCGAGCTTGTGGCACGATACGATCCTCACGCAGAAGGCCTCATCCAACGGGCCCATGAAATACGCAATGACATTCTGAAAGCACGGGCCTTGGGAATGATCGCCAAAGGGATGTTGGAGTCACCGGCGAAAACGTAAAAAACGATTCGTCGAAGAACACGAAGCTACCTAGAACAGCCTAAAGTCCACTTCCAGCGTCATGGCGACGCTTACCGGCTGGCCGTTGCGCTTGCCCGGTTCAAACAGCCAGGTCCGAACCTTCTCCAGGGCTTTTTCGTCGAGTCCCATGCCCAGGCTACGCACCACGCGTAGATTGCGCGGCCGTCCGTCGGGACCGATAATCGCCGCGAGGGTCACCGTTCCCTGATACTTGGCTTTGCGCGCCTCTTCGGAGAAGTCCGGCTCAGGCGTGTACTTGGCTTTGGGTGGCGTGACTCCAATGTCGCCCAACTGATAGATGCCGCCGCCATAACCCCCGCCCTGTCCCGGCCCATGGCCCGGTCCGGTGCCGGAGCCAACGCCATTGGCGTTGCCGGAGCCGATGCCTCCGCCGCTGCCCGTCCCATTCGTCGCCGGCCCGCCGACTCTGGCGGACATGGGATTACCCAGATTAGGCATCGGGACGTCCGGCAGCTTCACATTGGGCGGGGCGACAATGGTGGGCTCCACGGCCAGCTTGGGTTTCTCGTTGCGGATCTCGACGGTAGGCGGCGCGAACTGCTGCGGCGCCGTCTTGGGCAAATGTCCTTTCAGCTCGGGAAGTTTGGCATGCTCGCCGCCGCCACCGCCGCCGGCCAGCGGTTTTAGCGCGACCTTGGGCTGCATCACCGGCTGATAGTCGCTAATCGGGGCCACAAACGTGATGTTCTCAGGCGGCTTCACCTCCGGCTTGGGGCGCAGCTCTATGATCGAGAAAGCAATCAGCGCCGCGATGCCCATGGCATGCAACACCAGAGAGCCGGTCGTAGCTTTCTTGTGGTTGCGCCGGGTCCATATCTCGCGCACCGCCACCGGCTGCGACGTAAGTTGCAGCGGCGGCAGCTTCTTGGGAAACAACAGCTCTTTGAGATTTTTGTAGAGTGACGCCGGCAAAGACTGGTACATCTCTGGCAGCAGGTTGAGATTGGGAGCATCACTGACCGGAGTCGTAGGCCGCACAGCAGAACTGCGATTCTTACCGGAGTCAGGAGGTTGGGGACGAGGAACGATAACCTGATTCGCCATGGGCCGACCCGTAGTGCCGCTTCTCCACTATCTATGTGGTATCGGATTCACTCATAGAGATGAGCGAATTACCACCCAAGTTGCTCTCGCAGCGCGAAAGTTTCGCCGTCGCGTGCGGCGT
>DATDGY010000178.1:0-12211 GCA_036521855.1 Candidatus Angelobacter sp.
CGCAGGAGGAATCGACCATGCATCTTCGCTTCAACCAGACTCTCAACCTGATAATGACTTTGCTCCTCATCCTGTGCGGGTCATGGGTAGCCTGCTTCGCACAACGAGCCACGCCGGACGCGCCCGACCAATCCGAGCAGCTCAAAAACTCCAAAGACCGGGACTTCATCCGGCGTAATTTCAAAACCCTGTACGTGGAGACCAAGGACATCGGTTTCTTTGGCGCGGACCAGATGAAAGCCGCGCTGCACCGCAACCCGGACTTCGAGAAGCTGAACATCCACATTGTGGACGATCGCCGCGTGGCTGATGCCGTGCTTGTGGTCACCTACACCTTCGCCTGGGACTATCCGTTTGAGTTGCGACACCAGAACACCACCCTAGTGCTGTTGGCGGGTAAGGGCGAAGGCCCGTTCTCCGGTCCGCTGGGCGCAGCCGACGTGGCCCGCGAGTTCGTGGAGCTGGCCAAGCCGTGGCGGACTCCGCAACCGCAGAAGAAGTAACCGCGCAGGCCGAGAGGCAAGACCTCGGCAGCGAGTAGCTACCGGCTCTGGGCCGCTTGCGTTCAGCGGAAGGAGCGGCTAATCTGGCGACGATGCGCCCTCTCATTGATCAATGGCCGTACGCCACGATTTACTGGGCCGTGTTCATCTGGGCGTATGTGCCGGAGTTCGTTCTCAATCGGCGTTCGCGGAAGCTCCGGGGCCCGCAAGATGCCGGATCGTTTCGAATGGTGATGGTGGTCCAGAGCACGGCCATGGCCGGCGCGTTCGCCATAGCCTTTGCGAACCGTTTTGGCGGACTGAAGCAGCAACGGGTGTGGTTCTGGCTCGGTTTGATCACGATGATCGTCGGCAGCCTGCTACGCCGCCACTGTTTCCGCATGCTCGGCACTTCGTTCACGGCGGTCGTAGTTGTCCGGCCGGAGCAACAGGTCGTGGAGCGCGGCGCTTATCGCTGGTTGCGGCATCCTTCCTACACTGCCGGAGCGTTGGTGTTCTTGGGCCAGACGCTTGCCCTGGTAAACTGGGTGAGCGTGGTCATCATGTTGTGCGCAACGTTCCTGAGCTATAGTTATCGCGTCCGCATAGAGGAACGCGCGCTGGTGGCGACCTTGGGCGAGCCGTATCGCGCTTACATGCAGCGCACGAAACGATTTATTCCGATGATCGTCTGAGCGCGAGCCATTTTGGCGACCGGGGTAATCTCCGTCGCACACATGAGCGTCCGTGGAGGAATTGCCTTCGCCAACCTTAACCCTAAAGAACTACGTTTTTCCCCGCAATTCTGGCTTGTTCTTTGGCATAATAGCTCCTGCTCTGGTGTACTCTGGACCTTGGTAGAGTTTCTTTGTCTTTCCGGCATTCTGGTCTCTATTGAAGGGCGGAACACCTTTTCATGAAGCTTCTGTTGCGTGTCTTCACGCCTGGCAAAAGCCGTCGACTCAACGAGCTGACCGGCTTCCTGATGTTCGTTTGCGCGGCCCTTCTCTTTCTGGCGCTGGCCAGTTACTCGCCGCTCGACCCCTCGTTGAATACTGCCGGCCCGCTGGCATCGCAGTCGGCGCACAACTGGATCGGCTTGTTCGGCGCCTTGATCAGCGACCTACTCCTGCAGAGCCTCGGCATCTGCGTGTTCCTGATCCCGGTGATGATCGCCCTGCTGGGCGCGCGCTGGTTTCGCTCCCGCGAGGTGCCATCGCCAGGCGCCAAGTGCCTGGGCGCGGCCATCCTGCTGATCTTCACGCCGGCCATGCTGGCGCTCTTGCCCTGGCATCTGCGCTGGCAGCACGCTGTACCGCTGGAAGGGCTCGCCGGACAAATCGTTGGCGACGCTCTGCGGCGTTATTTCAACCTGCTCGGCGCTTACATCGTTTGCGCCGCGGTGATTGGGGTGGCCGGGTATCTTTCCACCGCGTTCTCGTTTGCCGACGCCCGCATCTGGTTTACGACGCGCTTTGCCTTCGTGCTGGCTCTGTGGCAACGTTTCCAGGATTGGCGCACAGCCCGCGCTGCCAGGAAAGCCCAGAGAAAACTGGACCGCCGCAGCGGCGCGGACCGGCGTACGATGCCGGCGCAGTTGATTTCCGCCAGGCAACCGCAATCGGCGCAACCGGCCGGCGCGAACGGGAGCGAGCGTCTGTTCGACGAACAACCGCTCTCAGAAAATATGTCCCTCGGCCCGAACGAAGATGAAGCCGCTCTCGCCGGCTCGGAACCGTCGATTGGCGCGCGCGCCGATCTCGCCCGGAAACCCAAAACACTGATGCCCAAGATAGCCGGCGGATACAAACTCCCGCCTTCGTCGCTGCTGCATCGCCCCGACGGCCCCCAGGCGATCAATGGCGACGAGTTGAAAGTCCTGGCCGAGGTGCTCACGGAGAAGTGCGCCGAATTCGATGTGCTCGGGACGGTGACCCAGATCAATCCCGGCCCCGTGGTTACCACCTTCGAGTTCAAGCCCGAGGCCGGCGTGAAGTACAGCCGCATTACCAGCCTGTGCGACGATCTTTGCCTGGCCATGCGTGCGGAGAGCATCCTGATTGAACGCATGCACGGCAAATCGACGGTCGGCATTCAGGTGCCCAACCATGAACGTGAAACCATCTGGCTGCGCGAGGTGGTGGAGTCGCCGGAGTTCATTGGCGTGAAGTCGAAGCTCACGCTGGCCATGGGCAAGGACATCAACGGGCGCATCATCACCGCCGATCTCGGCGCCATGCCCCACCTGCTCATCGCCGGCTCCACGGGCTCGGGCAAGAGCGTGGCCATCAACGCCATGATCATGTCCATCCTGTACAAGTCCACGCCGGAACAGGTGCGCCTGATCCTGGTGGATCCCAAGCGCCTGGAGCTGGGTGTATACGAAGGTGTACCGCACCTTTACGTGCCCATCATCACCGAGCCCAAGCTGGCGGCCCACGCGCTGCGCAACGCCGTGCGCGAGATGGAGCGCCGCCTGAAAGCGCTCGCGGCCAAAGGCGTGCGCAACATCGAGCAGTACAACAAGCTGTTTGAGCGGGACACGCCCAGCCTGTTTGAGGAAGAAGACAGCGAGCACAAGCCGCTGCCTTATATGGTGATTGTGATCGACGAGCTGGCCGACCTGATGATGCTCGACCAGTCGAACGTGGAAGAGTCCATCACCCGGCTGGCGCAGATGGCGCGCGCCGTCGGCATCCACCTGGTGCTGGCCACGCAGCGGCCCTCGGTGGATGTGATTACCGGCCTGATCAAAGCCAACTTCCCCTCGCGGATTTCTTTCCGCGTGGCCACCAAAATCGATTCGCGCACCATTCTCGATGCCAACGGCGCCGAGTCGCTCCTGGGCAAGGGCGACATGCTCTACCTGCCCTCCGGCTCAGCCCGCGTGCATCGCCTGCATGCGCCCTTTACCACGGAGAAAGAAATCCATGGCGTGGTAGAGTTCTGGCGCTCCCAGGCCCAGGCACAGTACGAGCAGAAATTCCTCGAGGCTCCGAAAGAAGATAGAGCGGGCGCTTCCATGAATAGCGACAGCGACGACGACGGAGCCGGCGAACACGATGAGCTTTACCAGGACGCTGTACGCCTGGTGATCGAATTCGGCAAGGCCTCCACTTCCCTGCTGCAGCGGCGGCTGCGCATTGGCTATGGCCGCGCTGCGCACCTGATCGACCTGATGGAACGCGACGGCATCGTGGGCGCCGCCGACGGCCCCAAACCGCGCGAAGTGCTCAAACGTCCGGACTGGCTGAGCGAGGTGGAAGAGACATTGCGGTAGCTTAGGATGGCCGCAGGATTTTTCTCACTGTTTTTGCCGGTTTTCATGCCTGAAACTCCCGCCTGCTCGGACGTACATGCCCACCCGAATGCCGGCTCACTGCTCCAAGGTAATGCCCTGACCTGCCCTGACGGTGCAACAATAGTTTGTAACCAGGGTGTTGGTATCAAGGAGTATTTATATGGCAGTTGAGTACAAGCAGCAGCGCAAATATCCCCGTTATCCATGTGACACCGGCGTACTCATCCATTTGGAAAAGGGAAACGGCGGTTTTTGGGGAACGCTCTCCGATATCTGCGAAGGCGGCTGCTACATCTATACGTTCTCGCCGCTGGCCCTTGGCCAAATGGTGGTTCTGCAGATCAAAGCCAACGGCAAAGAGATCAACGTATCCGGGAAGACAGTCAGTTCGCATCCCGGCGTGGGGATGGGAGTGGCTTTCAGCCGCTTCACCAATGCTGAAGGCGAGCAGGTCATGAAAGCCTATATCGCCCACCTGGCCAGCCAGCCGAAGACCAACGCTGCCGCCGGGGTATTTCACTAAACTGCGGAATCGCACGCCGGCACAACAAGATTAGTGGTCGCTCCTGGCGGACGGATCACTTGGCTTCACGCCATTTTCCTTCTCCGCGCATCATCCGCCTGTGTTCCGCAGGGTGGAGCAGGTCCTTTAAGCCCCTGCATGCCGCGATTTGAAAGGGCACGGCTTTTTTAGCCGTGCCGTAAACGATCAGGAAAAGAATCGGGCTTTAGCCCCTGCCATCCGCCTCCAGGGGCTGAAGCCCCAGAGATTTTATAAGCGCGCAAGCGGCACGACTGAAGTCGTGCCCCTTCAAATCGGTCGAAAGCACAGTTTGGTCCAGAGCCCGTTCTCTCAGTTCCACTTCAAGTTCTTGAGCTGATCCAGGTTCACATTCCCGCCACTCAAGACGCACACGACCTTCGATCCGGACGGTGCTTTGATCAGACCATGCAGCAGCGCCGCGACCGGCGCCGCCGCCGCGCCTTCCACTACCAGCTTGCAGTGGGACATGATCCAGATCATGGCATCGAAGATGTCGCGGTCGGGCAGCGTGACAATGTCGTCCACAAAGCGCTGTACCACCGAGAAGGTGTGCTCGCCCACGCGCTTCACGCGGAGGCCGTCAATGATGCAGTCGATTTTGTCGAGAGTCACGACACGGCCGGCCTCGACGCTCCTCTTCATCGCCGGGCCGTCGGACGATTCCACGCCGATGACCTTGATCTTGGGATTGTTGGCTTTGAGCGCCATGGAGACGCCGGAGATCAAACCACCGCCGCCGATGGGAACAACGGCAACGTCCACCTGAGGAAAATCCTGGTAGACCTCCAGCCCCAGCGTCCCCTGGCCGGTGATGAGTTGCATGTCGTCAAAGGGATGGATGTAGGTCAGCCCGCGCTCCTGGCAAAGCTGTTTGGACTTTTCGTTGGCCTCGTCCCAGATGGTTCCGTGTTGCACCACCTCGGCGCCGTACGCCCGCGTAGCATCGACCTTGGATTGGGTGGCGTTGCTGGCCATGACCACCACCGCCTTCATCTTGTAGACGGCCGCGGCAATGGCCACGCCCTGGGCGTGGTTGCCGGCGGAAGAGCAGATCACGCCGCGTTGCCGCTGCTCCGAAGTCAGATGACGAAACTTGTTCAGCGGCCCGCGAACTTTGTAGGACCCGCCCTTCTGGAACATCTCCGCTTTGAGACGAATGTCGTAGCCGGTGCGCTCGCTGAGCAGACGCGAAGTCAGCAAGGGAGTGTGATAGGCGTGGGCGGAGACGTACCGCGCGGCTTCCTGGAAATCGGCCAGAGAGACTTCGGGCGGCGCTGAAACTTGTGTGGACATGGGTGTTCCTCTTGACTCATCGAGATTGCAGCACACCGAGTTTATCAAAAGGGGGAGAGTTTGCCGGGACGAGCAGAAAGCAATTCACAACAGGGTCAGCGCCGGAGGCGCGGAACAATGGTAGCCGAGCCACCCCAGCAAGCCAAAACCGGGCTTGCCGGGGACCCCGCCAGGCCGTAACGCCTGGGTAGGCAAAATAATAAAGAGACCCAAGCCCCATCGGGGCGGCACAAGGCGCGTTTGTGAGCGTTCTATCTTCGTCAGGTCTGGACGCAAGAGGTGTCGCCCCGCTGGGGCTCGCTACTTTCCCCAATTTAACCCAGCCCTTCCGGGCTGGGCTAACTCATTTCGCGCCTACGGCGCTGATCATCGTTCACCTTCGCAAATCCCCCGCACCACGCCCAAGGTCTTCAAGCAATCGTCACGACTAACGTCGTGATGAGTGACGAAGCGCATCTGTTCGTTATCGATCCCGGCGGCCAGAACGTTTTTAGCGGCGAGCTTCTGGCTGAATTCGGTGGTGTTCATGCCGGTGCCGCTGATATCGAAGACCAGAATGTTGGTAGGTGTTTTGCCGATCTTGATTCCCGCGATCTGCGCCAGACCTTCGGCCAGGACGCGAGCGTTCTCGTGGTCTTCTTTCAGTCGTGCCGGCATCTTCTCGAGCGCAATCAAGCCGGCTGCGGCCAGCACGCCGGCCTGCCGCATGCCGCCGCCCAGGGCTTTGCGGTAAACGCGTGCCTTGTCGATGAACGCTCTGCTGCCTACCAGCATGGAGCCGACCGGCGCACACAGCCCCTTGGACAGGCAGAACATCACGGAATCGAACTTGTGGCTGATTTCGGCCACCGGCTTGCCCAGCGCGGCTGCCGCGTTGAAGATGCGGGCTCCGTCCAGGTGCACCGCCAGGCCCATTTCGTGGGCGCGGTCGCAGATCTCGTCGGCCTGGGCCTGGGGAAAGATGGTGCCTCCGGCGAGGCTGAGCGTGTTCTCCAGCCAGACCAGGCCGGTCTGAGCGCGATAGTAGGCCGGCGGCGCGATCTTTTTCTTGACCTGGGCCCAGGTCAGCGCGCCGTCTTCGCCGTGGATGGTCCGCGGCTGGCATCCGGAAAACGCCGCCACCGTGGCCGACTCCAGATTGATGAAGTGCGCGCGCTCTTCGCAGATGATCTCCTGGCCGTGATGGGTATGGCACTTGACGGCGATCTGGTTGCCCATGGTGCCGGTAGGTACGAAGATGGCGGCTTCGCGTTCGAAGATCTTCACGGCGAGCGCTTGCAGACGGTTGACGGTGGGATCTTCGCCGTAGACGTCGTCGCCGACCTCGGCTTCGGCCATGGCGCGGCGCATCTCCGGCGTGGGCTGGGTGACGGTATCGCTGCGCAGATCGATGAAGGTCTTGGTTTTGCGCGTTTCGCTCGGCGATGCTTCGGGTTGTGCGAGTTTGGATTCGACAGTCATTTTGAAGGTCATCCTGATCAAAATCCAATTATTGCCCGACCGACTCTGGCGTCACAATGAACTTTTCAAAGACCTCATTCGACAGCAGCCGCCCGCGCGGCGTCAGTTGGAGATTGTCCTGGCGCCGGATAAGCAGCCCGAAGGCGATCAGCTCTCGCATCACCGGTTCGTAGGCATCTACGGCGGCGCTGAACTTGCGTTGTAGCTCATCCAGATCCAGGCCGCGATTCAGCCGCAGTCCCAGGAAGAAGCTTTCCTCCAGCGCCTGGACGGAGGAAACAAAAGTGGCAGTGAGTTCGGACGAGACAAAGAATTGATCATAGGAATCGGTCGTCGCCAGACGCAGGCTTTCTCTTCCCTCAGATCGCAACGCCGCCGACGCCGGCAGCATGGAGTGGGCATCCAAGCCGAAGCCAAGATAGGGTTGCCGCGTCCAATATTTCAGATTGTGGCGCGAGGCAAAGCCCGGGCGCGCGAAGTTGGAGATCTCGTATTGCTCGACTCCCGCGGCATTCAGCCGCCGGCACGCGGCCTCGTAGAACTCGGCCGTCGCGTCATCGTCAGGGACAAAATGGGCATGGTATTTCGTTCCGCCTGCGATCAGCTCGCGGCCCAGGCGCGAATCTTCATCAACCTCCAGCATGTAAATGCTTACATGGGGAACGCCGGTGGCAACTGCCTGGTCGAGCGAAAAGTCCCAGCTCTGGTGGGTCTGGTGGGGCAGGCCGGCGATCAGGTCTACATTGATATTGCTGATGCCGGCGGCGCGCAGGCGCTCTATATCGCCGAGCGTCTTCTCCCGCGTGTGCAGTCGGGCAACTGATGCGGCTTCCTGGTCCACAAACGACTGCACGCCCAGGCTGACCCGGTTCACACCCGCGGCTGCGAGCGTAGCTATGATTTCGTCGGTCAGGGTACCGGGAGCGCATTCCACAGTGACCTCGGCGTCCGGCGCCAGGGGGAATTCATCTCGCAGAATCAGGAAGAGTTTCTTGAGCTGAGTGGGTTGAAGAAGACTGGGAGTTCCGCCGCCGAGGTAGATGGAATCGCAGGTATCGGGCACATGGGCGCCGTGTTGCTGGAGGAAAGCGCGGCTAGCGGCCACGTCTTCGCCCACACGTTCGACGTAGCGCTCCATCTGCGACCCGGAGAACACGCCGGAAGCAAAGTTGCAGTAGGTGCACTTGGAGCGGCAGAAAGGGACCGAAATATAGATTCCCAGAGTCATGCGAAAGCGCGCGGATACGATAGAATACTCCGTCAATTATATGGTTATACAATGGGTATGATGAAGCGGGCTGTGATCACCGGAATGGGTGTGGTGAGCCCCAACGGAATTGGAAAAGCGGCATTTTGCCGCGCCATCCTGGACGGCAAGAGCGGCGTGAAGAAGATCACGCGCTTTGATACCTCGGACCTTCCGGTGCAAATCGCCGGCGAGGTCCATGACTTCAACGATCTGGACTGGATGGAAGCCCGCGAGCGCAAGCACGTCTCGCGCGCGGTGCCCCTGGCTTTCGCCGCAGCCACCGAGGCGTTCCAGGACGCAGGCATCGATCCCGCCAAGCTCTCTCTCGACCAGCAGCGCGAGATCGGCGTAGCCCTGGGCACAGGCGGCGGCGCCAACGACTTTACTGACGAGCAATACCACCTCTACTACCAGGGCAAGATCAAGCAGGTAAGCATCTTCACCATCCCCAGCGGCACCATGGGCACCATGTCCAGCGAAGTGAGCATGCGCTTCGGGCTGCGCGGGCTGAGCCACGTGATCACCAGCGGCTGCACCTCTTCCACGGACGCCATCGCCTACGCCGCGCGCCAGATCCAGCTGGGAATACAGCCGGCGATGCTCACCGGCGGCACCGATTCGCCGCTGGCCTGGGGCATTATGAAGGCGTTCACGCTGATGAAGATCATGACCACGAGGTGGAACGGCGAACCGGAACGGGGTTCGCGCCCCTTCAATCTGGACCGTGACGGCTTCGTCATCGCCGAAGGCTCGTGGATGTTTGTGATCGAAGAGCTGGAGCGCGCGCGGGCCCGCGGCGCCCACATCTACGCCGAGATCGCCGGCTACGGCTCGACCTGTGAAGCCTTCCATCGCGTGCGTCTACAGGAGTGCGGTGAAGAGCCGGCGCGGGCCATTCAACTGGCCATGAAGGAAGCTGGGATCGGCCCGCAGAACGTGCAGTACGTGAACCTCCACGGCACATCCACCGAACTGAATGACCGCATCGAGACCCGCGCCCTGAAGCTGGCGCTGGACGGAAACGCCTATAAGGTGCCGATGTCGGCGTTGAAATCGCAGATCGGGCATCCCCAGGGCGCCTGCGGCGCCGCCGGCGTGGCGGCCACGTTGATTGCGATGAAGCACAACCAGCTCCCACCCACCATCAACCTTGAAAAACCCGATCCCGACTGCGACTTGGACTACGTCCCTGCACCCGGACGGGAAGCCAAGATTGAACACGCGGTGTGCAACTGCATCGCGTTTGGGTCGAAGAACTCGGCCTTGGTGCTGCGGCGACTGGAGTAGGCTACTCTGCCCGCAATGCTTGCATTGGTTCGATCCTGGAAGCACGCAGAGCCGGCACCACGCTCGCAACCAGCGCAGTAAGAAGAAGACTAGCCACCATCGCAGCAAGGACGGCCGGGTCCACGGGGCGCGTTCCGTACAGCATTGACTTGATCAACAGCCCGGCCGCGACGCCGCCCCCTGACCCGACCAGCAGTCCGATAAAGACTGGCCGCAATCCATCCAGCAGGACCAGGCGCAGCACCTCGCCGCGTTGCGCGCCCAGCGCCATGCGAATCCCAATCTCGGGGACGCGCTGCGAAACCATGTAGGAAAGCGTTCCGTACAGTCCCACCGAAGCCAGAAGGAGTGAAAGCAAAGCAAACGCCAGCACCAGCGTGGTGCTGAAGCTCTGGCTGGCGGTGGCTCTGCCAACGATCTGCTGCATGGTGAAAACCTCATACACCGGCAGCGCCGGATCGAGGGCCGCAACCTGTTTCTGGACGGGAATGGACAGCGAGAGCGGATCGGCCGATGTGTGCAGCACGATCGTCGCGTCACTCGTCCTATCGGGAATACCGGAGAGGATGGGGAAATAGACCGTTGCCTTCACAGGTGCGCCCACGTCGTAGAGGGTGTCGCCGACCACTCCGATGATCTCGTAGTTTTCCGGTTTCCCGGTCCAAATCATGTTGACGTGTTTGCCTAGTGGGCTTTCGCCGGAGAAATACTGATTCGCGAGTTTCCTGCTGATGATCACGTAGTGGCGTCGGTCGAGCCGCTCCTGGTCGGTGAAGAAGCGCCCGCTCAGCAAGGGAATCTGCAATGCGCTGAAGTACCCGGGATCGACGGTGCGGAAGGTAGCGTCCTGCTCCAGCATCGGTCCATGCGAGGGGCGCTCGGGAATCGTGAACAGCATATCGCCTTCGTAGCCACCGCCCGGCGGCGTGGAAACCAGCCCGGCCGCGAGCACTCCAGGCAAGCGGCGAACCCGCTGCAACAGAGACTCATGGAAGGCAATGACCATTTCCGGCTTGTTGTATTGTTTTTCCGGCAGACCGTACTTGATGGTCAGCACGTTGTCGGTGAGGCAGCCGAGGTCCGACGTGCGCAGTTGCAGAAAGCTCTTGAACAGCAATCCGGCACTGATGAGAAGAATGACGGTGAGGGCAATTTCGGCGGTCAGCAGTGTTCTGCGGAGACCGGCGCGCGACGCGCTTCCGCCAATCGAACGCGACGAGTCCTGCAGGGCGGCGAGCAGACCCCTTCCTGTGGAAGAAATGGCGGGGAGCAGGCCGGCCAGCAGCGCCGAAAGGAAAACGACCGCCAGGGAAAAGACGAGTACCGTGCCGTCGATATGAATGGCATCGGCGCGTGGCAAATCCCGCCAATGGCTCGCCAGCCAACGGGTTGCCGAGAATGAAAGCCATAGCCCAAGTGTTCCTCCTGCCAGGCAGATCAATAGGCTTTCCGCCATCTGCTCGCGGACCAGCGTGATCCGGTTGCCGCCCAAGGCGCCGCGAATTGCTATCTCTTTGCGTCTGGCGGCGCCGCGCGCCACAAGCAGATTGGAAACGTTCAGGCACGCAATCAACAGCACGCATCCCACGGCGGCGAGCAGTACGAGCAGCGGAGTCCGGGCGTCCTCAACCACATCATCGATCATCGGCCGCGAGACCGCGTCTTCGGCGACCGGCAAGGACAGATTTTCCATGTGAATCCCGTATTGGAGGGCACTGACCTGCCCGGTCGCAGCCTGGGCGCTCACCCCGCTTCTAAGCCGAGCGACGACATGACTTTGGTGAATGTCGTGGGGAAAGCCCTGAACAGCCGGGAAATTGGACGAATACGGTATCCACAGTTGCACCGTGGTCTGCGGGTAAGTGAACCATTTTGGCAGCACGCCGATAACGGTATAGGGGTTTGTATCCAGGCGAATCTGTTTTCCCACGATGGATGGGTCTCCGCCAAACCTCCTTTGGAACAAGCTCCACGACAGCAGCACTACAGCCTTCGCTCCGGGATGATCCTCCTCGGGGACAAAGGTGCGGCCAAACGCGGGCTGAACTCCGAGTAGGGAAAACAGATTCCACGAGCCTGCCGCCGCCGCTACCACTTCCGGCAACTCGGCACGCTCTCCCGTGAGATTGCAGCCCCACCAGCGCCATGCCGCCATATCCTGAAAGCCGTTCGTCTTTTCACGCCAGTCGTAGAAATCCCCGGGCGCTACTATGTTGTACCCGTCACTGCCCATGCGCGCCGCATCGCGGAAATGCTCGTAGACCATCACCAGTTTGTCGGGATCCCGGAAAGGCAAGGGCCTGAGTAAAACCGAGCGGACGACGGTGAACAGCGATGTTGTGGCGCCAATGCCCAGGGCCATCACCGTAACCGCCATCAGGGCGAATCCGGGAGACCGCCGCAGAGTCCGGAAGCCATAGCGAATATCCTGCCCGGCTTTGCCTAACCAATTCCAACTCCAGGTCAAGCGGGCTTCTTCACGCAAAAGGGTGGGGTTGCCGAACAGACGCAGCGCCGCATTCCGCGCCTCTTCCGGGTTCATCCCATGAGCAACGTTCTCCGCGACCTGCTGCTCCAGATGGAACTGGAGTTCC
>DATDGY010000179.1:0-9685 GCA_036521855.1 Candidatus Angelobacter sp.
GATCATATCGTCCCGGCAAGCTGTCTCGACCAGCGGCTACCGTTCAGCAAGATGCCGGCCTGTCACTCCGGATCGGCATAAAGAATACCGAAAGCGAGCAACGACCAGCTGGTTGAGAATAACAGCGCGCATCCCGGTAAAGATTCGTTAAGTGGTCCAAGGCCAGAGGTAACGCTTGTGTACTGGGCACACATCTGGACATCGCAATCCAGCTCGGCGCATAATCGCTGGATAGGTAGTTCTATAAAAATAAGGTTGAGTCGTTCGCGATTGCCCCGTGCGCGCGCAGCTCTGACCTCAGGAGAATGACTTTGAAAAAACTATGGTTGTTGATTGCGGCCTTTTGCTTCTCTCTTGCGATCTCAAGCCCTGCCCGAGCTCAGCAGTTTGATATCGGCTTTGGCGTTGGCACGGTGGTGGCTCCCTCAGGCTCCAGCGCCGACCTTTCCCACACCCCGCAGACCCTTAGCGGCGGCGCATATCCCAGCTTCGGCGCGGATTTCTTGTTCTGGAAGAAGTTTCTTGGCGTTGGCGGTGAAGTCTCATGGCGCGCTAGCCAGACCACGAACCTATTCTTCCAGCCTTACCGACCGATTTTCTACGATTTCAACTTCGTCGCAGCGCCTCCTCTGGGAAAAAGAGCGCAGGCGGACCTGCAAGCCGGAATTGGCGGACTGGACACTCGTTTCTACGTGCCGTTTTCCACCTGCAACTTTTTCGGATGCACGAATTTCTCAAGCAGCCAGCATTTCTCCACTCACGTTGGAGCCGGCCTTCGCCTCTATGTATGGCATAGCGTATTCCTGGAGCCGCAAGCCAATTTCTACTACATCAAGAACAACTTTGAATTCTCCAGCAATCACGCGCAACGCTACTCCGTGATTCTTGGCTATTCGCTCAGAAATAAGCTCTAAATCGGGTAGATCGAACCCGGCATTTCCTGAAACCCTGTCGAACCGCCGGCAGGGTTTTCGTTTTGCAAAGTCAGGATTTTACCGGCTTGGGAGCAGGCGGCTGCTGCGGGACGTGTCCCCGCCGGTAGATCATGACGGTTCGTTGGAACTCGATCACGACCGTTCCGTCCTGCTTGTAGCCCGTGGTCTTAAAGCGCACGATCCCGACATTGGGACGCGACTTGGACTCGCGCTTCTCCAGGACTTCGCTGCGGGAATAGACGGTATCGCCCTCGAAGAGCGGGTTGGGCAGACGGACTTCATCCCATCCCAAGTTGGCCATGGCGTTCTGGGAGATGTCCATCACCGATTGGCCGGTGACCAACGCCAACGTAAAAGTGGAGTCCACCAACGGCTTGCCGTATTCGGTTTTGGCGGCGTAAGCGCGGTCAAAGTGGATGGGATTGGTGTTTTGCGTAAGCAGCGTGAACCAGATGTTATCGGCGGCGATCACGGTGCGTCCCAGCGGATGCTGATAGACATCGCCCACTTCAAAATCTTCGAAGAGCCGTCCGGTCCAGCCCGATTTGATTGGCATAACGGTTATTCCTCTGAATCATGCGCTGCTCTTGGTCAGTACGAGCGCGGCAGCCCCAGTACGTGCTCGGCGATATAGGCCAGAATCAGGTTCGTCGAGACCGGCGCTACCTGGTAGAGCCGCGTCTCGCGGAATTTGCGCTCCACGTCGTACTCCTCGGCAAAGCCGAAGCCGCCGTGGGTCTGGACGGCGGCGTTGGCGGACTCCCAGGAAGCGTCGGCGGCCAGCAGCTTGGCCATATTGGCCTGGGCGCCGCAAGGCTCCCGCGAATCGAACAAGTGCGCCGCATGGGCTACCATCAACGACGCAGCCTCAACATTGGCATAAGCGCGCGCCAGAGGAAACTGGATCCCCTGGTTCTGTCCGATGGGCCGGGCAAAGACAACGCGCTCCTTGGCATAGCGGCAAGCGCGCTCCAGAAACCAGCGTCCGTCGCCAATGCACTCCGCGGCAATCAGAATCCGCTCCGCGTTCAGTCCGTCGAGAAGATAGCGGAAACCCTTCCCTTCCTCGCCGACCAGGTTTTCCGCGGGCACCTCTACGCCGTCGAAGAACACTTCGGTGGTGGCGTGGTTCATCATGGTGCGGATGGGACGGATGGTCAGCCCGCGTCCGGCCGCTTGCCGCAGGTCAACCAGCAACACGGAAAGACCTTCGGTCCGCTTCTTCACTTCCTCAAGCGGCGTGGTGCGCGCCACCAACAGCATCAAGTCGGAGTGTTCGGCGCGAGAGATCCATATCTTCTGGCCCTTGACCAGGTACGTGTCGCCCTGGCGCACGGCGGAGGTCTTGACCCGCGTGGTATCGGAGCCGGTGGTAGGCTCGCTGACGGCAAATGCCTGGAGACGAAGCTCACCGCGGGCGATGGCGGGCAAGTACTGCTTCTTCTGCGCCTCCGATCCGTGGCGCAGCAGCGTGCCCATGATGTACATCTGCGCGTGGCAAGCGGCGGCGTTTCCGCCGGAGCGATGAATCTCCTCAAGAATCAGTGCGGCTTCGCTGATCCCAAGGCCCGCGCCGCCGTATTCCTCCGGAATCAGCGTGGCCATATAGCCGGCGCGCGTCAGCGCCCGCACGAATTCCTCCGGATAAGCTCGCTTCGAGTCCAGCTCTCTCCAGTAAACGTCCGGGAACTCGCGGCACAGCTCGGCAACAGCGTTCTTGAGTTGCTGGTGCAGTTCGGTCTTTTCGGCGGCGAGGGCCATTGTTCGGGTAAGTAGCAATTGGCAATTAGCTCACCTAAAGCGCGCGCCGTCGTTCTTGTATGCTGCGATGCTTTCTGTTTAGCTTTAGCTGTGCTAATTGCTATTTGCTAATTGCTAACTGCTCACTATATCAGCCCGCACTTCTTCGCGATGGCCAACCGCTTGCGCTCGGCGGGCAGGCTGGCGGCGTCAATCATCTCATCTTTGTAAACGAACGCACCGGCCCCGGACTCCCAGTCTGACTTGTCGTAGGCCGCCAGAATCTCCTGCGCGCGGAGCAGCTCTTCGCGCGAAGGCGTGAAGACGCGGTTGATGATCGGGACCTGGCTGGGATGGATGGCCCACTTGCCGTCAAAACCCATCTGCGCGGCGGAGCGCGCGTCCTGCTCGCACAATTCAAGGTCACGGAGGTGCAGGGTGACGCCGTCAATCACGTCAATGCCGGCGGCACGAGCGGCGGCCACGGTCTTGGCCTTGGGATAGTGATACAACGCAAACTGCTCGCGTACCGGTCCAGGCGCGCCGATGCTGCCGGCATAGTCCACTACACCGAAGATCAGCGACGCCAGGCGCGGGGTTGCCGCTGCGATCTCTTCCGCATGCAACACACCCATGGCGCTCTCGATGAGCGCTTCCAGTTTGATTCGTCCCACCGGCCAGCCCATGTTTTGCTCGATCTGGTCGACCAGGCGCCCGGCGAACAGAATGTCGGCGGCGGTGTGGACCTTGGGCACCACCAGCACGTCAATTCTTTCTCCCGCTGCCTCCACTACCTCGATCAGGTCGCGATAGAAGAACTTGGTGTGCACACCGTTGGCCCGAAAGGCCCGTATCTTGCCGCGGAAATCGATGGTGTTGAAGGCTTCGACCAGGGTCTTGCGCGCCGCCAGTTTCTGGGAAGGGGCACAGCCGTCTTCAAGATCAAAGATCACTTCGTCGGCCTCGCCGGCGGCGGCATTGGCCATCATCTTGGGAGAATGCGCGGGACAAACGAGTTCGCTGCGGCGTACCACAGCCAACCTCTCTCCCTCTGAACTCGGCATCAACCAACTCCTTGCGGTTCCACCCAACATCTGACTGAAGACGATTGCGGCTCTTTCCCACCGCCAGATTATAAATTGAGGGGCGGCGAAGTAGAATTTGATCGCTTCAGCTCACAATAGTTTCTATAATCTAAGAATGGCGCGCGGGTGGGAAAGCAAGTCAGTCGAGTCGCAGATGGAATCGGCGCAAAATGGCGCCGGGCCTTCTTCCCCGACATCGGCTACCGAAGAGTCAAAGAGGTCCCAGCGCGAACGGCAAGGTTTGCTTCTTTCGAGAGCCTACGTTCTCCACCAGATCGAATCTTCCTCCAACGACCGCTACACGCAGTCCCTGCGCCAGGCCCTCAGCGAACTTGACCGGAAGCTCAAGGAACTGAAGGACTGAAATCCGGGCCGGCTGTCCTTTTCTCCCAACCGATCAGTAAGATATGAAGTCATGCTGAAGACCAAGCCGCGCAATCTGATTCTTCAGACCGATAGTTACAAGTTCACGCACTGGAAGCAATATCCGCCGGGGACTGAATTTGTGTACAGCTATCTGGAGTCGCGCGGCGGGATGTTCGGGCAAACCCTCTTCTTTGGCCTGCAATACTACTTGAAGGAGTATCTGAGCGGCCCGGTGGTGAACGAAGAGGACGTAACGGAAGCGGAGCGCTTCGTCGATCAGCAACTCGGGCCTGGGTTGTTCAACTCCGGCGGGTGGACGCACATTGTCCGCAAACACGACGGACGGCTTCCCGTAATCATCAAGGCGGTGCAGGAAGGCAGCATAGTGGACGTGCACAACGTGCTCATGACCATCGAAAACACCGATCCCCAATGCTGGTGGCTGCCTAACTATCTCGAGACATTGTTGTTGAAAGTATGGTATCCCATCACGGTCGCCACGCTTTCGCGCGCCATCCGCCGCGTGTTTCTGGCGGCGCTCGAGCGGTCAGGCGACCCTGCACTCATCGACTTCAAGCTGCACGATTTCGGCTATCGCGGGGTCTCCAGCGAGGAGACGGCCGGGATCGGCGCCGCCGCCCATTTGATCAACTTCAAGGGAACAGACACAGTCGCCGGCATCCGCATCCTGCAGAAGTACTACAACTCGAGCGACATGGAAGGTTTCAGTGTGCCCGCAGCCGAGCACTCCACCGTCACCGCCTGGGGCCGTGAGCACGAGGCACAGGCCTACGACAACATGCTGACCCAGTTTCCGCAAGGCACGGTTGCGGTGGTAAGCGATTCCTACAACGTGTATGAGGCCTGCGAAAAGCTCTGGGGCCAGACGCTGCGCGAAAAAGTGCTGCAACGCCCAGGGACGCTGGTGGTCCGCCCGGACTCCGGCAATCCGCGCGAGGTGGTGCTGAAGGTCCTGGAAATCCTGGCAGCCAAATTCGGATATACGACCAACGGCAAGGGCTATCGCGTGCTCAATCCCAAGGTGCGGGTAATCCAGGGCGACGGTGTGAACTACTGGACCATCCAGGACACGCTCACGGCCATGAACCGGGCCGGCTGGTCGGCGGACAACATCAGCTTCGGCATGGGCGGAGCCTTGCTCCAGCAACTCAACCGCGATACTCAGAAGTTCGCCTTCAAGTGCTCCAACGTCACCGTCAACGGCGGGGATCGCGACGTCTTCAAGGATCCAGTGGATGGCCACGACAAAGCTTCCAAGCGCGGACGCCTGGCCCTGCACTTCATCAATGGGGCTTGGAGCACCCGGCAAACTCGTCGCGATACCGTTGACCATGAAGACCGGCTGCGAGCCGTCTTCCGCAATGGCGAATTATTGGTGGAGCAAACGGTGGCGCAGGTCCGTGAACGCGCCAACAGCCAGGAAGAGGTTTTGTTGGCTGGTTAGGTCTCTGAAAAAACCTTTTACCACGGAGGACACAAAGGAACACAGAGGCCCGGGGTTCTAGCGTGCAAGCGTAGGATAAATGCTACCTTCTGGATCGGATCAGCGCGACCTCCGTGCTCCTCCGTGTCCTCTGTGGTTCGATTCTGAATTACTTGGCCCGCGAAGCCGCGGTCTCCAGCGCACGCCGTGTGTAGACCTGGGCAAGGTGCTGGCGATATTCCCCGGTGGCAAAAATATCGGCGTTGGTTCGCACTGCCTCTTTGGTCGCGTGCGCGGAGGCGTCAGCCAGGGTCTTGGCGTCCAGGGCCTTGCCCTTGAGTGCGCTCTCAACAGCAGCCGCGCGATATGGCTTCGGCGAAACTCCAGTGACTCCCACTCCTGCGGACTGGCACTTGCCGGAGCCGTCGAGGGTGAGGCTCACGGCCACGCCCACCACGGCAAAGCCTGAAGCGGGATGGCGGAACTTCAGATAGCACTGGCCCACGCGGCCTTTCGGCGCAGCAAAACGGATTTCCTTCAAGACTTCGTGCGGCTCGAGCGCGGTGGTGAACAACTCAACGAAGAAATCAGCGGCCTTGATCGCGCGGTCGCCTTTGGGGCCGGCAGCTACGATCTCCGCGCCCAGGGCCAGCACCGCTGCCGGCCAGTCAGCGGCCGGATCGGCGTGGGCCAGGCTGCCGCCAATGGTGCCCTTGTTGCGCACCTGCATGTCGCCAAGGTTGGTCGCGGTCTCCGGCAGCAGGGGACAGGCGTGGCGCAGCAAGTCCGAGGTTTCGATCTGGAAGTGCGTGGTCATAGCGCCGATGTGAATCTGCCCACCCTGCTCGCGGATATAAGAAAGGTCTTTGATGCGGCCGAGATCGATCAGCACTTTGGGCTGGGCCAGTCGCAGCTTCAGGGCCGGGAGCAGGCTGTGTCCGCCCGCCAGAAGCTTCGCATCATCTTTGTGGTGGGCCAGGAGAGAGAGGGCTTCATCCAGGCTCTTGGCCGCAATATAGTCGAAACTCGCTGGAATCATGGTCTTCTCCTTAAGCGACCGCTGCTTTCTTGTTAATGATGCGCCAGACGTTCTCCGGCTTAATCGGCATATCCAAATGGCGCACGCCGAGTGGCGCCAAGGCATCCACCACCGCGGCGACAATCGCCGGCGTGGCGCCGATGCTTCCCGCCTCGCCCACGCCCTTCACGCCCATGGGGTTCACTGGCGAGGGTGTCTCAGTGCGGTCAAGTTCGAACCAGGGAATCTGCGCCGCCTTGGGTACCGCGTACTCCATCAGCGAGCCGCTGAGGAGCTGGCCTTGATC
This sequence comes from Candidatus Angelobacter sp., assembly GCA_036521855.1. Lineage (GTDB taxonomy): Bacteria > Acidobacteriota > Terriglobia > Terriglobales > Acidobacteriaceae > Angelobacter. The sequence goes on from DATDGY010000179.1 coordinate 6,896, forward strand.
GTCATAGATAACTTCCTCGTAAAGCGCTTGTCCCAGCGACTGCACAATTCCGCCGTGCACCTGGCCGTGCACCAGCATCGGATTAATGACTTTGCCGCAATCGTCCACAGCCACATAACGCTGGATGTTAATCTCGCCGGTTTCGCGGTCGATCTCCACCACGCAGATGTGCGTTCCGAAGGGAAAAGTAAAATTCTTGGGCTCAAAGAACGAGGTGGCGGAAAGTCCCGGTTCCATATCCGGAGGAAGGCTCTTGGCCAGGTGGGCGCCGAGTGCGACCTCCTGGATGGTGATGCTCTTTCCGTCCATGGCGGTGAACTTGCCGGCGGCAAAGGTCACGCCCGCAGGATCGGCGCCAAGCAGATGCGCGGCCAGTTTCGTGGCTTTTTCCTTAAGCTTTTGCAGGGACATGTAGACCGCGGTGCCGCCCACGGCGGTGCCGCGGCTGCCGAAGGTGCCGATGCCGTACTGCACCACAGCGGTGTCGCCGTGGATCACCGTGCAATCGTTCACGTGCACGCCGAGTTCGTCAGCGGCAATCTGCGAGAAGGAAGTCTCCTGGCCCTGTCCGTGCGGCGACGCGCCGGACAAGATCGTGATCTTGCAGGTAGGCTCAATGCGGACAGTAGCGCTCTCCCAGCCGCCGGCAGGCAGCGCGGCCGACGGACCCATGGCGCAGATTTCAACGTACGTCGAGACACCTACTCCCACCAGCCGGCCTTCGCTGCGGGCTTTCTTCTGATCGTCGCGCAGCTTGGCGTAATCAACCATCTTGATGGCTTTGTCGAGCGCGCCCTGGTAGTTGCCGCTGTCGTAGAACAGACCGGTCGCGGTCTTGAAAGGTTGGTCTCCGCCGAACGGCTCCGGGAAGTTCTTGCGGCGAATTTCGATCACGTCCATGCCTAACTCGGCCGCCACCAGGTCCATGGCCCGCTCGATCACGTAGGTCGCCTCGGGACGGCCGGCGCCGCGATAGGCGTCGGTGGACATCTTGTTGGTAAAGGTGGCGGTCACGTTCATCTGGATGGCGGGAATTTTGTAGCAGCCGGAGAGCATGAGCCCGGTCAGCGTGGGGACGGCCGGCGTGAGCAACTGGAAGTACGAACCCATGTCGGCAAAGACGTTATAGCGGAAGCCGGTGATGGTGCCGTCTTTCTTGCAGCCGATTTCGATGTACCCAGTCTGCCCGCGACCGTGGATGGTAGCCTGCATGTTTTCGCGGCGGCCCTCAATCCACTTCACCGGACGGCCCAGTTGTATGCTGGCCCAACCCAGCATGGCTTCCTCGGCATAAACGTTGAGCTTGGAGCCGAAGCCGCCGCCGACCTCGGGCGCGATCAGGCGCAGCTTGTTTTCCGGAAAGCCCAGCATGAGAGATATTTGGGTGCGCGCAAGATGGGGGATCTGCGTCGAGGTCCAAAGCGTGAGCTCCTGCTCGCCGGGATAGTATCTGGCCAGCACGCCGCGCGGCTCCATGGCGATGGGCACCAGGCGCCGGTTGAGAATTTTCTGCTTGATGACCTTGTCGGCGGATTTCAGCGCCGCCTCGATGTCGCCTTCACCGGCGGTCAGCTTGTAGGCCACATTGCTGCCGATCTTCTCGTGGATGACCGGGCTCTTCGGATCGGCGGCCTTCTCTTCGTCCAGCACGGCGGGCAGCTCGTCGTACTCCACCTCGATCAGGTCCACGGCGTCGCGGGCAATGTACTTGTTCTCGGCAACCACCATAGCCACGGGATGGCCAACCCAATAGACCTTGCTCGTCGCCAGCACTCGGTGGTCCGGGGTCTTCATCTCCGGGATGGCCGCGCCGCACGGCACCGGGCCGATCTTCTGGGAGAGGTCCTTGCCGGTATAGACACCTACGACGCCGGGAAGCTTTTCGGCCGCGGCGGTGTCAATCTTCTTGATGCGAGCGTGGGCGTGGATGGAACGCAGAAAGACCGCATGCAGCGTGTCCGGGAGCTTGATGTCATCCACGTAGTGGGCCAGCCCCTGAATCAGCCGTGGATCTTCGGTGCGCTTTACGCTCGAGCCTACAAATTTCTCCGCCATAAGTCCTCCGAAAACCGAACTAGCCGCGAATCGCCGCGAATCAACACAAATAAATCAGCTGGGACGAGGAAACTCCTGCCGCTGAGGGGGATTTCCTCTTTTTTGCGTTGATTGGCGTTCATTCGCGGCCCTTTCTCTTATCGGGCAACCGATTTGGATTTCATCTTTTTCGCGGCGCATTGCACCGACTGGACGATGTGCTGGTATCCGGTGCAGCGGCAGAGGTTGCCTTCCAGGCCGTGCCGGATCTCCTCTTCACTGGGATCGGGATTGCGTTGCAGGATCTGCGCTGCTGCCATGATCATGCCCGGCGTGCAGTAACCGCACTGCAGCCCGTGGTGCTCCCAGAATCCCTGCTGAATCGGGTGCAACTCGCCGTTTTGCGCCAGGCCTTCAATGGTGGTGACGGTTGAGCCATCGGCCTGCACGGCCAGCATGGTGCACGACTTCACCGCTTGCCCATCCACCAGCACCGTGCAGGCTCCGCACAACGAGGTTTCGCAGCCCACGTGGGTTCCAGTCAGACCGAGCACATCTCTCAGATAATGGACCAGAAGCGTGCGCGGCTCGATCTCGCTCTGGTGCGTGGTCCCATTCACCGTGACCGCGATTTTCATGATGGCACTCCTTTACGCCTCTTTGGCGACACCAGGAAGGGAAACATACTATAGCAGCCCCGCAGACGGGCCAAACAGTTTGACCAAAACTCAAGAATTGTAACGCTTTTCGCGAGCC
>DATDGY010000180.1:0-15840 GCA_036521855.1 Candidatus Angelobacter sp.
GCGCGAGTATGGTCCTGGGGACCCGGGTGAATGTCTCCTCTTTCCAGACCGTGCAAGGTTTTGACAAGTAAGTCTGCGCCCAATTCGGCCAGTCGCGGCGACAGGGTCACCGAGGTATCTTCGGGAAGGATTGGCGTTTCCGTTTGCAGAAGAATGTCGCCTGTATCCAGCCCTTCGTTCAAGAGCATGGTGGTCACTCCGGTGACACTCTCTCCGTTGGCGATAGCCCACTGAATCGGGGCGGCGCCACGGTACTTGGGCAGGAGCGAGGCATGAACGTTGATGTTCCCGCGCAGTGGCAGGGCCAGCATCCAGTGGGGAATGATGCGCCCGTATCCGACTACGATGATAGCTTCGGGCGCCAGAGCGGCAAGCTGTTTCTGAAAGCCTTCATTGTTTTTGATTCTTTCCGGCTGGACGACGGGCAGGTTCAGCTTTTGCGCCGCCTGCTTGACCGGAGGAGCCGCCAGCTCCATGCCGCGGCCTTGCGGACGGTCGGGCTGGGTGACCACCAGTTGCACGTCAAATCCGGATGCCGTCAGCCGCTGCAACGTCGGCACAGCAAACTGCGGCGTCCCGCAGAAAACCAGCTTCATTTCCACTCGCCGGCGCGCATGAGTTTCTTGATCTTGCGTTTGATGATGTCGCGCTTGAGAGCGCTGATGTGGCTGATATACAGCCTTCCCATCAGGTGTTCCGTTTCATGGAGCAAGGCGCGGGCCAGCAGACCTTCGCCGGTTTTTTCGAACCACTTGCCATCCAGGTCCTGGGCGCGGACGGTGACCACGTTGGCCCGGTTCACAGTTTCCCGAAACTCGGGCAGGCTGAGGCAGCCTTCGCTTCCGCTTTGCTTGCCCTGTTTTTTGATGATCTCCGGATTCACCAGCACCAGCTTGGCATCGGGGTCCTCCTTGAAAGTAACGTCGATGACGGCGATCCGTTTGCTGATGCCGATCTGCGGCGCGGCCAGGCCCACGCCGTGAGCCGCGTACATGGACTCGAACATGTCGTCAACCAGCTTCTGCAGTGCGCCGTCGAACTCCGTGATGGTCTGGGCAGGCTTTTCCAGGACGGGGTCGCCGTACTTCACTATGGGATAGATCATTTTCCTCGTCAAAACTTCCGCAGTTGTTGTTTGTATCCTTCGAAATTGCGCAAGGTCTCTGGGATGGAGTCTCCGCCGAACTTTTCCAAAGCGCAGCGGGCCAGCGTGAGCGCGACCATGGCTTCAGCGGCCACTCCGGCGGCCGGGACCACGCAGACGTCGGAGCGTTCGTAGGCGGCCTTGACCGGCTCGCGTGTCGCAAAGTCGACCGACCCCAGCGGGCGGCGCAGAGTGGAGATCGGCTTCAAGTAGCCGCGGACCAAAATGTCCTCGCCGTTGGAGATACCGCCTTCGATTCCGCCGGCGTGGTTGGATGCGCGGGTGAACCCGGTGAATGCCTTGGCCGCGGGGTCACGCGAATATCCGATCTCGTCATGGACGGTCGAGCCAAACGAGATAGCCGAGCCTACGCCGGTTCCAATCTCCACCGCCTTGACCGCCTGCAGTGACATCACCGCCATCGCCAGCAGGCCGTCCAGGCGTTCGTCCCATTGCGCGTACGTTCCCAGCCCCGGAGGCACGTTGTGGGCGACTACCTCGAACACTCCGCCCACGGAATCGCCGGTACGAAGCGCGTGATCGACCTCGGCCCTCATGCGCTCCTCGGCTTCGGGATCAGCGCAGTTGAGCAAGACTTCGCCCTTGGCGTGTAGTGCCTGCAGTTTTTCCCAAGCCACCTCGGCGTTGCCAAGCGCGGCCTTGCCGACGGCCATCACGTGACTCAATACCTCAATCCCCAGCTCCCGCAAGAACAGCTTGGCAATTGCGCCTACAGCTACGCGGGCCGCCGACTCCCGTGCCGAAGCCCGCTCCAGCACGTATCGCGCTTCAGAGAAGTCGTATTTCAGCGCGCCCGCTAGGTCGGCATGACCCGGCCGCGGCGAGGCCACTCTTTTGTGTTTCGCCGGATCGCCCGGTTCCACCGGCAAAGCTTCCTGCCAGTTTTTCCAGTCCTTGTTCTCAAGCAGAATCGCGATTGGCGAGCCGATGGTTTGTCCCTGGCGTACGCCGGAGACGATATGCGCCTGGTCGGTCTCGATCTTCATGCGGCCGCCACGTCCGAATCCCTGTTGTCGCCGCCACAGTTCGCGGTCCAGGAAGCGCTGGTCAACTTTCAGGCCGGCCGGCATTCCGGAAAGGAAGGCCACCAGCGTCTCTCCGTGCGATTCTCCGGCGGTGAAGTAGCGCAGCATGATTCTCGGCGGTTAACCTTCTTCTAGGATGAAAACGGCACAGGTCAAGAAACCATTGATTGTAGCTGAGTCTGTGCACAGCCTGAAAATGGTTCGGATTGTTAGTAGTGGGGCTGCTTTGGCTCTCAGGATGCCCATGACCACCTGGAAATGACCACGCCGCCAGGGCCTGTCATTTCGACCAAGCCCGAGGAAGTCCGCGCAGCGGACGACGGAGGGCGCGTGGAGAAATCCCGAGAATGGCTGTTCCTCCATGCCGATGCAGGGAATTCTCGCCAAAATCTGTCCCCGGAAACACAAGCAGTGTCGGAAGAACGCCTTGTTGCGGCATGGCAGAGGACACATCCTAGGGACCTTTCGACTCGCCCTCGGTCGCATTCGCTCCTTCGGGTTCGCTCAAGGTGACAGTTTCTGACGACCAGTTTCTACCGGCCACTTCAAGTAACCCACCGCCGGATACTTGCCTGCGTTGACAGCCTCACCTGAACCGCCGCAGAATGATCTCGCCTTGTCGCCATCCGAGAAAACCCGTCTCTGCCCGCATTGCTCTCGGCCGCTCGATGCGGGCGTCCAGCTTTGCCCTTCCTGCGGCCGGTCGCTGGCTCCGGCCAAACGAAGCCCGCGTTGGTTTCAGACCGGCATGGCTGTGGTCGCCAGCGCGGCCGCCGGCGCCGTCATCGTGCTGATCGTGGCCGGCATCATCTACGACCGCAAGAACAACCCTCACACGATCTTCCGGTTCGGCAAGGGCCCCGAACCCGTGTATCAGTGGATCCAGTCGGAAGACAAGGCGTTCTCCTTCCTTCCCGGCGAGGGCAAGGCTTGGGGCCCGGTTGAGCCGCAGGGAGGAGAGATTCGTTACGCCATCAGCGCATATCTGCCGGTGGATACCGGGCTGATGGACGCGCAATGGGCGGAACGAATGGACGGTTGGAGCGCCATGAAGACCTCGTCAAGCTGCTACGAGAGCAAGATCAAGAGCTCTTCGAAGGCTTGTCCGATGCCCAACCAAAAGCCCTACCTCATCTTTATCCGCGACCTCCGGAGCAAGCAGTTCGTCCTTGGCGAAACTCCGGTATTTGCGAACCAGAAGGCGTTGCAGGAGCAGAACAGCGTTACCGTAACCATCTTCACGAGGAAGTGCGTGGAGCACTGCAAGTGAACTCCGGCTTCGTAGTTGAGTGCTTCCCGCAGGGTGCGGATGTAAGATTGGCCATTCCACTACCGAGGGAAACCGCCCATGACCAATTTCGCAAAGCTTTCGGGGCTGCTCCTGGCCGCGTGCCTGCTGCTGCCGGCGATTCTGTTCGTCTTCGTTTCTGCTGCGCGTCCGGCAAAGGCCCGAGCCTTCGCCAGCGCCGCGTCCGCCGCACAGGTTGTGCGGGGGCCAACGCCGCTCGGAACCAAGCCGCAATCGGGGCAAGCCTATGGAATCTACCCTGCGATCGTGACCTCCAGACCGGATGTCCACATGCGCGTGCAGGTCGAAATTCCGTCGCTGAACATCAGCAACGAATGGGCCTCGCCCTGTGTACCGGTCGGCTCGACTGCGGCGCCACCACTACAAAGCCGCGTCTGGGTGATGTTTGAGGGGGGCAACACGCATTTCCCCGTCTGGATGGGTGTTGCCGGGAGTTGAAAGCGACTCCAAAATTGAAAACATCGATGACGAACCCGGTGGCGGCGGTTGGACTCGAACCAACGACCTACGCCTAGGGACAGCTCGGCTGTCCCGTCGAAGAAAAGCCGAGACCGTCGCTCTAGCGACAGGAAGCCTCATTTACAAGAAGATTTGGTGGCGGCGGTTGGACTCGAACCAACGACCTACGGATTATGAGACCGTCGCTCTAGCCACCTGAGCTACACCGCCAATGGGACTCACGCTGGTGGACAAAAAGAATGCTGCGCGACACAGGATCGGCAGCAGTCTTGATTGTACGGGCACGGTTTGGCGGGTGTCAAACACCGACCCGCACAGGCGGGGCGGCTGTGCCACACGGCCTTAAAAGCTGCCATGAGCTAGAAAAACTACACTGGCAAGCGGGCCGCCTTAGAGTTACAATCATGCCGTAACAGGCGGTATCGGGAGTTCCCGAACTGCACTGGAGGCGACATGAGCATCACTTCCCTGAACGACGGGCAGGGTTCTTCCGCCCGATCGAAAATCACCACCACCACAATTCAAGAAAAGAAGCAAAGGCATGAGCTCATCACTTGCCTGACCGCGTACGACTACTCGACCGCGCGGCTGGTGGACGAAGCCGGCATCGACCTGATCCTGGTGGGCGACTCGCTGGCCCAGGTTGTACTGGGTTATGAGAGCACGCTGCCGGTCACCATGGAGGAGATGCTGCATCACACGCGGGCGGTGCGCCGCGCTGTGCGGTCGGCCATGGTGATTGCCGACATGCCGTTCGGCTCTTACCAGGACGACGCGAAAGAGGGCGTAGCCAACGCCATGCGCTTCGTCAAGGACGGAGGCGCCGAAGCGGTTAAGGTCGAAGGCGGCGACAAACGAGTTGACCTGGTCCGCCGCATTCTCGACGCCGAGGTCCCGGTCATGGGCCACATCGGCCTCACCCCACAATCTCTGCACAAGATGGGCGGGTACAAGGTCCAGGGCAAAGATCTCGCCGGCATCGAGCGCCTGATGAAAGACGCGATAGCGCTGGACCGCGCCGGGGTATTCTCCATCGTCCTCGAGGGCGTGCCCCGGGAAGTGGCGGCGATGATCACGCGCGAAGTTTCGGCCCCTACCATCGGCATCGGTGCTGGACCGGAGTGCGACGGCCAGGTGCTGGTGTTCCATGACATTGTGAGCCTCACCTTCACGCCGCTGGCCAAGTTTGTGCGCCGCTATGGCGATGCCGCCGCCTTGATCCGCAACGCCGTTGAGCAGTTCAAGGCTGACGTGGAATCGGGCAGCTATCCGAACGACGCGGAGTCCTATCATCTGCCCAAAGAGACCAAGGCCGACCTGGAAGCGATCCTGCGGCGGAAGGCAATGAAGGTGCATGCGAAGTAGAGCAGCCGTTAGCTCCTAGCCAGTAGCCCTTAGCCACTTCCGCCGCCGGTGTTCGCCAGCCCGATGCGTTTTGGCTAATAGCTAGGAGCTAGTGGCTAAGAGCTTCTCTCATGCTCACCATCACCTCTGCTTCAGAAATGACGGCCCTCAGCCGCGAAGGGCGTCGTGCCGGAAAGCGCCTGGGCTTGGTCCCCACCATGGGGGCCCTGCACCAGGGACATCTTTCTCTGGTGCGGACGGCGCGCGCGCAGTCAGACGTGGTGGCGGTATCCATCTTCGTCAACCCCAGACAGTTCGGTCCCAATGAAGATTTGGCCAAGTACCCCCGCAGTCTGGAAAGCGATTCGGCCTTGCTGGCCGCGGAGAAGACCGACTATCTGTTTCAGCCCTCCGTGGAAGAAATGTATCCTCCTGGCGCCACCGCCTGGGTCAAGGTGGAGGGTATGAGCGACAAGCTGGACGGCCGCTTCCGGCCTGGACATTTCTACGGCGTAACCACCGTCGTGGCCAAGCTGTTCAACATTGTCCAACCGGATCTGGCTTTCTTCGGCCAGAAGGATGCCGCCCAGGCCGCCATCATCCGCAAGATGGTGAACGACCTGAACTTCGACGTTGAGATTGTCGTCTGTCCCACGGTCCGCGAGCCCGACGGCCTGGCCCTGAGTTCCCGCAACCTCTACCTCGGCACGGAGGAACGCAGACAGGCGACGGTCCTCTACCGGGCGTTGATGCGGGTGCAGTTGCTGGCCGACCAGGGCGAAAGCGACTCCGCGCGGATCGCTGCTGCCGGCAAACTGGTTATCGCCGATGAACCTTCCGTCCGCCTTGACTATTTTGAGGTTGTCAATCCTGACACACTGGACGCGGTGGCCAACATATCGGGCGGCGCACTTGTGGCCGTAGCGGCATATGTGGGTAGCACGAGATTGATTGACAATATTCTGGTGCACCCGAAATAAGCGTTGAGCCATTTTCGGGTTTCTCACTTCGACAAGATGCGCTCGATGTCGTCGAGGGTGAGGATCTCCCAGAACCGGGCGCTGCCATCGATACAGCCGGTGAGGATGTGCCGTCCGTCGGAGGAGAACGCGGCCGTGATGAGGGGACCTGAGTCTTGGAGCGTGGCCTGCAGACGGCCATCGGCGACACTCCATACCCGCGCGGTGTGGTCCGAGCTAGCCGTAACCACACGCTGGCTGTCGGGAGAAAAATGTGCTCCCCACACTGTATCTGAATGCCCTAAAACAGCCAGGAAATGACCGTCGGCGTCCCACAAGCGAGCGGCATGATCCAGGCTGGCCGTGGCAATGTAGCGGCTGTTCGGGGAATAGTAGACACCCCAAACTTCTTCGGTGTGACCCTGGAGAGTAGCCAACGGCTCACCATCCCAGCTCCACAAGCGGGCAGTATGATCTTTGCCGGCGCTGAGGATGTGTTGGCCGTCGGGGGAGAACACTGCGACGTAGACTTGATCCGTGTGGCCTGAGAGCGTAGCTAGCAGACGGCCGTCAAAGGAGTTCCATAAACGCACCGTGTGGTCGCTGCCAGCGGTGACGAGTCGCTGGCCGTCAGGAGAAAATGCGGCGCTAATGACTTCCCCAGTGTGGCCCGCAAGGATAAGCAGCAAATGGCCATCTGCGGCGCTCCACACGCGCGCAGTGTGGTCGTCGCTGGCGGTTGCGATGCGTTGGCTATCGGGAGAAAAGACGGCACTGTTAACATCCGCGGTGTGGCCTGCGAGCGTGTACAGAAGCCTCCCATCATGGCTGCTCCAGACGCGCGCGGTGCGATCCACACTGGCGGTGACGATCCGCTGGCCGTCGGAGGAAAAAGCGGTGCACCAAATCTTGCCCAAGTGACCCTTGAGCTCAAATTGCAGATGGCCGTCCGGAATGCTCCAAACCTTCGCCACACTATCGTTGACGGTAGACATGAGCTTGCCATCGGGCGAGAATGTTGGGCGCACATTCAGCGAATTATCACGGAAGAGGATCGCGGCCCGCGCCGAATGTAGGTTCCAAGTCCTGACCGTGTGATCGGCGCTGCCGGTCACCACCTGCTCTCCCGACGGGGCAAAGGCTGCGTGATAAACGTCGCTCGAGTGGCCCTGAAGGACCGCAAGCAACCCCCCGCTGGCGCTCCACACGCGCGCAGTGTGATCCATGCTGGCTGTGACAAGACGACGTCCGTCCAGCGAAAACTCCACATCCGTCACCGGCCCTTCATGTCTCAGCGTGGCTAGCAGAGTGCCGTCCTTACTGTTCCAGATACTGGAGGTGTGGTCAAAGCTGGCGGTGCCGACGCGTTGGCCGTCGGGCGAGAAAGCAGCAACGAACACCGGCGCCTGATGCTTGAGAACAGCGATGAGCCGGCCATCCGAGGCGTTCCAGATTCTCGCCGTGAAGTCAGTACTAGCCGTTACGATACGTTGTCCATCCGGCGAGAATTGCACAGACTCGATGCTTTCAGAATGCCCTTTGAGCGTAGTCAGTACCCGGCCGTTGGCGGCGTTCCAGAGGCGGGCTGTCCTGTCAGCGCTGGCAGTGACGATGACCTGAGCATTCGGAGAAAACGCGGCGTCCGTGACCCTATCGGAATGGCCTGCGAGCGTCAAGACCACATGTCCATCGGCGCTGTCCCAGATCCGGGCTGTGCGATCGTCACTGGCGGTGACGACACACTTGCCGCCAGGCGCAAATCTGGCGTTCCGAACTATGTCCGTGTGGCCCTTGAGAATGGCTAAAAGACGGCCATCCTTTCCATCCCAGAGACGGGCCGTGTGATCGTCGCTGGCGGTAACGATGCGCCGCCCGTCATCGGAAAACTCGGCGTCTTCGATCTGCGCATCGTGGCGGAGGATCGCGAGAAGCCGGCCGTCGCTCGCGCTCCACAATTTGGCGGTGTGATCGCGGCTGGTGCTAAGAATCCGCTGCCCATCGGGAGAAAAGACTGCGCCGCCGACTTCGTCATCATGGTTCAGGGTCAATAACGGCTCAGCGGATGTCCTGGCCACCGCGCGACGAGATTCTACGCTCTTTGCAGTCTGCCAGGCCCGTATTGCCAAATCGATCGCCAGCCCGCGATCATTGGATGCTAACTCTTCCGCCTCGGCCGCCATGGCTCGAGACTTTTCCAGAGCCCGCTGGTGGTATGCAAACCATGCTGAACCGGTCGTCAGCATCAGGAGAACCGCCAAACTGTAAGTGAACCAGCGAAAGCGCCGCGCCGTGGCTTTCTGCAGTCTTAGCTCACGCTGCTGGTCTTCGCGTTCTTTACGTTCTGCCGCGGCGCGCGCCTTGATGCCGGCTTCGAGATACTCCCGCAAAAGATCGGGAGCGTCCTGATGCCGCCCCAGCCAGTCTTCTCCCTGTGCTAATCGCGTTCCCTGCAGCAACGCTCCCGGATCCCGGTTCAGATCGCTCCACTCTTCGGCTGCTTGTAACACCCGCCGCTCCAGGGCAAGCTCTTCCCGGTTCTGGCTAATCCATTCCCGCAACGCAGACCATTCGCGAATCAGCGCCTCGTGCGAGACCTCGACAAACGTTTCTTCTCCCTCCCGGCCGGTAGCAACCAACCGGCTTGATGCCAGGCACGCCAGCAACTTCTCCACTTGTTCGGGCTCACCCAAAGCAAGAAGCTCGGCCTTCGCTACCCGACGGCGCGTATCCTGCGCGCCCTCCCCCAAGTGGACCAGTGCGAGAAAGATTTTCTGCGCCAGCCGTTTCTGTTCGTCATCGCCCAGATTCTCAAAGACCTTGTCGGCATGCCGTCCCAGCGCTCCCCGCAGCCGTCCGATATGCGCGTAACCCTGGTTGGTGAATGTGCGGCCGGGACCGCCGCATTGCTCCCACAACTGGCCCAGCGCGTGTTCCAGCAGCGCCAGATTGCCTGGCTCCGCGCCGGCATCCTCCAGCAAGGCGTCGATCAAGCCCGGCTCCGCCCTCGCTCCGGCGAGCTGCAGACGCTTCTCAATCGTCTCGCGCATCTGCGCCGGCGTCATGCGCGGCACGTTGTAGAGGTTGGTCTCCACGGTGCGGCTCAGCCCGGCATGTTCCAGGCAATGCCCGTAGAAATCCGCGCGCAGCGCCAGCACCAGGTGCACTGGAATCGCGCCATCCACACAAGCCGCTGCCAGCAGTCCATCAATGTATCGGTCGCGGATCTCCTGCTTGCCGGTAAGCGTGAAGATCTCCTCGAACTGGTCGACCACCAGCAGGACATGCGGGCGTCTTGTGGAGTCGCTCTCGGCCTTGTCTGTATTTGCAATCGCGGCAAGGACCATGGCACGGATGACACCGCGAAGGGCGCAACCACCTCCGCCGAGCTTGCTGCGACAGTCGGCGATGAACTCGGCCTGCTCCTTGGCGCTCAATTCAGGCGCCAACTGGCTGGGAAGAACTTCCGCCAGATAATCAAAGAGCGCCGCTGAAGGACGCAACACCGCGACACGCCATGAGACGGCGGAGACTCCAGCCGAGCCATTCGCTCTGGCAGGCGCGTTCTCTTCACAGAAGCGTGCCGCATGCAGAGCCGGAATCAACCCGGCGCGGAGCAGAGACGATTTGCCGCTGCCCGAATTGCCCACTACAGCCAGCACCGGCGAGCGTCCTAGACGGAAGAGCAGATCGCGGATTTCCGCATCGCGTCCGAAGAACAGCCAGGCATCTTCCGGCTCGAATACCTGCAAGCTGCGGAAGGGGCTGTGCTGTCTCCAAAACTCCGCAACCGCTGGGACGGGGGCAAGTGCCATCGTCTCTCTCTCGGTGACCGAGGCGATGAACTTATAGCCCTTGCGCGGTATCGTATGAATGAAGCTGTGACCGTTCCGGTCATCGCCCAGAAGCTTTCTGATAAGAAAGATATTCTGGCTCAGATTGCCTTCCTCCACGAAGCTCTCAGGCCAAAGGGCTTGAATCAGTTCTTTTTTTTCCAGCACACGCCCCGGGTTTTGGACCAGTAACGCAAGAGTCTCGAAAACCTTGTGCGCCAGCGGTACAGGTTCTCCATGGCGTAGCAGTTTCTGCTGCGCCAGGTTCAGTTCGAAGCCGCCGAACTCGTAGACAGTGTGTTTCTCCTCATTCATTTCGGGTACCTGTAAAAAAAAGGAACAAAATCCCGGAGGGGCCGACTCCCAATTATAAGGACTGTCGAATGCAGAGTGTCCGGTTTTTGGGGCGGAAGTTAATCCCGGCAAGTTGAAGCGGCTGAATCATTTACGGCAGGCTGGTGCCCCACGACTGGGAAACCGGTTCCTTCTCGGGTTCCGTGGGCTCGGTCGTCCCCGCAGGGTGGAGGCGAAAAATTGAGCGAGAATTGAGAAATCTTGAGGACTTTCGGGGTGCGTCTTGTCTACTCTCGGCACAAGAGGAAGGGATCGAATCCGTATCCATTTCAACACGGTTCCGCGACGGATGCCGCGATCGGACGGTCCTGACAAGGGTGGGAACTGTTGTGCGTGGAGGAATGCATATGTTTCTGGAAGGGAGAGTATGATCAACGCTACTGAGTGCGCCGGCAGGGCGGGCAAGTACGCTTTCGGCCTGGACGAAGCCAGAACCGCGCAGGCATTGCGCAAGCTGGCCGACGACATTGAGACAGGCATCGTCGTGCTGTATAGCGTAAGCACTTCCAGCTATGCCGAGCATGAGGAGTTCACGGTCCGCGAGCTGGTCATTGAAGTTATGGAGGAAAACTCCGGCGCCGGTCCGTGTTCGATCGGGCACTGAGGAAACCTCGGCATTTTGCCCGTTCGCTTTCCCGAACTGCCCGCATCGGGCTGTTTCTGTAGTTCATTGTCAGCTGGGACAAGCGCCAGCGACTGTAACAACGTGCCCTCTGTAATGAATCCCCCAGACGTGCAGTGTGTGTCTGGCTCAACCGCGCGTTTCGACGCCAAGCCGGCTAGTGGCGAGGAACCGGGATTTCGGCAACTTCTTCCGAAAGTGCCACGCTGTGCCGTTCCCCCTTGGGACACACTACAATAAGGCATCCGCATACTTCCGGGGTGGGTGCCACAGTTGCGACCCAACTGTACCATTCTGGCCGGCGCTAAAGCTCCGGCCGGAATGGGTTCCGAGGAGGCCTTTTTGGCTGCACAAGAAGATCTGCTGGAGAGAAGCTTTCAACTGGCTTACTTCATCTTCCCCAGCCGGGCCGTAGCCGTCCGAATTCTGAGCGGCGCTTTGAACAAGCTCAAAACACAGCGAGGGCGCGAAAATCGCAGGGCTTACTGGCGCGATAAATATCTCAAGCGAGGCATCACTCGTATCAGCCGCGAGGAACAAGACGCTCTGCAGTGGCTTATACTCTTTGAATCCGACCGCTTCGAGAAAGAGCAGGAAAATGCCGGCGGCCAGACGCCGGAAAGCATGGCCATCCGCTACATCAAGAATGTGGTGCGTATGACCACCGCCATGTCCTCGTTCTACGTGAATGTTGGTATCCACCGGCTGCTTCACAACTACAGCACCGCGGAGACACAGCGCCTGTATGAGACGGTAACAGAGCGATATCTGGGAGCGGATGAATACCGCCGCGCCAAAGGCGCGTTGATGGGCAAACTGGAGCGGCGGTTCGGCAGGCTCCTCAGAACTTGCAGAACACAACACGGCGAGTTAAGGTTCGAGCCCAGCCAGGACCAGGAACGCTGGGCAGATTTGGCGGAGGCATGCTTGAGGGCGTTTATCCCCTGGAGCACCACCAGAAGCTGCCCCGTGCCCTCCGATTTTGGCGCCGAAACCGCCATGCTTCCGCCGCAGCTGGTTGGCGCTACGGCGGAGAAAATGGACCACGATCAGGTGGAAATCAACCGCTGCCATGCATTTATCGATCCTGTTTGCTATAGCCGGCTCACTCGGGCACTGGCCTTCGATCCCCCCGAAAAAAAGCTGGCCCTGCCGAGGTTCTTTATGGAAAACACAGCAAGCCACAACAATCCTGACCAGTCGCAGCAAGCTCCGCCGCTTACCCCGGAGGAGCGAAAAAGCGTCAGCAGTCAGCTTTCCGCTGAAGCCGCGCGGCGCCGCAAGGCGGCGGCGCAATTCGTCACGCTAGCCGTCGACGGCGTGCAGTGTGCGGAGATGGACCTGTCCGCGGGGTCGGAGCGTGCTCTTGAGATCGAAGAAGGCGCTGAGTTGCTTGAAATCAGGACCAGCTACCAGGGAGACGAGGTGTTGCTGGCGACACATCGCGTGCCCTATACCGAGGCGCAGGGCATAGCGCCGTCCCGCGCGACCATATTCCTGAAGGGCGGCAACGCGCTCCTGTTGGACATCACTCCGGCCACAACTTCCGTCGCGGGAGAGCCCCGCCGAGCGGTGGTACGACTCAGTTATCGGCCGTCCGTGCTTGGGGCGTGGCAGGAGAGCCATGCTTCCTTATGGGCTGGAATCAAGTACGCGCTGGCAGCTTCCCTGCTGCTGGCCGCAGGCTGGATTCTGGGCGCTAAGACCGGCGGGGATTATCGCCGGCTCCCGCAGGTGAAGCCGCCGGAAAGCTTCGTTGCGGCGCTGCCCTCGCCTTCCACGCCATCGGCCCAGCAGCTTCCAACACAAAAGCCGCCCGAGCAGGTGTCCTCCTACAGACTGGTGCCGGATGACTCGATCGTCCGCGGCGGTGGAGGCTCCGATGTTCCTTCCGTGATGGTGCCGTCGCGTCCTGCCCTGCTGCGCTTACAACTTCCGGTCGGCGCGAGCGATGGGCGCAGATCTCTGCGCGCCACTCTTCGGCCATTCCTGGCAAAGGCCGATATTCTGAGTCAAAGCTTGCGCAAAGCGAAGTCGGCCGCGTCGGGCGCCGTGGCCACGTTCTGGGTTCCCTCTACCGTGCTGGAGAGCAACCAGGACTACGCGGTTGATCTGCGCTCCAGGAATTCTAGCGGCGGTCTGGAGGAAGTGAACAGCTACACCTTCCGGGCTGTGGCTGAACCCGCGCGGGGAGAGGACCGCTCGCGATCGGAGGAGCCAAAATGCTCCGATTGGTCTGACCCAGCGTGCGGAGCTAGTGCCTCTAACCCATTGAAAAAAGAATAGTTTGTCTAGGTACCACGGTTTTGCCAAGCGCTACAGCCGCCTTCTTAGACGCTACTTATCTATTCTGAAAGTGCCACGCTGGGACCCTCACAACCGGTGTAAAAAAGAGAACAAGGTTGGATGCAAGAGCGGTTTCAGGTAGCCGTTCTTGGGAGAAGGGAACTCTTTACTGTGGGGATCGTAGAAACGACCCAGGGGAGGACCGGACCATGATTAACGTTACCGAGTGCGCCAGCAAGGCGGGCAAATATGCTTTCGGCCTGGATGAAGCCAGAACCGCTGCAGCATTGCGCAAACTCGCCGACGAGATTGAAGCAGGAAGCGTCGCGCTGCACCGCGTAAGCACTTCCAGCCACGCGACACATGAGGAGTTCACCATCCGCGAGCTGGTCATCGAGGTGCTAGAGGAGAATCCCAGCGTGGGACCGCGGGTGGTTCGAGGCTGAAGGCGGCCAAGGGCTGCCGTTGATTACGGCTCGGCAAAGAACTTTTCCACCTCACCCAAATCCCTGGTCTGGCGGTAAGCCGGCAGGCTCTCGACAAACACTTTGCCATAGCGTTGCTTCAGCACGCGGTTGTCCAGAAGCGCCAGCACACCGCGGTCCTTGACCGAGCGAATCAGCCGGCCGAAGCCTTGCTTCAGCGAGATCACCGCCGCCGGCACCTGATACTCGAAGAAGGCATTGCCTCCGGCCGCGTCGATGGCGCGGATGCGCGCGGCTACGACCGGATCATTGGGGACAGCGAAGGGCAGGCGGTCGATGATGACGCAGCTGAGCTGCTCGCCTTGCACGTCCACGCCCTGCCAAAAAGACGCGGTAGCGAACAGGACCGCTCCCGGCGTGAGACGAAACTCTTCCAGCAAGGCGTTCTTAGGCGCTTGCCCCTGCAAGAATGTGGGGAAACGAAGCTCGCACGCCAGCCGATCGTGGATCTCATGCATCTGCTTGTAGCTTGTAAAGAGACAAAACGCGCGGCCTTGGGTGATCTCGAGAATGCGCCGGATTTTCTCCGCGGCCAGGCGCGCGAACGACTCGGAGCGCGGATCCGGCAGGTCCGGAGGAACGTAGAGCAACGTTTGACTGGCGTAGTCAAAATGAGAAGGCACTACCAGTTCACGCGAGTGCTCCAGCCCAACGCGCTGCCGGATGTACCCGAAACTGCCTTGCTCGGCTCCCGTCACGGCCAACGTGGCTGAAGTGAGCACCGCGGTGTCAACGTTCTCAAACAGCGTCTTCTTCAGGATCTCCGAGACATCGATGGGCGTGGCCTGGATGAGGACATGCATCTGCCCCGCGCGGAGCCGGCGCGTGCTGCGTCTTTCAATCCAAAAGACCAGGCTCGAGTCTTCCTGCTCCAGGAGGAACGCAAATTCGGTTTTGAGTTTCCGTATGCGGCGGCCGAAGTTGAGCACCTCTGGCGGCTTGTCGTCAATCAGTTCGAGTTCGGAATTCACCCATTCCAGGGCTTCCATCACCGCGCCATATTCTCCGCTGTTCTCTTCCAGAAATGCCTGCTTGTTTTCGAAGCGAAAGCGGCCCTGTCCGGGCGGGAGCAATTCAAAGAACAAGCGGGTGCGCTCCCGCAGCCGGGCAAGCGCCGAGAGCACCGAGGGACGAATCAATTGCT
Source organism: Candidatus Angelobacter sp. (assembly GCA_036521855.1). Lineage (GTDB taxonomy): Bacteria > Acidobacteriota > Terriglobia > Terriglobales > Acidobacteriaceae > Angelobacter. The sequence continues at coordinate 14,983 of DATDGY010000180.1, forward strand.
GACGCTGCAACGTAAGCTCAATGTCACGCGCCAGCTCTTCAAAGTGAAGGTTGCTGACCGCCAGCCCGAAGTAGCTGGTGGCCACGTCCTCCAGATCGTGGGCCTCATCAAAAATGACGGCCGAGAACTCGGGAAGAATTGCCGCTGCGTTGTCGCTTTCACTCCTGATCTTGAGATCGGCGAAGAACAGATGATGGTTCACGATAATAATGTCGCTCTCCGCCATCCTTCGGCGCATCTCGGTGATGAAGCACCGCTCGAATTGTTTGCATTCCTGCCCCGTGCATCGATCGGCGCGGGCATCCAGCTTTTGCCAGAGCGGCTGGCTCTCGCGCAAGTCGGTCAATTCCGACTGGTCCCCGGTTTCGGTAGTTGTCTCCCAATCGGCAATGCGCCGGTATTCTTCAATCTCTTCCGCGCCGTTCAATACCGGCTGGGCGGTCAGATCGTAGAGTTTCTGCCGGCACAGGTAGTTATTGCGCCCTTTCATGTAGCAGACGCGCAGCTTGCCGAGTAGTTCTTCCAAAAAAGGAACGTCCTTGAAGAAGAGCTGCTCCTGCAGGTTCTTGGTGCCGGTGGAGATGATCACGCGCTTGCCGCTGCGGATCACCGGCAGAAGATAAGCCAGCGTCTTGCCGGTGCCGGTGCCGGCTTCCACGATCAGGTGCCGGCGTTCGGTCAGGGCTTTTTCCACGGCTTCAGCCATCTGCAACTGGCCGCGGCGAAACTCATAGTTGGGATGCGCCTGGCTGAGCATTCCGCCGGGAGCGAAAAACTGATGCAGCGTGGGCAGCTTCCGCGAGGCCGCGGCGGCAGAAGTTTCGGGCTGAGACGGGGAGGCCATGGAACGTGGTGCTC
>DATDGY010000181.1:0-17506 GCA_036521855.1 Candidatus Angelobacter sp.
AATCCCGATTTGCCGTAATGGAAGAACCGGGGAAGGTGTAACGAGAAGGCGAAGGTCAACAGGGAGACGATCAGCGCCACCCAGCGCAGGGCGCGGTCGTTGCGCGGCATGAGCATGAGCAGCAGCGCGCCGATGGCGGGAAGGAACGTGACCACAGTGAGGATGGAGTCGTTCACTTGGCCACCGCCCGCAAAACCATGTAGGCGATCACCGCCGCGCCGCCGGCAGCCACCCACCCCGCGTACGAGCGAATGTTGCCGGACTGAATGCGCCGCAGCTCACCGCCGATTTGTTTTGAGGTCTCACCCGCGCCGTTTACGAGTCCGTCAATAACACCCTGGTCAATCCCGTGCCAGAAGACGACCGTGGAGAGCGCCAGAAGCGGCTTGACGAAGATAGCGCCGTAACCTTCGTCCACGTAGTATTTGTGCAAGACCATGAGATAAATCCCGTGGATTTTGGCGGTGATACGGTCGGGCAGATCGCGCCGCTTGTAGTAGAGCAGCCAGGCAAAATAAAAGCCCAAAGCCGCGACCAGCACGGAACCCGCGGCCAGCGCTCGTTCCTGATTAACGGATAACTCGATCGCTTCGCGCCGCTGACCCTCCGCTTCGGGAGGAGGCAGCTCGAACCGCACTCGCTGTCCGTTACGAACGGTGAAGCCGAGAACATGGGTGACTTTCATCTCCACAGCAGGAGCTAGAAAGCGCTCAAAGCGGTTCGAGCCCCCCATGGACTCAGGCACGCCAGCCCATCCGGCAACGATTGATCCAACCGCAAGCACCACCAGCGGCGCCAGCATTACCCACGGCGACTCGTGTACGCCGCCGGAGCCGTGACCATGATCGTCGTTGCCATGGCCGTGAGCGGCTGGCGCTGCGGGAACGGCGTGGGCCTCACCCAGGTCTGCATCCGCGTGGCGTTCGCCGAAGAACGTCATGAACCACAGTCGGAACATGTAGAACGAGGTAAGCCCGGCGGTGATCACGCCGATCGCCCACAGCACCGGCCCGCCGTAGGGGCTGGTGAAGGTCTTTCCCAGGATTTCGTCCTTGCTGAAGAATCCAGCAAAGGGCGGGATGCCGGAAATGGCAAGTGTGGCAATGGTCATGACGCCGAACGTCCAAGGGATCGCCTTGCGCAAGCCGCCCATGCGCCGCATATCCTGCTCACCGCCGATGGCGTGAATCACCGAACCGGCTCCGAGGAAGAGTAGGGCCTTGAAGAACGCGTGGGTCATCAGGTGGAAGATCCCGGCGGAGAACGCGGCCACGCCGCAGGCCATGAACATGTAGCCAAGCTGCGAGACGGTGGAGTAGGCCAGCACCCGCTTGATATCGGTCTGGGCCATGCCCATGGTGGCGGCAAAGATCGCAGTGAGGCTGCCGATCACCGCCACAACCACGAGCGCATTCGGGGTACGGCTGAAGATGGCGCTGGAACGGGCGATCATGTAGATGCCGGCGGTCACCATGGTCGCCGCATGGATCAGCGCCGAGACCGGCGTAGGGCCTTCCATGGCGTCGGGCAGCCAGACATAAAGTGGAATTTGCGCCGATTTGCCGGCGGCGCCAAACATCAGGCAGAGCGCGGTAATGGTGAGAAATCCCCATCCCCAATCCTGCGCGTAGGTAGAAAGCTTATCGAAAACCTCAGCAAAGTTCAGCGTGCCAAAATGCTGGATGAGCAGGAACATCCCGATCAAGAACGCAAAGTCGCCGATGCGGTTGACGATGAAGGCTTTCTTGCCGGCGTTGACTGCCGAGTCCTTGTGAATATAGAAACCGATCAGCAGGTACGAAGCCAGGCCCACGCCCTCCCAGCCAACGAACATCAGCAGATAGTTGTTGGCCAAGACCAGCGTGAGCATGAAGAACATGAACAGGTTGAGGTAAGCAAAGAAGCGGTAATAGCCGCCTTCATGGGCCATGTAGCCTACGGAATAGATGTGGATCAGGAAACCGATGCCGGTCACGACCAGAACCATGATCATGGAGAGCTGGTCGAGATAGAAGCCGAAGGGCGCGGAGAAAGCTGACGTCCAGATCCAGTTACCGTGAGTCTCGATGTAGGGAAGATGGACCGGCCCGCCTGGCCAGGCTGTATAGACCGCCCACACCGCCCAACCAAAGGAGACGGCGGTGAAGAACAGGGCCACGGTCGAGACCATGCTGTTCTTGAAACGGCGTCCCAGCAGGCCGTTGACGGCCGCGCCGGCCAGCGGCAGCAGGGGAATGACCCACAGATTGAGGCTGATATCGGTCATAATTTCAGCAGGTTCACACGGTCCACGTTCAAAGTCTCACGCGTACGGAAGATGGCGATGATGATGGCCAGTCCGACCGCGGCCTCCGCCGCCGCCACCACCATCACGAAGAAAACAAAAACCTGTCCGCTCAGCGGCACGATATGCTGCGCCGGCTCGGCATGGTGGTACCAATAGTTGGCAAAGGCCACAAAAGTCAGGTTGACGGCGTTGAGCATCAGCTCGATGGACATGAAGATCGTGATGATATTGCGCTTCAGCAGAAAGCCCAAGACGCCGAGCGAAAACAGGATTGCGCTCAGGATCAGGTACCAGGAGAGAGGAACCATCTAGCCGTCCCTCCTTCCCAGCACGACTGCGCCCATGATGGCGATGAGGATCAAGACCGAGGTGATCTCGAAGGGCAGAAGAAAATCCTTGAATAGCAGGTTGGCAATGTTGTGGGTGTCGCCGAAGTTGGCCGCGCCGATAGTCACGCCGCCAAGCGCTTGACTGCGGTTGATCAGGATCCAGCCGATCACGCAGGCCAGGACTACCACGCCGGGCACCCCCACCAGCAAAGCAATACGGCTGCCCCGGGTTCGCTCTTCAGCCCCGGCGTTCAAGAGCATGATGACGAAGACGAACAACACCATGATGGCGCCGGCATAGACGATCACTTGGATCGCGGCGACAAATTCCGCGCCCAGCAGAAGGTAGATCATGGCCAGCGACGACATCACCACCACCAGCGAGAGCGCGCTGTTGATGGGATGGCGTTGCGCCAGCAGGTTGATAGCGCCCGCCACACAGATCAGGCCGAAGACGATGAACAGTATCGGGTGGACCATCTCGCTCTTAGGAGGCTCTCCAGGCCACGATGAAACTGGTGACGATGATATTGGCGATGGCCAGGGGCAGTAAGAACTTCCAGCCGAAGGCCATCAACTGGTCATAACGGAAGCGCGGCAGAGTGCCGCGAATCCAGATATAGAGGAATATAAAAAAGAGAACCTTGATCGCGAAATAAAACACCGGCAGCAGCGCCTGCAGAATCGTGGGCAGGAAGGGAAGAGCCGGTCCATGCCACCCGCCGAAGAACAGGAGCGTGGCCACGCAGCCCACGGTGAACATATTCACGTATTCGGCCATAAAGAACATGGCGAACTTCATGGCGCTGTATTCGGTGTGATACCCGGCCACGAGTTCGGTTTCAGCTTCCGGCAAATCAAAAGGAATGCGGTTGGTTTCGGCAAAGGCCGCCATCAGGTAGATGAAGAAAGCGATGAATTGGGGAAAAATGTACCAGCGGGGGACCCACCTCAGCCAGGACATACCCAGCCAGGGTTGGCTGCAGTTTCCCAGCCAGGGGGCGCTGCATCCGGCAATCTGGCTGTCCACGATGCCGCGCAGGCTCAGCGTTCCCGCCAAAAGGAGAACGCCCACCAGCGACAATCCCAGCGCCAGTTCGTAGCTGATCATCTGCGCGCTGGCGCGCAATGAGCCCAGCAGGGAATACTTGCTGTTGGACGACCATCCGGCCAGCGCGACGCCGTAAACCCCGATCGACGTTGCTCCCAGAATAATCAGCAGGCCGATGTTGATATCACCCAGTGAACCATCCGCGTGCGCAACGCCGGTGATCTGCAGCGGAATCTGCTTGCCGGCAATCGTGATCGATTGGCCGAAGGGAATGATGGCAATCGCAACCAGCGACATGGCCAGCGCCAGCATGGGTGCCAGAATGTAGAGTCCCTTGTGCACGCTGTCCGGAACCATGTCCTCTTTCAGGATGAACTTGACGCCATCGGCCAGCGGTTGCAGTAGCCCGAACGGCCCCACCCGCGTGGGACCCCAGCGGTTCTGGATGCGCGCCACCAGCTTGCGCTCCAGCAGCGTGGTGTAGGCCACCGCCGTCAGCAGGATGAATACCAGCAGCGCGATCTTGATGACAGCAACGATGATGAAGGTTTTTGTGTCCACGTAGCTACATGCCCTTGAGCTTTCACACAAACTCAATGCCCGAAACCAACGAGCTAATTGCTAATTGCTGACTGCTATTTGCTCAATCCGCCATGACCTCTTTGTTCGCCGGATGCGTACGCCGGTTTTCGAGCACCGAATCGAGCGTGTGCGAATAACGTCCTAAAGTTCCCGAGGTAAACAGCGTGTCATTTGCCGGGACCACCTGGGCCGGGACGATCTGCGCTGCTCCGTCGCCAGGCCCGGCGTTACTGCCTTCCGCGGCCGTCGCGTGCTCGTCATTACCGGCCAGCAGACTCAGCCGGGAGAAGTCATAACCTGGCACTAGCCGCTGGATCTCATCCAACATCGCCATTGAATCCAGGGGACTGAGCCGGGGTTCCAGATTGTTGGCCGCAAGCCAGACGGCGTGACGGTCGGCCTCACCCGACTGCGCGCCGCGGCTCTGGCCCATATCCGCGCGCAAACCAGCCCCGCCAAAGGGCACCAGTTTGCGCAGGTCGGCTCCCATGCGCTCCGCCATCCGGACGATGATTTCGAAATCACTCTTGACGCTGGAAATGTCGCCGGCCTTCTTGAGCAATTGCAGATCGCCGCAGGTATTGGTGACCGTGCCGCTCTTTTCATAGGCTGAGGCTGCGGGTAAGACCACTTCCGCCAGCATGGCCGTCTCCGTGAGGAAAAGTTCCTGAGCCACGACGAATGTCTTTGCGAGGACGGCGGGGTCGAAGTTGTAATCCACCACGGGATTGGATCCGACCACGTACAACGCGCCCAGCTTACCCGCCTGGGCCGCCTGGATCATCTCCGGCAAAGACATGCCTGCGGCGGAAGGTAATGTGCCCCATTCCTCGCGGAACTTCTGGCCGGCAGAAACGGAGGTATAACCGGGCAGCAGGTCAGGATAGAGGCCCATATCGGCGGCCCCGCGGGAGTTGGCATAGTCGCCCAAGCAGATAAACCTGGCGTTGATCGAGGACCCAAACTTGACCAATGCGCTTATATCGCCGCCGCCGCGCACCTCGGCGCCAAAAATGATGACCAGGTTCGGCTGGGCTCTCAGTTCCTCGCGGAGTTGTTTCAGTGCGTCGTTGGACACTGCCGCGCTGGTCAGGGAGCCTGCGGCTGCATCGTCGCCATTGAGGAATGCGACAAACTTGCCTTCACGTCCCGGAGGGATTTGCAGGAACCGGCTGGCCTGCCGGCGCAGCTTGATCTCCTGCGCATTTACCACGTAAAGCTTGCCGCGGTTCAGGCGGACGTTGTTGCGGATATTCCAGGCCAGCAGAGGATGCTGCTCCGTGGGATCGTTTCCGATCAGCAGGATCGCCGGGGCACTGGCTACGTCGCGCATGCTGGCAGTGGCGTTCGTTTTACCGGCGATGGCCCGGGCGAAGGCGGCAAAGTCAGCGGTGCGATGATGATCGATGTTGTTGGTGCCCAGCACGGTACGCGCAAATTTCTGCAGCAGGTAGTTTTCTTCGTTGGTCGTGCGGTTGGATCCGATGACGCCGATGGCCTGGCCGGCCTGACCGTCACGAATCTGGCGCAGCCGCTGCGCCGCGTGATCGATGGCCTCTTCCCAGGTGACTGGCGTGAGTTTGCCGTCCTTGCGCACGAGTGGCTGGCGCAGGCGGTCTTTGTGATCGAAGAAGTCGAAGGCGTAGCGGCCCTTGATGCAGAGGAAGTCGCCGTTGATGCCGCTCTTGTCGCGGTTGTCGCCGCGCACCAGGTCCATACCCGTATCCGAGCGGCGCGCGCCCAACGTGGTCTTGCAGCCGTCGCCGCAGTGGGTGCAGATGGTGCCCACGTGCTTCATCTCCCAGGGACGCGTCTTGTAGCGATAGGCGCCAGAGGTAAGCGCGCCCACCGGGCAGATGTCAATGCACATGCCGCATTCTTCGCAGTCCAGGTGGTCTCCCATGTTGGGGGCGATTACAGAGCTGGAATTGCGCAACTGGACTCCGAGCGCGGATACGTCCATCCCTTCGCCACAGACGCGCACGCAGCGGTAGCACAGGATGCACCGCGGGCGGTCGAAGAACACCACCGGCGACCATTGCTGCTCATCCTTGTGCAGCTTGCCTTCCATGTAGCGTGATTCTGCCGCGCCGTACTTGAAGGTCATGTCTTGCAGCTCGCACTCGCCGCCGGCATCGCATACCGGGCAATCCAGCGGATGGTTGCCCAGCAGCATCTCGATCATCGACTTGCGCGCCTGCCGGACCTCGTCGGACTCGGTGATGACAACCATTCCGTCGGTGATGGGCACGGTGCACGCCGTCTGCAACTTGGGCATCTTCTCAATACGGACCAGGCACATCCGGCAGGCCGCCTGCAACGCCAGACCGGGGTAGTAGCAGAACGATGGGACCTCGATCCCCACCGCTTTGCACGCCTCGATGAGCAGCGTGCCTGCGGGCGCCGTAATCTTCTTGCCGTCAACCGTGATGGTTACGTCTGGCATAGATCCCTTCAGCCTTGGCCGCCGCGAAACGCCAGGCTGTTCTTGATTTCCTCAATCTGCAATGCATGCCGCTCGGCATGTTTGGCCATGATGATCAGCATTTCACAAGCGCTCACGTCGCCAAACATGGGATGGGGATGCGTAAGTTCCGTGGCCCGCAGGTCATCCTTCGTTTCTTCCACAAAGCGGATGGCGCCGGCGCGGGCGGTCTCAAACTGTCTTCGGGCTTCGTCTAGGCCGGCAAAGCGGCCGCTGGGACGTCCTCTCTCGGGTGCTTCGACCTTGCGGTTGCGATTGCCCACACGTTCGATAAAAATCTCTTCGCGGTTGGGGGCGCCAGCCGGTCGTGGGCGCCGCGGACCGCTCACCAGGCGCAACATCAATGTCTCAGCCATGGTGACGTGCTCCACGGTATCCAGCACCGACCAGCATCCTTCGGCGAGCCGGCAGCGGCTCTGCTCGTCGCTCACATCGGCGAAGCTGCCAAGAAAGCGCTCGCGACTTTCGCGCAGCAAGGCCAGCAGCTTCTCTTTATCTTCTGACGAGGTCGGCATCGTATTGGGCAAAGCGCTCATCTGCTAAATTCTCAATGGGCCAGCACCGGCAGCTCGCTGATCGTTGCCGCCGGATCAAACGGACATGGCCGGCCTTCCAGGTGGGCTTCAAACTCGCTCCGCCACTTGTCTACGATGGACATGGTGGGGATGGCCGCGGCGTCGCCCAGCGGGCAAAACGTGCGGCCCAGCATGTTCTGCGCCAGGTACCTGATGTTGTCGATATCCTTCTTCAAGCCGCCGCCGTTGTGGAAGCGGGTGAGGGTCTTCTTAAGCCAGTCGGTGCCTTCGCGGCAGGGAATGCACCAGCCGCAGCTCTCGTGCTGATAGAACTTCATGATACGCAACGCGAATTTGACCATGCAGGTCTGGTCGTCCACCATGACTACGCCACCCGAGCCCAGGAATTCGCCGCGTTTAGCGAAGGAGTCAAAGTCCATGTTCATCTGCTCGGCTTCGTCGGCCGTGAGCACAAACGTGGACGAGCCGCCCGGAACCACGGCTTTCAGCTTGCGGCCGTTGGGAATTCCGCCGCCAACTTCGTAAATCATCTTCTTCAGCGGATAGCCGAGCGGCAGTTCGTACACACCGGGCTTATTGATGTGGCCGCTCAAGCAGAAGAGGCGCGTGCCGCCGTTCTTGGGCGGACCGTAATCGGCGAACTTCTGGCCGCCCATAAGAATAATGTGGGGAACTGCCGCAATACTCTCAACATTGTTGATAACCGTCGGCCCGCCCCACAAGCCGACTACGGCAGGGAAGGGAGGGCGAATGCGGGGGATGCCGCGCTTGCCTTCCAACGATTCCATCAGGGCCGACTCTTCGCCCACTTCGTAGGCGCCGGCGCCGGTGTGCCAATAGACATCGAAGTCTTTGCCGCTGCCGAAAATGTCTTTGCCCAGAAACCCTTTGGCGTAGGCATCGGCAATGGCCTTGCGCATGATGTCAACCAGGTAACGGTACTCGCCGCGGATATAGACGTAGCCGATCTTCGCTCCGACCGCCAGCCCGGCAATCACCACACCTTCAATCACCGAATGCGGGTCTTGTTCGAGAATCAGACGGTCTTTGCAGGTGCCGGGCTCGCTTTCGTCGCCATTGACCAGAATGTACTTGGGCTTGTCAGATTGCTTAGGGACAAAGCTCCACTTCATACCGGTAGAGAAGCCGGCGCCGCCCCGACCGCGCAGGTTCGAGGCCTTGACGTCGTTAATGATCTCGTCCGGTTGCATTTGCAGCGCTTTTTGGACAGCCTTGTAGCCGTCGAGCTCCAAATAGCGAGCGAGATCGGTCGCGCCCTTGCCGAAGCGTTGGGAGACGATCCTTACTTCATCGGGATGGGAGGTCAGATCAGCCATTCGTCTTCATTGCCATCATTGCCAGGATTGCCAAAAATTGCCAGAATTTCCGAGCTCGCGAACGTTTATTTCCGTTTTGCTGTTTGCCGCGACGCGTTAAAAATTGCCGTCAGCTCTCGAGCTTCGTTGAGAAGGGCTTCCAGTCGCTCCTTTTTGAGCATCCCCAGATCGGCAAGCAATTCGATCCAGAAAACAGATTCGTCCGCTTCTTCCGTTACGATTCCTATCTTCGCAATAAACTCCACTCTAGACCAGGCATGACAGGCCGCGCGATAATTTGCGCCTACCGAGGTCCCGCAGCGCAACAACTGGTTGCCGATGACCTGCGCCTCTTTTGAAGGCGGCAACGAACGGAACAAGTGAACGATCCTTATCGCAAAATCTTTCGTGTGGTTCCGAAGCTGTTCCGTTCGACTATCCAAATTTCAACCCTGGTGCCCACGAAAACGCATCCCTACTCGCCAATCTTCACTGTTTGGCAATCCTGGCAATTTTGGCAATATTCGTTACTGCCTTTTCCTGTATCGCTCTAACAGCTTATCCATCTTCTCTGTCGTCAGATTTTCATGAAAATCGTAATTGACCTGGACCGCGGGCGCCCAACTGCATGCGCCGATGCACTCAACTTCCTCCAACGAAAACATTCCATCCGGCGTAGTTTGCTTGTGGCCGATGCCCAACTTCTTCTCGCAATGCTCCATGAGTTCGTCGGCGCCGCGCAGCATGCAGGAGATGTTCACGCATACCTGGACGTTGTACTTGCCGGCCGGTTTAGTCCGTAACATGGAGTAATAGCTGATGACGTTGCGGACTTCGAGCTCGGTCAGATCGGTCTTTTTCGCCAGATACGCCACCACCTCGTCATTCAGGTATCCGATTTCGTCCTGGCTGTACAGAAGCATAGGAACCAGGAAAGAGCGTTTCGTCGGGTACTCCTTCATCTTTTCGTCAAAAAACTTATCGAGTTTTTCGGAAATGACCATGGGATTGCCAAAATTGCCAAAATCGGGTAATCGGGTAATTTATGTCGCCTTTGCCGTCTGTCTGGAAGCTGTGAAAATTGCTGTCAGTTGGCGCGCTTCATCCAGCAACTGATCAAGCCGTTCCTTTTATAGAATCTCAGCGTCGATAAGCATTTCAATCCACAAAACGCATTCGTCTACTTCCTCAAGGACCACACCAATCTTTGCGATGAACTCGGCCTTGGACCGGGCCCTGCAAGCCGCCCGGTAGTTGGCTGCCACTGAGGTGCCCGATCGCAGAAGCTGTTTTCCAATTACCTGCGCTTCAACTGCGCGCGGTAAGAGAGCGAAACAATCTCACAATTCTCAGTGCGAAACCCTTAGTACGTTCGCGAAGCTGTTCCGCTTGGCTGCTCAATTTGTGATCACTACGCTCCCGTCACAATTACCCGAGTACAAATTACCCGATTACCAATCTCTTACCTGTCTATTTCTCCCAGCACAATATCAATGCTTCCGATTGCGGCGACCACGTCTGCGATCAGCCTGCCTTCGCACATCTGGGGCAAGGCTTGAAGATTCGCGAAGGAGGGTGAACGCATGTGCACGCGCATGGGTTTGGCGGTGCCGTCCGAGACTACGTAGTAGCCCATCTCGCCGCGCGGCGATTCGATGGCCTGGTAGACCTCGCCCGCCGGAACCGCGAAGCCTTCGGTCACGATCTTAAAGTGATAGATGAGGGCTTCCATTTCCGTCTTCATCTTCTCGCGATCGGGCAGGACAACCTTCGGCGCGTCGGCCTTGGTGGGACCTTCAGGCAGGCCTTCCAAAGCCTGCTTGGCGATTTCGCGCGATTGGCGCAGCTCGGCCACGCGACAGACGTAGCGCGCCCAGACGTCGCCGTCCTGAGAGACCGGCACTTTGAACTTGAAGTTCTCGTAACCGCAGTAGGGCATATCGCGGCGGATATCGAAGTCCACGCCGCTGGCGCGCAACGAGGGGCCGGTCAGGCCGATGGCCAGCGCGTCGTCGGCGCTGATGTGGGCGACGTTCTTCAGGCGGTCGATGAAAATACGATTGCCGGTGAGCAAGTTCTCGTATTCATCCACCTTTTCCGGGAAGATGTCGAGAAATTTCTTGACCTTGTCAAAGAAGCCGAGCGGCGGATCGAGGGCGAGCCCGCCGATACGGAAGTACGAGGTCATCATGCGCTGGCCGCTCACCATCTCGTAGATGCGCATCAGGTCTTCGCGCTCGCGGAAGCAATAAAGGAAGACCGACATGGCGCCAATATCCATGGCGTGAGTGCCCAGCCATACCAGGTGGGAGCTGATGCGCTGGAGTTCGGCGAGCATCACCCGGATCCACTGGGCCCGCGGTGGTATCTCCAGGTCCAGGAGCTTCTCCACCGCCATCACATAGCAGAGGTTGTTGACCATGGGGCAGAGATAGTCGATGCGATCGGTGAGCGGCACTACTTGCTGATAAAACTTGGCCTCACAGGTTTTCTCGATTCCGGTGTGCAGGAAGCCGATGTCCGGCATCATGCGCACCACCTGCTCGCCGTCAATCTCCAGCAGCAGGCGCAGCACGCCATGTGTGGACGGGTGCTGCGGACCCATATTCAGGATCATGGTCCTGTCTTGCGTGGTCTCAATGGTTGGCGTAGCGCTCACGTGGCCCATCAGCGATAGCCCTCCACCGGATAGTCCTTGCGTAGCGGATGGCCTTCCCAGTCCTCGGGCATCATGATCCGGCGCAGATAAGGATGGCCGAGGAAGCGAATGCCGAACAGGTCAAACACTTCGCGCTCGAAGAAATTCGCCGCCGGCCACAACGAGGTGATGGACTCGATCACGGGATCGTCGCCTTCCAGACGGACTTTCAGCCGCACGTACTCTCGGCGCTTCATGGAAAGCAGTTGATAGACCATTTCAAAACGCGGGTCGCGAGGATAAAAGTCAGCGCAGGTCAAATCCGAGAAGAAATCCACCAGTCCCTGGGCCTTGAGATGGCTACAGGCCTCGCGGATGGACTCACGGGCCATATATATGGAGAGCTCGCCGCGGTCGAATTTAGCGCCTTGGACCGCGCTCGCGTTCCAGGCCAGGAGAGCGGCTACCGTGGGACGGTCCTTGAGCTGCTCGAGATCGGTGATGGCTGGAGCCAGGGGCATCAGCCTTCGCTCCTTTCCGGCTTGTTCCAGTCCAGAGCGCCCTTCTTCCATATATAAAAGAAGCCCACCAGCACCAGGCCGATGTACGTGAGCATCTCCCAAAAACCGAACATCTTGAGCTGCCTGGCAATCACCGCCCAGGGATAGAGGAAGACCACCTCCACATCGAACAGGATGAAGAGCATGGCTACCAAATAAAACTTTACGCTGAAGCGCGACTGGGCGTCGCCGGTGGGCTGAATGCCGCATTCATAAGCAGTGTTCTTGGCACGCGTCCACTTGTGTTTGCCCAGCAGGTGGGAAAGCCCGACCATAACACCGGCCAGAGCTACGGCCACGATGACCTGAATCAGCAACGGAATATAGCTGGCGAAGTAATTGTTGTCGGGCATGAAAGAGCCTGTATATAATGCGCCACGATGCAGCAGGGTAAACATTCGAATGTAATTTCCATTCGCAGGGGTGTCAAGAGCTTGATCCGGAGTTCCCCGCGATTCTGACTTTCGCTTGATCGGTTGCAGTTGACGCGCACCGAGTTGTTGTGCTTTGCGGCTTGCGCTACGAAGGCCAGAGTGACCAGGGAAGGCGAGCTTCCTCCATCCTGCCAACGATGGTCAGATGAAGAAACGATGAGGGCTTGGCTGCTCCCGCCCGGGCTTCCCCGACATTTATGACGATCTTCGGCTTCAACACCGATGTCAAGCAAGGCGACGTGGTGTACCACGTGCAGAGCGAGGCCCGTCCCGGTGACCTGCTCTTGCAAACGCTGATCTTCGTCAAGGGTTCATGCGTGGGAAAGCATGCTTTCTCTTATGCCGCCAAGACCCTGGAGCCCGGCTTCTCTGAAGGGGCCATGCATGAGCTGCTCAAGGGCCAGCACAAAGCCGTGGTTGACGCGGTGCAGCGCGGTCAAGTCAACCTGGTCCTGGGCACCGGAAACGAGATCGAAGACGTGGGCGCCAGCGGCTTGGCCCTGAAATGGAGCAATCCGTCCGACCCGAGCCACGGCGGCCAGATCATCATGCGTTTTCAGGTCCTGGATTTGGGCGAACCGGTTTCCGGGGCCGAGATCACGGTATCGCCATGTGCACCGGAATCCGCGGTGATGGCGCGCTCGGTCACCGATTCTACCGGCGGCGCCGTGGTGGTGGTCCTTCTAAGCGAGACAGTCGAGCAACAAGCCGCAGTGATGGCGAAGGCTGTGGGGAACGAGAAGTCGGTCACGCGCAAGCTCCGCTTCAAGAAGTGATGTCTGCGCGTCCGCGCCGCTGCGGCTCAGATTTGTTTCCCAATACTCCCGGCGCCGTTTATCTTTGAAAGGGCTTGCCCATGTCCAAGCTCGACCTCCCCAAGGCGGACGCCATCGTCGTCGGCTCAGGCCCCAACGGTCTGGCGGCGGCCATTCGCCTGGCGCAGGCGGGATGGCCGGTGACCGTGGTGGAATCGGCCGCCACGCCCGGTGGCGGCGTGCGCTCAGCCGAGCTGACCCTGCCCGGCTTTGTTCACGATGTTTGCTCGTCCGTTTATCCCATGGGCCTATGCTCGCCGTTCCTGAGTGCGCTCCCGCTCCAGGACCACGGACTTGAATGGGTTTTTCCGCCTGTCGCTCTGGCCCACCCTTTCAATGATGGAACCGCGGTCCTCCTCCACCATTCGCTGGACGAGACCGTCGCCGGTCTCGGCGCCGACGACGGCGCGGCCTACCGGCAGGTGATTGGCGATCTGGTCCCACGCTGGCCGGAGTTGCTTGCTGACATCTTGGGGCCGCTCAAGCCTCCGCGCCACCCTTTCCTGATGGCGAAATTTGGTCTTCGCGCCATCCGCTCCGCCCGCGGATTGGCCCGCTCTGCTTTCAAGACCGAGAAGGCGCGCGGGTTCTTCGCTGGACTGGCCGCACACTCCATGCTGCCGCTGGAAGAGCTGTCCAGCTCGGCCATCGCTCTGGTGCTGGCCACGGCCGCCCACGCTGCGGGATGGCCCTTCGCCCGCGGCGGCTCACAGCAGTTCGCCAGCGCGTTGGTGTCGTATCTGAAATCACTGGGCGGCAAGGTCGTCAGCGGATGCACCGTGGAGTCGCTGGAACAGTTGCCGGCGGCTCGCGCGGTGCTGCTCGACGTCACACCGCGACAATTGCTGCAAATCGCCGGCGACCGTCTGCCGGGCGGTTACCGGCGGAAGCTGGAGCGCTATCGATACCGCATGGCTGCCTACAAGGTTGATTGGGCGCTGAGTCGCCCCGTGCCCTGGCGCGCGACGGAGTGCCGCGAGGCCGGGACCGTTCATTTGGGCGGAACCTTGGATGAGATCTGCCTATCAGAGCGCCGCGCCTGGGAACCATTGCCGCCGCTCCGGCAGGGAAGCGCCGCGTGGACGTCGGAGCGCCCGTTTGTCCTCTTCGCTCAACCGACTCTTTTTGATCCTTCGCGTGCCCCTGAAGGGAAGCACACCGCCTGGGGCTACTGCCACGTTCCTCTCGGTTACGCCGGCGACATGACGGCAGCGATCGAGAACCAGGTGGAGCGTTTTGCTCCCGGCTTCCGTGATTGCATCCTTGCCCGCTCGGTCATGGGACCAGCGGCGCTGGAGAGGCACAATCCCAACATCATTGGCGGTGACATCGCCGGCGGGGCCATGGACTTAGGCCAGTTGTTTCTGCGTCCTACAGCTAGTCTTTATAGAACACCTTTAAGTGGCTTTTACCTGTGTTCTTCTTCCACACCTCCTGGTCCTGGGGTCCACGGCATGTGTGGATTCTGGGCGGCGGAAAAGGTGCTGCGCTCGCAATGAGCGTCGCCGCCAAAAGCCTTGCTGTTTTGCGCAGTGTGCAAGCTATCATGTAGCGGATGGCACGCCTTTTATTTGCACTGACCTATGCGGCGCTCACGCTTTTCTGCCAAGCTCAAACCCCTACTGCCAATCCATCGGTCAATCAGTCCGGACTAGCGGAGGCGCTAAGCTTCGAAGCGCCGCTTGCCGACGGAAAGCCGGGCGGCTGGAATAGCGTCCCGCCGGGCACCGTCTTCGCGGACGACAAAGTTGTCCATGGCGGCCGATGGTCAGCGCGAATCGAACGCAGTGCCGACAGCCCCAGCACCTTCTCCACTATCACCAAGTCCATTCCCATCGACTTCGCAGGAAAAACTTTCGAGCTACGCGGGTTTCTGCGCACGGAAGATGTCAGCGGCTTCGCCGGCTTGTGGATGCGCGAAGATGGCGACACTTCCCGTGGTCTTGCTTTCGATAACATGCAACGCCGCCAGTTAGCGGGAACAACTGCGTGGACGGAATACTCGATTCAGTTGCCGGTTCACCCCGAAGCCGAGCAACTTTTCTTTGGCGTGCTCCTTGCCGGAACTGGAAAGGCCTGGGCGGACGACCTCCAACTGCTCGTGGACGGCAAGCCGGTCTGGACAGCGCTCAGGGCGGAACGTCCAAAGACTGCGCTCGACCTTGATCACCAGTTTGACGGCGGCTCCGGCGTCACCATCAAAGATCTCACCAAGGTTCAGATCGACAACCTGGTGACGCTGGGCAGGGTCTGGGGATTCCTCAAGTATCACCATCCCAAGGTTACCTCCGGCCAGCTGCATTGGGACTATGAGCTCTTCCGCGTCCTGCCTGCGGTTCTCGCCGCGCCCGATCAACCCGCCGCAAGGGCTGTTCTCCTGTACTGGATAGAGAAGCAGGGTCCCGTTGTCCCGTGCCATCGTTGCGCAAAACTCGAGGAGAGCGATCTTCAGTTGCGCTCTGATCTGGATTGGATCGCGAATGAGGCGCTGCTCGGAGCTGACCTCAGCCAAGGTCTGCGCTCCATTCATGACAATCGCTCGCCGGAGCAACAGTTCTACGTCTCCCAGGTGCTTGGGATCGGCAACCCCAAATTCGATCACGAATTGTCGTACTCGCATATCAAACTACCTGACGCCGGATTTCAAATCCTTGGCCTGTATCGGTTCTGGAACATCATCGAGTATTGGTCGCCGTATCGCGACATAGTGGGCGAGGATTGGACCGGCGTGCTGGCAGAGTTCATACCTCGGGTCGCCTTGGCGCCAGATGCCGAATCATACCAACGAGAACTGATGGCGCTGATCGGCCAGGCCCACGACGGCCACGCCAACCTGTGGAACTCCCTCGATGCGCGTCCGCCGCTCGGCAAGTGTCAACTTCCAATCAGGGTCCGCTTCGTCGAGGGCCGTCCCGTAATCACCGGACTTGCCACCAATGATGCCTCTGAGCTTAAAGTCGGCGATGCCATCACCGAGCTCGACGGCGTTCGTATAGAGAAATTGATCGAGCGCTGGGCCGTCTACTATGCGGCGTCGAATGACCCGGCGCGGATGCGCGACATTGCGCGCTCCATGACCCGCGGCGATTGCGTCGAGTCCAGCGTCGGGATCCTGCGCGAGGGCCACGAACTTAAGTTCAAGGTCAAACGAGTGCCGCCCGTAGCCCCCAATCCCGGCGGAAACACCCATGACCTGCCCGGACCAACTTTCCGTCTTCTCTCGAAAGATGTTGCTTACCTGAAACTCTCGTCCGTGAAAGCTGATGATGCCGCGCACTATGTTGAGGGAGCGGCCGGCACGAAAGGGCTGATCATCGATATCCGCAATTATCCTTCCTCATTCATGGTGTTTGCTTTGGGATCGCTTCTGGTCAGCAGCGAAACCCCGTTTACGCGGTTTACCGTAGGCGACTTATCCAACCCGGGCGCGTTCCACTGGACGAAGCCCTTGTCCTTGAGTCCAAAGGCGCCGCACTATTCCGGCAAGATCGTGATCCTCGCCGACGAAAGCTCGATCAGCCAGGCCGAATATACAAGCATGGCATTTCGCGCCGTTCCAGGGGCCGTCGTCGTGGGCAGCACGACCGCTGGCGCCGATGGCAACGTATCGCCATTCGCCTTGCCCGGAGGGCTCAGCACCATGATCAGCGGCATTGGAGTGTTCTATCCCGATAAGACACCAACGCAGCGCATCGGCATCGTGCCTAATATCCAGGTGCAACCGACGCTAGCGGGAGTTCGCGAGGGCAGGGACGAAGTGCTGGAGGAAGCCCTACGCCAGATCCTCGGGAGCCAAACGCCTCTTGCCGAGATCGAGAAGATGGCGAAACCCCAGCTTGTCTCTGGGCCCTAAGCCTCCAGGCTCGCCTTGCGCGGTTCTTGGCTGCCGCCTCCAGGGCCCTCGCACCGCTTCACTGCGCTTTTTGCGGCAAGAGTATTTTTTCGAGCAGCGGCAAAGGGAGTGCGCCTTCGTCGAGCGCGAGGTCGTGGAACTCCGTGAGGTTAAAGTTTTTGCCCTGGGCTGCTTCGTACTTGTTCCGCAGTTTCCACCACTCGCGGACACCAACGTAATAGGTAGGCAACTGGACGGAGCTAAGTTTGGCCCGCTGTAGTTTCCCATCCGCCTCGGCCTGCGTCTGGAAGGTGTAGTTCATCATCAGGTCCATGGCTTCGGCGTCAGTCATGTTCATGGTATGCATGCGGACGTCGAGCACGGCATTGGCCAGAGCGCGCAACCAGACCTTGAGATAGCTGAGGCGGTAGCGCGGATCATTGTTGGCGTACCCCGAGCGCATCATCACCTGGGCCACGTACTCGGCCCAGCCTTCCACGTACGCGCCGTTGGAAAAGAGGCCGCGGGTCAACCGCCGCGTCACCGGCGTCACGTCATTGGCGTGCTCCGCCTGGACGTAGTGGCCGGGCAAGGCTTCGTGGATGGTGAGCCACTGGAGCACCCAGTTGTTGTACTCGCGC
>DATDGY010000182.1:0-32622 GCA_036521855.1 Candidatus Angelobacter sp.
ACCAATGCGCACACTGCTTCTCTTTGTCATGGCCACCATCATCCCTTCCGCCGCTCAAACTTTTCTGGACGCCGCCGAACTCAACCGCATGGCTGCGCGATTCGCGCCTATCCCGCTGGAAGTGGACACATCGGCGCTGTCGGCAGGCGACAAGCAGGCCCTGGTCAAGCTGATCCAGGCGGCGCGCATCGTGAACACGCTGTTCATGGAGCAGCTCTGGAGCGGCAACCTGGCGCTCTACACGAAACTGCAACAGGACAAATCGCCGCTCGGCCAGGCGCGGCTGCATTATTTTTGGATCAACAAGAGCCCGTGGTCGGAGATTGACGAACACAAGGCGTTTCTTCCCGGCGTGCCTGACCACAAGCCGCTCGGAGCCAACTTCTATCCTGAGGACATGACCAAGGAAGAGTTTGAGAGCTGGGTCAAGACTCTTTCACCGCAGCAGGAGGAGCAGACGGTAGGATTTTTTACGGTGATCCGCCGCGGCGCGGACAAGAAGCTGACCATCGTCCCCTACAGCCGGGAGTACAAAACGCACCTCGATCAGGCTGCGAAGCTGCTGCGCGAAGCCGCCGCGCTCACCGGCAATGCGACCCTCAAGACGTTCCTCACCACCCGCGCTGAGGCCTTCAGCTCCAACGATTATTTCGCGAGCGACATGGCCTGGATGGACCTGGACGCGCCGCTCGACATCACCTACGGGCCCTACGAGACGTATAACGACGAACTCTTCGGCTACAAAGCGGCCTTCGAAGCCTACATCAACCTGCGCGACGACAAGGAATCCGCGCGGCTGCAGTTCCTGGGACAACACCTGCAAGAGATTGAAAATAACCTGCCCGAAGATCCTCAGTATCGCGTGGCCAAGCTGGGCGCTGCCGCGCCGATACGCGTAGTGAACCAGGTGTTCAGTGCGGGAGACGGCGCGCACGGCGTCCAGACAGCTGCCTACAACCTTCCTAACGACGATAAAGTTGTCCAGCAGAAGGGCGCCAAGCGGGTGATGCTGAAGAACATCCAGCAGGCAAAGTTCAAATCCATCCTGGAGCCAATTTCGCGCGTGGTACTGCAGCCGGCGGCGCAGAAAGATCTGAGCTTTGAGCTGTTCTTCACTCACATTGTGGCCCATGAGCTCACTCACGGCCTGGGCCCGCATCAGATCAAGATCAACGGCCGCGAGACCAATCCGCGGCTGGAGCTCAAAGAGCTCTATAGCGCCATTGAAGAGGCCAAGGCCGACGTCACCGGGCTGTTCGCCTTGCAATACCTGATGACGCAGGCTGACAAAGGCGCGATTCAGGCGCCGCTGCCCCACGGACCGGATGCCGAACGCCAGCTCTACACCACCTACCTGGCGTCATCTTTTCGCACGCTTCGCTTTGGCCTTCAGGATGCGCATGCCAAGGGCATGGCCGTGCAGTTCAATTATTTTCTCGACAAAGGCGCGTTCGTTGCGAACGCTGACGGCACCTTCAGCGTGGACCTAAGCAAGATGAAAGACGCCGTGGCTTCGCTCGACCACGAGTTTCTCACCCTGGAAGCCACCGGCGACTACGCCGGAACCAAGAAACTGATGGGCACGATGATGGTGATCCGTCCGGAAGTGCAGAAGGCGCTGGAACGGTTGAAATCGCTGCCTACCGACATTGAGCCGGTGTTTGTGACGGCGGATAGGTTGACCCGCGAGAAAACGTCGGGTGGAGGCGCCGGCGGCAGCACCAGATAAGGGCTGCAAGGCGAGCGCTCCAACGCAAAGGAAGATGACTCATGGAAACAGCTTTAATTACGTTTGTTGCCCTCTTGATGACGATAATCTCGGCTTGGGTGGTTACCGTCCGCATGCGGAGGAGAATGAGAAAGTCTCTTGGACGAAAAGCCACAGACCTCGAACTGGTCTCGCTTCGCACCTGGATGCAAGTAGACGAATTGGAGCAGCGAGCCGAGGAGAGCAAACCAAACCATCCAAGCTGAGATACATCTCCAAAGGCACCTCATGGGTACTGTTGACTTCCCAATAAAGTGGCGATATTCTGCGGTTACACGGGAAAGGAGGACGATCCAAAAAAATGAAAAATTCTGATTGTAGTGACAAACGTGAGGTGGCTGAGGCTTAAGGCGTGAGTCTTTAAGTCCTAGCGAGTTGTGGTTCGCAAAGGCCTCCGCGCCTTCAGCCAATCCCAACAGACTACCGCGGCCCCGCAGGAAGAATGACTTCATGTGGGGCCGTTCTGTTTCTGGCGTGCCAAAGCATTTCCACAGTTGCTATATGAATCTTCAAAAAAAACACCCCTGGGTTTCCTGAGCGGAGCGCCACGGGAATCTGTCCTACACGTTGCCGATGGGCGCGAAGTCGAAGGATTCCGAGGCTGTGTCGCCCGCCATGTTGCTTTAGGGAATTCTCCCCCAGGTTGTTTCGTGAGAACGCCTTGACGCCGCATTCACACTTGAAGCATTCTCGGGATCCTTCGACTCCGCGCCCATCACTCGAGTACAGGATGCGGTCTTCAGGCGCTCCGCTCAGGAAACCCAGGGATGGGGACTGGAAGCTCATGGCATCCCACAGCTCTCTGACTTGTTCATTCCCGCTTTGACCCGCGGCACGCGGGTCGGGTGCTCAGGAAACCCAAAGCTGTACGCGTGAGCGCTCGTGCCTATCCATACCGACACTAGAAACGCTATAGAAACGTCAGGCGGGTGGCGGCGTCCCGGCCGGCACGCTCTCGGGCTGTGCCAAAGCGCCTTGGAGCACCGAGGACTTCCTGCGGCGGCCGCCGGCAAAAGCCGCAATCAGGATCTGGAAGAACAAAGCCCCGGTCACGTCGAGCAGCACATCGCGAACGCTGGCGGTACGCGAAGGCACAAAGACCTGGTGAAACTCGTCCAGGCTGCCGGCGATGAGAGTCACGGCTATGGCCAGGCCGGCCCAGCGGAAGGTCCAGATCCGGCGCGCGGGCAGTGTGGCTTTCCAGGAATAGTAGGCGAAAACGCTGAGCAGGCCGTAAAAGGTGAAGTGAGCGCCTTTGCGGACGAAGAGGTGGAGGATCTCAAATTGTCTTTCGGACATCCCACCGTACACAGCATGGACGATCTTCCACAAGATGCTGCCGGTGTTTTCGGCGGAAAACGAATCCGTGGAAAACACACCCAGCATGCCCAGCCATACGAGCGTAGGCAGCCAGCGCAGTAGGATGCGCCGGGGCGTGAGGCCGATGTTTCCTGGGATCGCGGAAGACGCCAAACTAAACCTGCCTATTCGACTCTGTAATTGGGGGCCTCGCGCGTGATGATGACATCATGCACATGGCTTTCGCGCAGTCCGGCGCCGCTGATGCGGGTGAAGCGCGCTTTCTGCTGAAGTTCGGGGATGCTCCTGGTGCCGCACATGGTCATGCCGGAACGCAGCCCGCCTACGAGCTGATAGACCATCGCGGCCAGCGTGCCGCGATAGGGCACGCGCCCTTCGATTCCTTCAGGTACAAGTTTATTCAGGCGGTTGGCGGCGACCTCGGCGTCGGAGTCCATGGCCGCGGGAGACGAATCATCGGCGGCCTGGGCGTAACGTTCGCTCGAACCCAGGGCCATCGCGGAAAGAGAGCCCATGCCGCGATAGGACTTGAAGGAACGTCCTTGATAAAGGATGGTTTCGCCCGGGCTCTCGTCGGTCCCGGCGAAGAGCGAGCCGATCATGACCACGCTGGCGCCGGCCGCGATGGCCTTGGTGATGTCGCCGGAGTACTTGATGCCGCCATCGGCGACCACGGGAACGCCGGCGTCGCGGCAGGCGCGCGCAGCTTCCGCGATCGCGGTAATCTGGGGCACGCCGGCGCCGGTAACAATCCGCGTCGTGCAGATGGAGCCCGGCCCGATGCCGACCTTCACCGCGTCCACCCCGGCGCGTACCAGGGCGCAGGCGCCTTCGTGGGTAGCCACGTTGCCCGCCAGCAGGTCGACTTCGGGAAATTTCGACTTGACGGCCTTGACGGCGTCAATCACGCGGCTGGAGTGGCCGTGCGAAGTATCGATGGCGAGCGCATCGGCTTTGGCCTGGACCATCTCCTGGGCGCGTTCCAGAAAATCACCGGTCGCGCCGATCGCCGCGGCCACGCGCAACCGTCCGTGCTCATCCTTGGCGGCGTTGGGGTACTTCAGCTTCTTCTGGATGTCTTTGACCGTGATCAGCCCCTTCAGGTTGTAGTTATCGTCTACCACCAGGAGCTTTTCCACGCGATGTTCGTGCAGAATTTTTTCGGAGTCTTCGAGCGTGGTGCCTACGGGAACGGTAATCAGGTTCTCCCGGGTCATGACTTTGCCGATGGGGATATCGGTGCGGGTCTCAAAGCGCAGGTCGCGATTCGTTAGGATGCCTACCAGCTTCTTGTTCTTGGTCACAGGGACGCCGGAAATCTTATAGCGCCGCATCAGCTCCAGCGCGTCGGCGATCTTGTGGTCGGGCGAGAGCGTGATGGGATCCATGATCATGCCGCTCTCCGACCGCTTGACCTTGTCCACTTCATCGGCCTGCTGCTCGATGGAGAGGTTGCGATGGATCACGCCCAGGCCGCCCTGCTGGGCCATGGCGATGGCTAGGCGCGACTCGGTGACGGTATCCATGGCCGCGCTGATGACGGGAATATTCAGGCGGATGTTACGCGAGAGCAGCGTCTGCGTGTTGGCATCGGCGGGAACCACGTCAGAAAGCGCGGGCACGAGCAACACGTCATCAAAGGTGAGCGCCTCAGGTACGGGAAAATGAATCATATATAACTATCTCAAAGGCTGGGATAACTTTCAATTGTAAACGGCGTATCCATGACGCGTCAGCTGCGGATGAGTGATACGGTGGGCCGGCTTCTCGGGCGCCTTTCATCCCAGGCCGGCCGTCGGTAAGGTTTTTCTTGTGCCGGGGACCAACGGAACCATGCCGTCTGCATCAGAGTGAGGAGCAGGTAAGTACGCCTACGAAACCAGCCCTCGCCCATGATTGCCCGCCGCGACGTCCTAGCCACAGTTCCCGACCCAGACGCGTGGAAGATGTTCGTTTTCCGCAAAAACCGCGAATGGCTTTCCACCCGCCTGCTTTTAGACCGCCTGCGGGCTGAGTTCCGCCTGCTGGCGGATGGCGCCGGCTCGGTCATCGATGCGCTGATCCGCGCCGGCGAGGTCGAAACCGGGCTGGTCGACGCCCAGTCGCCTGAAGCGGTTCATGTCGCCAGCGTGGTCGACCAACTTGCCTCCGCGGTCTGTGGCGAGGCGGCTTTGGACGTTTCCATACTGCAATCGTTGGATCAGCTCCATGGTCCGCCGCTGATCCGGTGCGCGCATCCCGAGGGGTTCTCGTTCTACGGCCTGAATCCTTTGGACTTTGCCGATCTTGCCGGACGCATGCACGCGAAGCTTCGTCCCCGGGTTGCCGTGATCGGTATCCGCTCCGTGGGCTCGACCTTGGGCGCGGTGGTGGCCGCTGCCCTGCGCGCCAGGGGCGCCCACGCCGAACGAACCACGGTGCGGCCGGAAGGCGAACCCTACCACCGCAAGACCAGTTTCAGCGGACAGCAGAAGACATGGATTCGCGCGAAGCTCGCGGAGCGAAGTGATTTTCTGGTTGTGGATGAAGGTCCGGGATTCAGCGGCTCGACCTTTCTTTCCGTAGCTGATGCCCTGGCGGAATGCGGCGTACCTCATTCCCGCGTCGTCTTAATGGGCAGCCGGCCGTTTCCGCTGCATCCGGCCGGCGCCGAGCAGGCCCGGAAGTGGGCCCGGTTCCGCTCATGCACGATTGAATACGCGTCCCACACACCCGCGGAAGCCGGCCGCAGTTTAGGCAGTGGAGCGTGGCGCGAAGTGCTGTACTCCAGCCGGTTACATTGGCCGGCCTGCTGGGTGGAACAGGAGCGCATCAAGCATATGTCCTTTGACGGCAAGACGTTCTTCAAGTTTGAAGGTTTCGGACGCTTTGGGGAACTGGCGCAACATCAGGCTTGCCAATTGGGTCAGGCAGAACTCTCGCCGCGCTGGCTAGGTTTTGATCAAGGTTACGGGTGCTATGAGTTCATGACCGGGCGGCCCCTGGCCAATAACGACCTGAACCAAGCGCTGCTTTCGCGCATGGCCGAATACTGTGCGTTTCGCCTGGCAAGTTTTCCGGCGGAGAACTCTGACGTCAAGATGCTCGCCACCATGGCGCGCAACAACTTGGAGGTGGAATTCGGCACGGGTTTCAGGAGTTTCTCGCTTGACGTTCCCTTGGAACGGCCGGTCTACCCTGATTGCCGCATGCTTCCTTACGAATGGCTGATGACCGGAGAAGGACGAGTATTGAAGACGGACGCCGTGGGTCACGCCGAAGGCCACCAGCTTCCCGGACCGGCGGACATTGCCTGGGACTTGGCGGGAGCCATCATCGAGTGGAATCTCGATCCGGTTGCAGTGGTGTTTTTCCTGGAGGAGTATCGCCGGCGAAGCGGTGACGTTCCAGAAAAACGTGTGCGTCCTTATTTGTTGTTGTATGCCGTCTTGCGTATGGGTCAGTGCCGGATGTCGGCGGCGTCCACGTCCCAGCTGCGCGAGGCAAGGTACCTTCGCAGCCAATATGAATGGTACGCACGGAAAGTCGAGCTCTTGCTTAGAGATAAGTATGTTAACCGTTTACTTTCAATAGTTTAGAGGCACAGCCTTGCGAGCTGCCAAAGCCTTCAGCCGCCGCCGCGTTCCACCCCAGGCGCGCCCGAGCGCCCGGAAAACCAGATACAATACTGCTTGGGCTGCGACTGTCGCAAAGCTGAGTCCTGTCTTCTAGAAGGTAGGTTTTTAATCCCGCTTTCACATTCACTTGCTAGCATCCGCAGTTTGCCGCGTCGAAATATGAACCGTGCCGTCGAAGATCCTTCTCTTTACATCAACCGCGAGGCCTCATGGCTAGCCTTCAACCGGCGCGTGCTGGAGGAGGCCGACGACGATCACAATCCCCTTCTAGAACGGGTAAAGTTCCTGGCGATTTCCGCGAGCAACCTGGATGAGTTTTTCGAGGTGCGCGTCGCCGGCCTGTTGCAGCGGATAGAGGAAGGTTTCGTCGATTCCGGTCCGGACGCGCTGACCGCCCAGCAGGAACGCGACCTCATCTCCCGCGAGACCCACGAATTCGTGGAGGAGCAGTACGATTGCTGGAATCGAAAACTACTGCCGGCGCTGGAGCGGGAGAACATTCGCGTCCTCGACCTCAAGGAGTTGGACCCGGAGCAAGAGGCGTTTATCGACTCTTACTGCGAAAAGGAAGTGGACCCCATCCTGACGCCGGTGACGGTGGACCCGGCCCATCCTTTTCCCCGAGTATTGAACAAGGCGCTATGCATCGCGCTTTTGTTGCGGCGGAAGCGGCGCGCCAGCGGCACTTACATGGGAGTAATTACCGTGCCGCGCGTGCTTCCCCGCCTGGTGCGGCTGCCGTCAAAAACGGGCATCAGCTTTATCTTCCTGGCGGATTTGCTGCAGTATCACGCCGCCAGCATGTATCACGGCTATGAGATTCTCTCCGCCGCCTCTTTTCGCGTCACCCGCAACAGCAATCTGTACCTGGAAGAAGAGGAAGCGCGAAACCTGCTCGAGTCAGTGCGCACGGAGCTCCACAAACGCCGCAAGGGCGATGCTGTCCGCCTGGAGATCGACGCCGGGGTCCACACCGAGATCGCGCAGCGATTGCAACAGACCTTCGAACTGGAAGACTGGCAGGTTTTTTACACCAATGGTCCGGTCAATCTTTCCCGTCTGTTCAACTTTTACGAGCTGACCGAGCGGCCGGCCTTGAAGTTCAAGAGCTTCGTCGCGCGTGAGCTGCGCCTGCCCGCGGCCAGCAGCAACATATTTGACGAGCTGCGCAAGCGCGACGTTCTTCTCCACCATCCCTATGATTCTTTCGAATCGGTGGTGGATTTCATTGAGAGCGCCGCCAGCGATCCCGAGGTGATTTCACTCAAGCAGACCATCTACCGCACCAGCGAGCATTCCCCCATCGTGGGGGCCCTGATTTCGGCTGCGGCTGCGGAGAAGGAAGTGATCGCCGTCCTGGAGTTGAAGGCGCGTTTCGACGAAGCCTCCAACATCGAATGGGCGCGCAGGCTGGAGGACGAGGGCGTGCAGGTGTATCACGGCCTGGTCGGGTTGAAGACCCACTGCAAGCTGTGCCTTCTGGTTCGTCATGACGCTGACGGCGTAACCCGCCGCTACGCCCACATCGGCACCGGGAACTACAACCCGATTACATCGCGCTTCTATACCGACGTGAGTCTTCTCACAGCGTCTCCGCAGATAACTTCAGCGGTGCATTCGCTGTTCAACTATCTAACCGCCTATTCCGAGGCGCCCAGCTACACTCCGCTGTCCATTTCGCCTATCGATCTGGCGCCTACGGCGCTGGCGTACATCCAGCGCGAGATGGATCATGCCCGGGCCGGCCGCCCGGCGCGCATCGTGGCTAAGATGAACGCGTTGCTGGACAAAAATGTCATTCAGGCCCTGTACCGCGCGTCGCAACAGGGTGTCAAGATCGAGCTCGCGGTCCGGGGCATGTGTTCCTTGCGGCCGGGAGTCGCCGGGATCAGCGAGAACATCGTGGTGCGCAGCATTGTGGGCAGGTTCCTGGAGCATAGCCGCATCTTTTATTTTGAGAACGGAGGCGATGAGGAGATCTATATCTCCAGCGCGGATTGGATGCCGCGCAACCTCTATGAACGAGTCGAGATCATGTGTCCTCTTCTGGATCCGGCGCTGAAGCAGCGGGTGAAAGATGAGATCCTCGCCGCTTATCTTGCCGACAATACGAAAGCCCGCTTCCTCGACCGCAATGGCCGCTACTTCCGGCCGCCGCGTCGCCGCGGCGAAGAACGCTTCTCAGCCCAGGACTTTCTGATCGCCGTAGCCGAAGGCGCCGCGACCGCAGCCAGCATTCCCGAGCCGCTTGTGCCGGCGGTGAAGAGCGCCGCCCGTGGCCAGGCCCGGCAGTTGGTTCGTCGATAAACGCTTATGGTCATTTATTTTTTTCGCCACGCCTCTGCCGGCAAGAGCATGCTCGATGCCGCCAAAGATGAGCGCCGTCCTCTGGACGAAGACGGGATCGTCCAGGCCCGCTACGTTGGAGGCATGCTGGCCAACCTGGACGTTCAGGTGGAGCAGATCATCAGCAGTCCGCTCAAGCGCGCGCGGCAAACGGCCGCCATTGTGGCCAACGAACTGGCGTTTGAAACTGCCGTGCAAATCGACGACGCTCTGCGTCCCCAGGCGCAACTGGCACAGTTTCAAGCCATGCTGTTGCGGATGAGGAAGTACGAATCGGTGATGTTGGTGGGACACAATCCCAGCTTGAGCGAGTTCCTCAGCCGGACAATCTCGTCCGGAGCCGGCACAACCAAGATTGATTTCAAAAAGGGCGCCGTGGCCAAAGTCGAGATCATGGGCCGCAAAGGAACATTGGATTGGCTGGTGACGCCCAAAATCGCGCGCACGCTTCAGGAGAGCCGCAAACTCAGTTCGCGCCCAAAAACCTCGCGGAAGTAAGGCACTTCTTTTTCGCCCGCCCACAATTCGAGGTCCACGCCGGCGCGACGCCGCCCTTTTACGCTGACGATGATACGGCCGTCCCTCGCCGCGGCGCGAATCGACTGGACGGCCTGGCGCCTGCCCTGGTTCAGGGCGCGCGCCACGCGCAGGATCGCTGTCGCCTTGATCACGTTGGAGCGGACTGGGGCGGGTAGGAGCTTGATCAGCCGGTCGCGCAATTGCGGCTTGGAGTTGCCCTGAAAACGAGCGATGGTAGCGATGATCTGCCGCTGTAAAGGTGTAAAGCCAAAAAGCTCGGAGTGGGAGACGATGTAGTATGCGTGGCGATGCCGCCCCACCGGGTTCACATACGTGCCGACCTCGTAGAGCATGGCCGCGGCGCCAATCCATTCGCGGAACTCCTTGGTAAGAGCGTGCAGCGACCGCGTCTGGTCGAAGAAGGACCAGGCCAGCTGGCGTACGTGCTGGGCGTGAGCCATGTCAGCGCCATAGCGCCGGCTGATATTCAGCAGAATGTCCTGGCGGTCCGACTCCAATTGGCGATGGGAGCGCGTGCCCTGGTCGTATTCCGCAGCCATCTGTGCCAAGATGCCGTCGCGCAATCCCAGGGGAGAATAACGGAAAGCGCTCAGCCCGCAGGTTTCCATCAGGTGCGCGTAGACGGCAGCGCCGGCGATTACGATCTCGGCCCGTTTGGAGTTGATACCACGGATGGCAGCCCGCTGGCGCTGCGTCATTTTCGCCAGACGCTTGGCCAGTTTGGCCATCGCTTGCCGCGACACCTGGGTCCGGCCCAAGTTCAGCGACTGCGCGGCGCCGGCCAAGGCAGCTGCCGTACCCGAGGTCGCAATGGCCACGCGGACGTTCGACCGGACGAGTTGCCGCGGGATGCGCGCGATCTCTTCGGCAATGAACTCGCGCAGCCGCGTCAACTCGACTTTTCCCGGCGGCTCGCGGCGAATAAACTCCTGCGTCAGCCGCACCGCCCCCAAAGGCAAGGTGACCATCTCCTTGATGTGCCCTCGGGTGGAAAAGGTCAGCTCGCAACTGCCGCCGCCCAGGTCGATCAGCAGCAGCTTGGCCGGACGCGTTCGCAAATGAGCCAGCAGGCCCAGGTGGATCAACTGGCCTTCTTCGAATCCGGAGATGATCTCCAGCTTCCAGCCAGTGGCCGATTTCACCCACTCGGTAAAGATGCGGGCGTTGTTGCTGTCGCGCAGGGCGCTGGTTGCCACCACGCGCGTGCGTTCCACAGCGTGGCTCTGAACCGCGCGATGGAAGCGGCGCAGAACCTTCAAGCTGCGCGCCATCGCCTGGGGATCCAGGTTGCCGTCCCTGAAGACGCCTTCGCCCAGGCGGGTAACTTCACGGTCCTCATGCAGGGGAATCAGCCGGCCGCGGCGCAACTCGGCAATGCTGAGGCGGACGGAGTTGGAACCGATGTCAACCGCGGCGAAAACAGGCATGGGTTATTCAGGCGGGCCGGGCGAGCGCTGCCGGCGCTTCCGCCGACCCTGGCTGCTTTCGCGCCGGCGCCGGGGAATCGAGCGAAAACAACTGCGCTACAGCAGCCGTCGCAGCCGAATATTTGGCGGCAAATAGAGCGCGCACTTCCATCAGCAAAGGACAATTCATACGCCCGTCAAACTGTTTCTCGGCGGTCTTGGCCAGTTCCTCCCAATCATGCCAGGCGCCCAGGGCATCCTGTGCCGACTTCAGCGCTTGCAGGAAGCGCCGCTGATCTGCGGATTCATCGCCGAGCTCAGCGAGGTAACGGATCATCTTCATTCTGATGCGGACCTCGTGGAGAAAGCGAGCTTTGATTGGATCATGGGAAGTGAACTCGGCCGCCAGGTGGGAGAGTTGCTGGCGGGCTTCCTCCGCCGGAAGGCTCGCCGTCTCCGGGGCGGCCACAGCGGCTTTTTCCCCGATTCGCTCGATATGCGCAAGGACCTTCGAGTCCTGGAGTTTCCCGATCGCCGATTTTACACGCTCGGCCTGCTTGGTCCTTTTTCTCTTCAGCATCTCGGCCAGCACTCGCCGGTCGCCCGCAGTTGAACCATTGGCGATGGCCCCGAGCAGGCCCATCTGCACGTCAAGATCCCGGATTTTGCCAGCCCGTTTGCGCAACGCCGCCAGACTCTCCAGCGCCCGTTGCTGTTTTCGACCAAGATTGGGACCTGCGAAAGCCACCAGGCTCTCGATTCTGCGGATGGTCGTCCTCAGGCGGTGCACTGATTTGGGAGAGGCTTCGTCCGCAAGCCTGGCAACTGCGGATGAAAGGCCTTCCAAAAGCTTTGTGACTCGCTTGTCCAGAAGACTCATTGGGGAGGGCACAAGACAGCCTGACAAAGACTAAACGAGTCGAAGTTATGTTGGCAAGCTTTTCGCCCAGCACCGATTGTGGTGCATTTTTTTCCAAGCGCTAGCGTTGAGCAGAATGGGTGTCGTACCATGAAAGCCGATCCAGGCGATGGAGTTCGCCTTTGAACCGCCCTGCGTGGCTGATGACTCCTACCCAATACAAGCGTTGGAGCCATCAGCATGCGAACGTTGATCGAATGGAAAGCCTATGCCTGGATATCTTTGGGCGCCCTCGCCGGCGCTAACCTGCGTTATCTCCTCAGCAAACTTGTCGCCCGGTTGAGCGACAGCGCGTTTCCCTACGGTACTCTTATCATTAATGTAACCGGGAGCCTGCTGCTGGGCTTCTTTCTGGTTTGGACTACGGAACGGGTCTTGGCTAATCCGTTGTGGCGGTGGCTGATCGCCATCGGCTTCTGCGGATCGTATACCACGTTTTCCAGCTACGCTTACGAAACAATCGCCTACTTCGAACAGGGCCATTGGATGCTGTTTGCGACCAACATTCTGGCCAACAACCTGCTGTGCCTGGGCGCTGTTCTGGCTGGCGCTGTGATCGCGCGCACAATTTGAACGTTCTTGGCGACCGTGTAGAATTTCGTGAAGGAGACGCATCCCGCCCGCGACAATGACCGAGCCCCGCAAAGCCGTTCAAGTCTCGGTCTATCTCAATGAGTCGGACGAATGGCATCGCCGGCCACTGCATCTGGAGATGCTCAAGTATCTCCGCGAGCAGGAAGTAGCCGGGGCCACGGTGCTGCACGCAGTCGCGGGCTTCACCGGCCGCGGCCGGGTCAAGACGTCGAGCCTGGTCGATGCCGGCGGCAAGCTGCCCCTGGTGCTCACGTTCATCGATGTGGAAGAGCACGTGAACCGCGTGTTGCCGCACATCAAGGAGATGGCGCCGCACCGGCTGATTGTGAGTG
This sequence comes from Candidatus Angelobacter sp., assembly GCA_036521855.1. Taxonomy (GTDB): domain Bacteria; phylum Acidobacteriota; class Terriglobia; order Terriglobales; family Acidobacteriaceae; genus Angelobacter. The sequence goes on from DATDGY010000182.1 coordinate 12,843, forward strand.
AGAAGGTATCGCTCGAGTCCGGAGAACTCGAGTGAGCGCGCCCGCCCTGGATGTTCTGGCGATTGCGGCTCACCGCGATGACGTGGAACAAACCTGCGGCGGAACGCTGCTCAAGTTGGCCCAAATCGGCCGGCGCACCGGCATTCTCGACCTCACCCGGGGTGAGATGGGCACGCGCGGCACCGCCGAAGATCGCGCCCGCGAGGCTGCAGAAGCTGCAAGGATTCTCAAAGTCGCTTTCCGCTGTGTCCTGGACATACCCGACGGCCGCGTGGAAAACACCTGGGAAAACCGGCTGAAGATCGCCCGAGTTCTGCGCGAACACAAGCCGCGTGTGGTGATTCTTCCCTATTGGCAAGGACGCCATCCCGACCACTACACCTGTTCAACCCTGGGCTATGAAGCTTGCTTCCTGGCCGGCTTGAGCAAGCTGCAATTGGAGGCGGAATCTCGCAAAGAAGCTCGTTCTGCCGCAGATCCGGCGAATGCGGCGCTGTCCTTGCCGGCTCATCGCCCGTTCAAGATCGTCTACGCGACGCTTTATTACGACATTCGGCCCACCTTTGTCGTGGACATCACCAGCCAGTTCGAGGCTCGCCTGGAATCGATTTATGCCTACAAGTCGCAGTTCACTGACCAGCAGGCCGGCAACAACGACTTCCCTGCGCACACCGAGATCCGGGAGCGCGTAGCCTCTATGGCCCGCTATTACGGCATGCTGGCGGGAGTCAAATATGCGGAGCCCTTTCTGCAGAAGGAAGTCGGGCTGGTGGAGGACTTAACGATGATTCCGGTGAAGTCGATTTGAACAAACAGCAATTGGCAAATCGCAATTGGCAATTAGCAAAAGCCAGAAGGTCGGACGCAGGAAAGAGACTTGGTCGTAAGGTTAATAAGGATCATCTTTGTCATTCTTACGATTGCCGACTGGTGGGGAGGGTCGGTGATTATAAATCCCTGATTTCTCTGTAGGATAGCCCTAAAACGTACCTACCTGCTCCTGCCCCGCATCGGCTGCCGCTTCTTCCTTGAAACGGTTCGTCGTTTTGACGCACTACCACTCAAGGACGTTCGAAGGCGCAAACGCCGCATCCGGTTCTTCGGCCTTTGGGTTTTCTTCAATCCTTTTTCTTTCCTTGGTGGGAAATCTTCGCGGCCAAAACCTAGGTCGCGAAGATTTTTTTGGTGGGGACGGACCCAGAAATCAAGGTCAATCCGGCAGAAGCAATGGCAATGAAGAACGCCGAAAAGAGGATCGCGCCTCTTTTCATTCCTGGGATCCGGTTTGGGCGAGAACCTGGGCAACGTCCACACCGTCCGACAGGGTCCCAAAGGCGTAGCCGTGGTCTCCCGCCAGGCGTGAACTCACAAAGGCTTCAGCGCTTGCCTGGCTGCTGTGGCGCACCAACAACACCGCCTGCAGCGCTAATGCCAGCCGTTCCGCCAACCTTCGCCCCTGGCCTTCGCCTTGACCGCCGTTCTTCAAAGAATGCCTGAGATGTGAGCCGACATCGGATTCCACTCCGGCCACATAACGGTCGAGCCGCGAGTCCTGCCCCACACCTGACTTGAGTTCTTGCATCAGGGCCTCGGCTGCTTCAGGCTCGCGCGCCAGCGCTCGCAGGATGTCAAGGCAGATCACGTTGCCCGATCCTTCCCAGATGGAGTAGAGCGGGGCTTCACGGTGGAGGCGGGGCAGAATGGATTCTTCAACATAGCCGTTCCCGCCCAGGCATTCCAAGGCCTCGCCCACGTGTTCCGGCGCGCGCCTGCACAGCCAGTACTTGACGATGGCAGTGGCAACGCGGCAAAAAGCGCGTTCCCGGGGATCGCTCTCGCGGCGATCGAAGGAGCCGGCCAGCCGAAGCATCAGCAGCGTGGCCGCTTCGGACTCGAGCGCCAGATCGGCCAGCACGTTGCGCATGAGTGGCTGCTCAATCAGCAGCTTGCCGAAGGCCCGGCGATGGCGCGCGTGATGGATGGCCTGGACCAGCGCCTGGCGCATCAGGGCGGCGGCGGCGATGGCGCAATCCAGGCGGGTGTGGTGGACCATCTCAATAATGGTGCTGACGCCGCGGCCTTCTTCACCAACCAACCGCGCCCAAGCGCCGGCGAACTCAACTTCACTGGAGGCATTCGACCGGTTGCCCAGCTTGTCTTTCAAACGCTGGATGTGGAACCGGTTCTTCTCTCCCGCCGGCGTCCAACGCGGCAGGAAAAAGCAGGAGAGTCCTTTGGGCGCCTGCGCCAGCACCAGAAAGGCGTCGCACATCGGCGCGGAACAAAACCATTTGTGGCCGGTGATCAAGTATTCCCTTGAGCTGCCGATCCGTTCGGCCTGGGTGGTGTTGGCGCGGACGTCCGAACCGCCTTGCTTCTCTGTCATGGCCATTCCCACCAACACGCCCGACTTTTCCTGCGCCGGCGCAAAGCGCGGATCGTAGACGGGAGAAAGAATCCTGGGTTCCCATTCGCGCGCCAGTTCGGGCTCGGCGCGCAGTGCCGCCACCGCGGAGAACGTCATGGATATAGGACAGGTATGGCCAGCTTCGTTCTGCGCCGTCAGCATGAGCAGGGCAGCCCGGGCCGGGTGCGCGCCGCACTGCTTTTCAACCCAGGGCAGGCTATGCAGGCGGTGCTCCACCGATGTGCGCATCAAGTTGTGCCACGCCGGATGGAAGACCACTTCGTCGCGGCGATTGCCGTAGCGGTCGTGCGTATGCAAGACCGGCTTGTTCTCATTCGCATCAAATCCCCAACGCTGGGCCTCTTCGGTCCCAAGTAAGCGGCCCAAGTCCGTAAGTTGCTCGAAAGCCCACTCGCCGCCTTCGCGTTGCAGGCCCTGGGAAAGCGTACGGTCGGAAAGAAAGAGGTTGTAGTCAACCAGCGGTGGAACTTGGTTCAACGCTTCCTGCTTTTCTTCCGGGGAGCGGGTTTCGGCAGTCGATAGCGACGAACGCATAATGCTCATTATGCGCCCTGTTCCGGGCTGGACAAAGCAAAGATGCGGTCTATCTTCGATTTATCAACCTCGCGGACAAGCTCCGCCAGGCGGACTCTCCTTATTCATACCTGAGCGCGATAGTGGGATCCACGCGGGTGGCGCGTCGCGCAGGCAGGTATGCCGCCAGCGCAGCCACCAGCATCAACAGCAGGGCGACGCCGGCGAAGGTCAAAGGATCGCTCGGGCTGATTTCAAACAAAAGCGACCGCATGAGGCGGGTCAAGATGAAGGACCCAAGAATTCCCGCGGCAACTCCGATCAGTGCGGTGGCCATGGCCTGGCCAAGAACCAGCCCAAGGACGTTCCCTGTGCTGGCTCCGAGAGCGATACGCACGCCGATCTCGCGCGTGCGGCGCGCCACCGCATAGGCCAGCACGCCGTAGATCCCGGCCACGGCCAGCAGCAAGGCCGACCCGGCGAAGATAAATACCAGAATCAGATTGAAGCGCCGGGCATGCAGCGACGCTGAGAAGACCTCAGAGAAGGTATTCAGGCGCGGAGGAATGGTGGGATCAAGCATATGTACGGTCTTCAGAGCGGCCGCCAACGTCGTGGCCGGGTCGGCGGACGCACGCATCACCACTGTAAGGGAGCGGACCGTTTGCGGCCGCTGGCGGTAATTGACATAGATCGTAGGCCGGGCCGCAGCCTCCACGCTTCTCCCGCGGACATCGCCCACCACTCCGACAATGGTGAGCAAACGAGGATCCCCGTCCATATTGCCGAATTCAATGGTGTGCCCGAGCGGGTCCTGACCCGCCCATTGTCGACGAGCCAGGGACTCGCTGATGAGCGCAACGTGTGGTGCATCCGCTACATCGCGTCCGTCAAAAAGCCGTCCGCGAAGCACAGGGATGCCCAGGGTGCGGAAATATCCCTCGCTTACCACCGAGTAGTCGGCGTAACCGGTGTGTGTGGGATCGTGGGAATACCGGTCCCAAAAAGCAATGAGCTCCCGGAGCAAGGCTTGGTCGGATTCTTGGGAAGGATCGATAGGCCGCTCGATCAGACTCTGCTCTTTTTGTGAGAGTTGCTGCCGATTGATCTCCGTAAATCCTCCGTCCGAGTAGCTGTCCGTCGCCAGCGGTAGCGTGTTGGTCCCGCCCACTTCATTTACACCCGGCAATAGGCGCAGGCGATCAAAAAGAGCGTTCATGAATTGGACGCGGTGGATCTTGTCAGCGTCCGCGCCCGCAAACGGCAATGCCATGTCGATGGTCAGGACTTGTTCGGTGCGGAAACCCGGATCGACGGAGAGGACACGCAGCAGGCTGCGGCCTAATAGCCCTGCGCCCACCAGAAGAACCAAGGTCATGGCCAGTTGCCCGGCGATGATCATCCTTCCCAAACGCTGGCTGCCGCGCGCGTTGCTCTGGCCTCGGCCACCTTCGGCCAGCATCCCCTGTACGTCGCCAGAGGTCGCGCGCAGGGCGGTAAAGACGCCTAGAGCGACCGACACTAACATGGACAATCCCAGCGCGAAAAGGAGCACGGGAAGATTGACCGCGACGCCTTCTAAACGTGGCGTATTGGGTGGAGCGATCCTCACCAGCGCCTGTACCCCGTAGTAGGCCGCGATCACGCCCAGCGACCCGCCCACGAGGGACAGCAACAGGGTCTCGGCCAGAAACTGCCACACCAGCCGCCCGCGCGATGCGCCCAGAGCCGAGCGCACTGCCAGTTCACCCTCGCGCGCCGAAGCTTGCGCCAGTAAAAGGTTCATCACGTTGGCGCACCCCACCAGAAGCAGGAAACCGACCGCGCCCAAAAGGATAAGCAGCGCCGGCCGCACATCGCCGGTCAAGGCTGCGCGCAGAGGAATGACCGCAGCATCCTGCATGTCAATTTCCTGGCCGAAACGTTGCTTGAGCTGACGGCCAATGGCAGACAAGTCAGCTTGGGCTTGCTGCGGCGAAACCCCATCGCGAAGCCTGCCGATCCCCTGCCAGTTATGGGCACTACGGCTGGTATCCGGAACATCTACCTCCCGGGCCAGCCACACATCGGCGTGGTTCGGGAAGCGGAACCCTGGAGGAAGCACACCGATCACAGATGTTGCTTTGCTTTCAATCACGAGGTGCAGCAGGGAAAGGTCGGTCAAGCCACCCAGTTGCTGTTGCCAATAGGAATAGCTCACCAGAGCGGTAGAAGCTGCGCCTGGGTGCCGTTCGTCCGGCAAGAATCCGCGCCCGACAACCGGGCTCACACCCATGACCGGGAAGAAGTCGCGCGAAACCCCAGCCACGGCAAGCCTTCGTGGCTCGGAGCCTCCTGTCACTGACTCGATTCCCACAGAAAACTCGGCTAGGCCCTGCAAACTGTGATTCTGTGTACGGATGTCTTCAAAATTGGGATCGGCAAGCGGCATCTGTGCACCCCGGCCATCCCCTTCCCACACTTGCACAATTTGCTCAGGTTTGTAGTACGGCAGCGGACGCAACAACACTCCATAAACCACGCTGAAGATGGCCGTGCTGGCGCTGATCCCCAGCGCCAGGGTGAGCACGGAGACAAAAGTAGTCCCAGGATTCTTGCGCAGGATCCGCGCGCCAAAGCGCATATCCTGTAGCAGCCGCTCCAGCCATGTCCATCCCCACATGTTCCGCGTCGCCTCCTTGATGAGTCCCTGGTTGCCCATTTCTCGCCGCGCCGAACCCTCTGCCTGCTCGCGCGTCTCACCACGTTCCGTGCGGTCTTGAGTTGCCATGCGCAGATGGGCTTGGAGTTCCTCGTCCAACTCTGCGTCTTTCCGGTCGCGCTTCCAGAATCTGAAACTCATGCCTCACTCTCCCGTCCCGGACGGTCCAAAATACCGGACATGGCTTGCAGAAGCTGCTTCCAGCGCGAGCGCTCCGAGCCCAACTGTTTTCTGCCGGCCGCCGTCAGGCGATAGACCTTGGTACGCTGTTTGTTTTCGGAAAGTTTCCACTCTGACGTGATCCACTTCTGCCGTTGCAGCCGGTGCAGGGCCGGGTACAGGGATCCCGTATCCACCTGTAGTGCCTCTCCGGAGTTGGAGCGGATCACCTGGCTGATGCCGTAGCCATGCTGGGGACCCCACAAAAGCGTTTGCAGGATGAGCAGATCCAGCGTCCCTTGCAGCAGTTCAATGCGGTTTTGATAGCGTTCGCGCTTGGGCATGTAGATACCCTACACCCATGGCTGTAGATTGTCTACGGCCTATGTGTCCGACGAGATTGTCCGCTAAGGCTCACGGTAGTACACTTTCTTGGCCATGAAAAAAACCATCGCCATCGCTACCGCCTTGTTGTTCATCCTGCCACTGGCTTCGGCCCAGGATTGGGCCAAGCAGACCCTGGAGAAGTCTCCGCGGCACCAGGAATGGGTTGACGTAAAGCATGACAATCGCGTGGTGCATGCGTTCGTTGTTTATCCGGAAGTCAAAGGGAAAGCCCCCGTCGTCCTAGTAATCCATGAGATTTTCGGGTTGAGCGACTGGGCGCGCTCCGTGGCCGACCAGCTTGCCGCCCACGGTTACATCGCCATCGCTCCGGACTTGCTCTCCGGTTTTGGCCCCAATGGCGGCGGAAGCGGCGCCTTTGCCAGCACGCAGGACACCGTGAAGGCAGTTTCCGGCCTCGATCCAGACGTGGTTACCGCCGACCTCAATGCTGTAGCCGACTATGCCAAGAAGATTCCGGCCAGCAACGGCAAAATCGCGGTGTCTGGTTTTTGCTGGGGTGGAACGCAGTCCTTCCGCTTCGCCGCAAATCGCAAGGACCTGAGCGCGGCCTTTGTCTTTTACGGTACCGGCCCCCAGGACGTGACCAGCATTACCGCGCCGGTCTATGGCTTCTATGCCGGTGCCGATGCTCGGGTGGATGCCACCATCCCGGCCAGCACGGAAGCGATGAAGACCGCCGGCAAGAAATACGATCCGGTGACCTATGATGGCGCTGGGCACGGGTTCATGCGCGCAGGAGAGGACCCGGCAAACGATGCCAACAGCAAAAAGACCGGGGATGATCCAGACACCAAGAAGGTTCGCGACATGGCCGCCGCCAACAAGAAGGCCCATGACGAGGGCTGGGACCGCTGGCTACAGCTGCTCAAGACCTTGTAAAAACACGGACCTATACGCTTTTCCGACAAAACATTCCCTCATCGCCCGGTTGACAACCGGCCGAATCCCCCGTCTATGCAACCAGAGATGGTGTTCCTGCGTAATAGGCTCTGACTGATTCGCTTACGAGTTCCGGAGGAAGCAGCCAATGAACAATCGAGTCAAAGTGGGTTTCGGTGCAGCGGCCCTGGCGTCTATCGCTCTGACGGTGTTCGCGCAGGCCCAGCAGCCGGAGGAAAGATTCCAACATACTTTCACGGTAAAGGCCGGCAGCACGCTCAAAGTGGACAACTATAAAGGCACGATTCACGTAACCGGCTCCAACACCAACCAAGTCGTAGTCAATGTGCTGAAACGGTTCGAGGGCGGCAGCGAAGCTGATCGCAAATCGTGGATGGAAAACACCAAGGTCAACTTTCGAAATGACAGCGGCGCAGTGGAAGTAACCGTCGAATATCCCAATCAGACGTTCAGTTGCTGGTTCTGCTGGCAAGAGCGTTATATGGCCCAGGTGGAACTTGAAATCCAGGTTCCCTTGAGAACCAATCTCGACGTAAACGGTTACAAGCCGGACATCCGGCTCTCTTCTGTGCAAGGCGACATTCGCATCAAGAGCTACAAAGCGCCCGTCACGATTGAGTCGACGACCGGGGCCATCCACATTGATACATATAAGGATGAAATCCGGCTCAAGAACGTGGCCGTGCGCGGCGGGATCGATATCAAATCCTACAGGGCCGATACCGAGATTGATGCCAAGAGCCTGGAGGGTACGGCCAACCTCGAAACCAACAAAGGCAGCATCGTGCTGCGCGTGCCCAAGGATATCGGCCTGAACGTGGATTTCGCGGGCGGGCGCAGGTCGGGCTTTCACACAGACTTTACTCTGGTAACGCAGGCCGGCGGCAGCCTGGGTCGCGACGTCCGCGGCACCATCAATGGGGGCGGCGCCCACTTGGTTCTGCGCACAGAAAAAGGTTCGGTCTCGATCGAAAAAAGAGCCGGCGAACTCTAACAGGTCGCGCGGCTCTCAGGGCGGTCGATCCAGATTTCACGGTAAGATAATGGTTCTCAACCCTTCGAGGTAACATGCGTCTTCTCAAACTTCTCCTGACCCTACTGGGCTGCAGTCCGGGCATTTTCGCGCAAGGCGTCTCTCAACACGGCATCCAGATGGCGGATCTGGACCGCAAGGCCGATCCTTGCACCGATTTTGCACAGTATGCGAACGGCACGTGGCACGCGCAGAATCCGATTCCGGCCTACATGGATCGCTGGAGCCGGCGCTGGCAGGCTGGCGAAGAGGCCAAGGACCAACTCAAGGGCATCCTGGACGACGTGTCCCGCGGCAATGACTGGCCCAAGGGCAGCGTGGAACAACTGATCGGCGACTTCTACGGCTCGTGCATGGACGAGGCGCGGATCAACAAGCTCGGACTGGCGCCCGCCGAACCCATGCTCAAAGACATTGACGCCATGAAGAGCCCGGCCGATTTACAGCGCCTCGTTCGCCGTCTGCACGAGCTCGGGATCTTCGTTCCTTTCGGGATGGTTTCCCAACCGGACAACCACAACCCGACGCAGACCGTCGCCAACGTCTTTGCCAGCGGTCTGGGCCTTCCCGATCGCGACTATTACCTGAAGCCCGAACCTCGCTTCCAGGAAGCCCGTGAGAAGTACCAGGTACACGTAGCCAAAATGTTCATGCTGGCGGGCTACGATGAGGCCCAGGCCAAAGCCGCAGCCGGCGCCGTTTTCCAAATGGAAAAGAAGCTGGCCGAAAACTCGCTGGATAATGTGGCGTTGCGCGATCCTCAGGCCACGGACCACAACACAACCTACGCTGCGTTGAAAACTCTGGCGCCGGCGGTGGACTGGGACGGCTACTTCGCGGCCGCCAAAATCCCACGCGTGGATCTCAACGTGTCCGAACCCAAGTTCGTGCGGGAAGTCGACCGCCAGTTACGGGAAACGCCGCTTGCCGATTGGAAGACGTATTTGAGGTGGCAGCTGCTGAACGGTATGGCCGATACCTTGTCAGAGGCGTTTGTGAATGAGAATTTCGCGTTCAATGGAAAGTATTTGAGCGGCGCGACCGAGATCAAGCCGCGCTGGAAGCGTTGCGCGGAAGCCACGGACCAGCTTTTGGGAGAGGCCTTGGGCCAGAAGTACGTGCAAAAATACTTCCCGCCGGAGGCCAAAGCGCGAGCTCAGGAGATGGTTGCAAACATCCTGGCCGCCATGCATGACACCATCGGGAGCCTGGAGTGGATGGGACCGGACACCAAGAAGAAGGCCCTCGAAAAACTTGCTACGTTCAATCCCAAGATCGGCTATCCCGACAAGTGGAAGGACTACAGCAGCATCAGGCTAAGCCGCGATTCCTACTGGAACAATCAAGTCGCCGCGGTGCGCTGGAATATCGTGGATGACAACTGGGCCCTGGTGGGCAAACCCACGGACCGCGGCCGCTGGGGCATGACGCCTCCGACTTCCAACGCCTACTACAACCCCTTGCTGAACGAGATCGTTTTCCCTGCTGGAATTCTGCAGCCCCCGGCATTCGACGTGAACGCCGTGGACGCGGTGAACTACGGCAGTATCGGCGTGGTGATCGGACACGAGATCAGCCACGGCTTCGATGACCAAGGCGCACAGTTCGACGCCCAGGGCCGCCTCAGCAACTGGTGGACGCCCGACGACCAGAAGCGCTTCCAGGAAAGGACTTCATGCGTCGTACGCCAGTTCGATAGCTACTTCATCGAACCCAACATTCATCACAACGGCAAGCTGGTGCTGGGCGAGAGCATTGGCGACCTCGCGGGAGCCAAGATCGCTTATCTGGCATTCAAGAAGGCGCAGCAGCAGCATCCCGCGCCGACTGTGGACGGTTTCACACCGGACCAGCAGTTCTTTATCGCCTGGGGCCAGTGGCGCGGCGACGAGATTCGCCCGGAGACGCAACGCAAGATGGTCCAGGGAGATCCCCACCCGATCGCCAAATACCGCGTGATCGGACCTCTCTCCAACATGCCGCCGTTCGCGCAGGCGTTCAGTTGCAAGCCGGATTCAGTGATGGTGCGCACAAAGACGGAACGCTGCGAGGTGTGGTGAAGGGTTACTCATAGCGCAGAACCAACATCGGATCCACTTTCGTGGCGCGGCGGACGGGAATGAAGCTGGCGAGGAGAATCGCGACGACCATCACAGCGACGGAAAGAGCGTAGGCGCCAGGGTCGCTCGCGGACACCCCATGCAACAGGCCGGACAGAAGCCGCGCCACCGCCCACGCCCCCGTCAGTCCGAGTAAAACTCCCGTGGTCACCAGCTTCAAGCTACCCGCCAATACCAGCCAGAGAATATTGCGCGGCTCAGCCCCGCAGGCCATTCGAATTCCGATCTCTCGCGTGCGGCTGGCCACCAGGTAGGCCATGACGCCATAGATGCCCATACCGGCCAGGAACACCGCCAGCAACGCAAAATAGGCGGAGAACTGCGCGAAGATGCGGAAAGGAGCTTCCTCATTGCTGATCCGCTGCTCCATGGTCTCGGCGTCGGAGATGGGCAGTTCCTTGTCCACAGAGGACAGCGCGTTGCGCAAGGCGGCGGACAGAGACAACGGGTCTGCGCTGGTCCGCAGTACCAGCGACATGCTGCGTTCGGGCGATTGGGCAAAAACGATGTAACTCTCATTTTCAGGCCGGTCACCCAAGTCGAACAGTTTAACGTCTTTCACAACGCCGACTACCGTATACCAGGTCGGATCACTGCGGCCCAGACGAATTCTGTGCCCCAGCGCATCGTCGTGGCCAAAGTAGCGCCGCTCCATAGTGCGGTTGATCACAATCACCGGGAGCGAAGCAGGAGTGTCTTGCTCGCTCAGGAATCGTCCTCGCAACAAAGACATTCCGAGAGCGGGCAAATATCCCGGATACGCGCTGGTAATCTCTGTTGCCGGAACCTGGCCCGGCGCCGGCTCAGGCCTTCCTTCGATCCAGAGCTCCAGCGTCGCGTTATGGTGGCCGAAAGGAATGTACTGGCTTGCCGACGCGGCCTGGACCTGCGGCAGCGCCCGCAGCCGGTCCAGCAGCCGATCATAGAACGTCTTCCACTGGACTTTGTCTTGGTACTTCGCAGCCGGAAGGCTCAATCGCGCGGTTAAGACATGGTCTGGGCGAAAGCCCGGGTCTTCGTTGAGAAGATTCATCAGAGACCTTGTCTCTAGTCCCGCGGGCACAAGCGCGGTGAGCGCCAATACGATCTCCGCAATCACCAGAGTCTTACGAAGCTTCTGGCCCGTGAAGCCTGCACCGCCGGCCTGTTCCTTCAGCACTCCCGTCAGGTTGAGCTTATATCCTTCCACGATCGGTGCCAGCGAGAAAAGCAGCAGGCTCACGGCCGCGATCATCAGCGTATAAACGAGGGTGGATGAATCCACGAAGATCCGGCCATAGTTGGGCAGGTAGCCGCGATTCTCATAGGGAATGGCGGCCGTTACCCAGTTCGCGCCCGCCTTGGCTATCACCAGCCCCAGTCCGATGGCGGCCGGAAGCAACAAAATATTCTCCGATAGCAGTTGCCGGGCCAAGCGGCTTCTGCGGGCGCCCAGGGCCAATCTCATTGTCATTTCTTTGCGGCGGGCAAGCGTGCGGGCCAGATAAATGCCGGCGATGTTGGAGCAGGCAATGAGCAAGATACAGACTCCCACCACAAAGCCGGTGACAATCCCCTGGTCACCTACGTGTTGCCCGATTTCCTTGGTGAGGCTCCTGATCAAAACCCCAGAGTCGGTGTTGGTTTCCGGGTAGGCTTTCTCCAGGCCGCGAGCGATCACGTTCAGGGCTTCGCCGGCGCCGCCTTGCGTCACACCCGGCTTCAGCCGGCCGATTACCTGCAACCAGCCGGTTCCGCGGTCGGCTCGTTCTTTGTCCGTGAACACCAGCGGAACCCAGAGGTTGGCGCGTCCCATGAGCGTGAAATGGAAATCATCCGGCATCACGCCGACCACGGAGTAAGGCTCGCCTTCCAGGGTTAAGGTCTTGGTCGTGAGATCCGGATCCGCATGCAGGCGGTCTCGCCACAAGCCATGGCTGACAATGACAACTTTTCCGGCGCCGGGTTGAGCGTCACTCTCCAAGAAATCCCGGCCGACTTCCGGCCGCACGTCCAAAGTGTGAAATAGATTCGCGCTCACTCGGCTGCCTTGAACCCGCTGGGGCGCGTCCGCGTGGTTCAGGTTGAACTCACTGGAGGTCCATGCCGATAAGCTTTCCAAGACCCGGTTGTTTTCTTTCCAGTCGAGATAGTCCGGCGCTGACGCCGGCCCGGTCCAACCTTTCTTGGTGTCCAACTCCCACAAGACAACGATCTGCTCCGGATGAGGAAAAGCCACAGCGTCGATCACCCATTGCTTGAGCATGGCGAACACCCAGCTGCTGGCGCCGACGCCCACCGCCAGGGTCACGACTACCACCAATGTCAGTCCCGGATTCTTGCGCAGACCGCGTGCGCCGTAGCGAACGTCTTGCCAGAATGTTTCCAACGAAGCAAAGGTACGCATTTCCCGGCAGGCCTCCGTGATTCTGGCAACGTTGCCGAACTGCTTCCGTGCTGCAAAGCGAATATCCTGGTCGCCAGCGCCTGTGCGGTGGGCGTGTTCACGCATGCCCAAGTGGAAGGCCATTTCATCTTCCAGGTCGCTGTCAAAGCGGCGGCGGCTCAAGAGCGCCTTCAGGCGTAAGTAAACTGTGGTGATCCATTGCATGAGGATGAGTACGCTCCCACATCGGGATTAGTTCCATAAATCGCTTAGGGGTCTGCCAGTCGCCCTTCGGGCCTGGGGGTTCATCTTTGCTTATTCATAGCGAAGAGCAATCAAGGGATCCACTGCCGCCGCCCGTCGGGCTGGTAGATATCCTGCAACGGCTGCTACCGCCGTCAGCAGCAAGACCGCGCCCAGAATCGTGACTGGGTCCGTGGCCCTGAGGCCATAGAGTTGAGCGGCAACCAGCCGCGTGGCAACCAGCGAAGCCGCAAGACCCGCCAAAAGTCCAAGCGCCACCATTACCAAAGCGTTTCGCAGGACGAGCCACACCACGTTGGAACGCTGCGCCCCCAGCGCCATGCGCACGCCGATTTCGTTGGTGCGCCGGGCCACGGCGTAGGCCATCACACCGTACAGCCCGATGCAGGCGAGCGCGAGCGCCACAGCCCCAAACACCCCGGACAACCAGGCGACCATGCTTTCTTGAAATAAAGATTCATCCACCTGCTCGCTCAAGGTTCGCACCAACACCGCTTTCAAACGGGGATTGATCTTCCGCAACATTGCCTGAATCGTTGAGGGCAGGGAATCGGGACGGGCTGCGGTGCGGACCTCAAACGTGACCTCCGTAGTCCCAATCCATCGGTCCTGGGGAGCGTACACGTACATCACGGGACGAAAGTCTTCCCGCATGTTTCGGTACTTGGCATCGGCGGCTACACCCACGATCTCGAAATTGCGCTTGTCGCCCTGAAACTGAACCTGATGCCCAATAGGATCCCGGCCGGCAAAGTACCTTCGCGCCGCGCTTTGACTGATGATCGTGGCAAGAGGAGCCGACGGAGTATACTGCGGGCCGAAGGTTCGTCCAAGAAGAATGGGTGTCCCCAGCGTGGCGAAGTAGTCGCGGTCAACGGAGTTGGCGTAGATCTCCATGTTCTCTCCGGCATGGGGAACATAACCTTCTACGCTGATTTCTTCACCCCACTTATCTCCGCCTGCCGGTGTAACTACCGAGTAACTGGCCGCTCGCACACCGGGAAGCGTCTTCATCTTGAGCGTTAAGCCTTCGTAGAATTCGAGCAGCTTCTGGTCCTTATACCCTTCACTGGCGGCGTTTGTCATAAACAGCAATACGTTCTGCCGGTTGAACCCTGGCTCCTGGCCCTGAAGGTTCTTGAGCGTGCGCAGCAGCAGTCCGGCGCCAACCAGCAACAGAAGGGAGAGCGCCACCTGCGCAATCACTAGGGTCTTTCCCAGGCGCTTTCCCACCCAACTCGTCGCGACGGCGTGATAGCTGTGCTTCAGGCCGGGGCCCGGTTGCGTGCGCGCCGCTCCGATTCCCGGAGCCAGACCGCAGAGGATCCCTGTGATCAGGCCGACCGCCAGCGTGAATGCCAGCACATGCAGGTCAGGCCGGGCATCGATTGCAATCGGAATCTGCTTGCGGGACATCAAGTTCACCACCAGTGGCGCACCCCACCAGGCAGCGAGGATTCCCAAACAGCCTCCTGCGAGGGCCAGCAACACTCTCTCCGTGAGAAGCTGCCGGACAATGCGGGTTCGTCCGGCACCAAGAGCCACGCGGGTGTTAATCTCGCGCTGCCGTACGCTGGCCTGCGCCACGAGCAAATTGGCCACGTTGGCGCAGGCGATCAGCAGGACCAGAGCCACAGTGCCCATCAGGAGAAAAAGCGGCCGCGAAAAAAAGCCGCGTGTCAGATCCACGCCTGTCCTCGCCGGCTGCACCAGGATTCGAGAAGCCAGATATTCCTTGCGCTCTTCTTCCGGCCATCCGAAAAAGTCTTTGTCCTTCTGGGTCTGCTGGAAAATCACCTGCAAGTCAGCCTGCACCTGCGCCAGCGACACTCCGGGCCTGCGCCGGCCGATCACACTCACGGAGTAGTTGTTGGGGTTCGAAAGAATTGGCGCCAACTGCATTAGAAGAGTCGTATTGAGCGGCGCCCAGACGTCAATCAGCCGCGCCGGCGCTACCCCCCGGAACCCGCGAGGCGCTACGCCAATGATTGTCAATGATGTGTGGTCTACGCGGATGCTCCTTCCCAGAACGCCGGGATCGCGGCCGAATTCCCGCTCCCACAGCTCGTAGCTGATCAAGGCAACAGCTCCGTCGTCGTCCTCGTTGAAAATTCGCCCCAACCTGGCGCTGGCGCCCAAAACCGAAAAGTAGTTGCCGGAGACGAGTTCTACGGTGGAGTTTTCAAAATCTGTCACGTTGCGCAGGGAAAACTCCGGGTCCCCCACCAAGTCAGTGAAGACGTGGTTCTGCTTGCGAAATTGAGAAAAGACCTGCAACGACCAGCCGTCCAGAGTCCTCACTTCAGCGCCGTGCACCATCTGAGCTTGCACCTGGACCAGCTCTTCCGGATTGCGGACAGGCAGACTTCGCAGCATGAGGGCGTTGATCACGCTGAAGATCGCGGTGTTGGCCCCGATCCCTAACGCGAGCGACAGTACCACGACCGCTGTGAGACTGGGGCTCTTGCGAAAGACGCGTAGCGCGTAACGCAGGTCCTGCCCGAGAATCTCCAGGAAGCGGAAGCTCCAGAGGTCGCGACAGGCTTCCATGAGCAGAGTGACGTTGCCGAAATGGCGGTGGCTGCTGCTGCGTGCTTCGCCGAGATCCGCGCCTGCGGACCGGTACTTCTCCTCCTTCATGGCTAAGTGGAAGGAGAACTCATCTTCCAGATCACGATCCAGGCGGCGCTTGGCAAACAGCGCCCTCAAACGCAGCCACGATTGCGTGAGCCATTCCATCACGCTCCTCCGCTCAAGCAGTTTCCAAAATACGGCCAATCGCGCCGGCCATTCTTCCCCAGTGTTCGGTCTCGGCCGCCAGTTGCTTCCTGCCCGCCGCGGTCAGGCGGTAATACTTGGCGCGCCGGTTGTTGTCGGATACGCCCCACTCCGCCGCCAGCAGTCCGCGCAACTCCAACCGGTGCAGCGCAGGATAAAGGGCGCCTTCTTCAACCTTGAGCACATCGTCGGTGGTTTCCTGGATAAATTCCGTGATGGCGTAGCCGTGCATGGCGCCGCGGGTCAGCGTCTTTAAGATGAGCATGTCCAGGGTTCCCTGCAAGAGGTCACCCGATTTGGATTCACGTTGACCCATAATCTGTTTATGGGAGTCGAGTATGGGCTTGGCGGTTCGGAATGTCAAGCGACTTTTTTCTTAGATCAGGAATCGTACGGAAAAACTTCTGCGAGGTGAAAATCTAATGCATGAAAAGCTGGAGACCAGAAAACAATCCCGGAAGCACGCCGGGGTGCGCGCTTCCGGGGCCAGGCTGGGCGTTAGCGGCGCCAGCCGTTTTCGTATCCCTGCTGATAACCTTGGGCGTAACCTTCCCGATACACCTGCTTGTAGTAGTCCTTGCTGCCAAAACGGGAGTAATAGCCACGATCGGCGTGGTGATAGTTGTTGTCGTGCGTGGGACGGAAGCTGTGGCCGGTGCGCCGGTCAATCAGTCCATCGCTGTACCCATCCTGGTAGCCGAACTTGCGCGGCGACTCGGCGGCATAGACGGGGGCGCCCCCGTAAAAGCTTTCTCCGCGGAATCCTTCGCCGCGAACCTCGTGGTAGCCGCGTTCGTAGCCCTCGCGGTAGGCGCGGCGGTCGTCGTATTCACGCCAGCGGTTGTTGTCCCAATCAGCACGCCGCCCGTGGCGCGCGTCCCATTGCCCTTGCCGGTAACCATCCTGGAATGCCTGCCGGTCATCGCGGTCCTGATACTGAACCGGAACCAAGGTTTGTGCCGCCGCCCACGCTGAGCTCCCTCCCAACAACGCGGTACCCAACAGCATCGCTCGCATGTATTTCACGAATCCTCCCGTAGTCCCTTCTCTTCATACGAGGCGTTAACGCCCTCTGACTTCCCTTGCTGAAAGTGAACACGCTCGGGGACAGAGCCACTCGGCGAATTTGTTAATTTGTGTAAGAGGTGTGTAAGGAAAGATTTCCACGACCTCGGGCTGCAACCCCAGCCACGCGGGCAAGGCTTTAGACAAGCGTCTCGAGTCTTGAGAACGCTGAAGGAAGTTATTTCTCCGCGCGATTGCCGCTGAGCCGAGCACGGAGTGTACCGGCACAGCCCAAGCAGGCTGCGGAAGACGCAAACTGCGCGACGATTTGCGTCATTAATGAAAGCCGAAATGCGCGTACAACTGGCTCCTGCACATCCCAACTTCCAGGATTTCTTCCGCAGCCTGCCAGGGCCGTGCCGAATTCATAGCTCCCGGTTGCAGGCTCATCAGTACCTGGCTATTTCACAGAGTTGCCCTTCATCTGCGCCCGGCTGCTGTCTCCGGTGATATCCAACTGATACTTCTGCCCGGAGAAGCGCACCGCGCTGAGCTCCCTGCCCGCGGAGCTGGTCTTTACCTCGGTAGCATCTTCAGAAGCTTTCTGGTCGAGTGCTACGACTTTGCAGGGCGCAGTCGCGACCTCTGTCTTTCCTTTCATGACGTGCAAACTCGTGTCGGGACCATCGCCATCCCAGACGATCGTGTAGGTTCCCGGCGGGAGCTGTTTGCCGTTCACCATGACCGGATTTGAAACCTCAAGGGTCCCTTTGTGGGCAACGCCGGCCGCGAAGGCGCCCGTAGCCAGCAGGGCTGCCGTCATGAATGTCATCAATTTGGAAAATAGCGGGGATTTCATTACATCGCTCCTTAATTCCTCCCGAAAGCGTCGGGAACGGCTGGAGGCGGCCTGGTTGAGGCCCTCGATCCCGCTTGCATTTTTTCGCCGATGGCCTAGAATGCTGCACTTGGGGTCTGCTGAAAAAGCGAGCGTCAAAAAACGCCGACTTTTCTTTCGGGGATCGTGCTCGCCTGAGGCCGCCAAACCGTGGGCGGGAGCGATCCCTGGACCCCTTATTCGAGAACCGTGAAGCATTTCGCTTCCCGGTCCAGTAGTGCACTGATTAATACGCCGGAGACACCCCGAGGGTTCCATCTTTACTCCGGCATTCCCTACTTAGACGAACGCAACAATGGCGGGTTAGCGCAGCTCGGAGTTTAATGATTTCTTACTCAGGGCCTGCTCGGACTGTTCGAAAGCGAACGTTCGAAAACGGGCACTCAAAGAGCTCTGGTTGGTGAGATTTCGCGATGAAGCGCTAGTCTGCCGCTTTTGAATCGCCGGGCGTGGCGTCAGAGGCGTCGAGTGGAGTAGCCGGCGGCCGATGCCACTGCTCTCGCGGAACAACTTTGTCCTGCTGCGGATCCGCGATATAAGCCGGTGTCATGATCTGGACTCCGAATTCATTGAACGCGTCCAGGATGTTGCGGTTCAATTCGGCAGTGACCACATATTCCAACTGGCCCGGCTCCAAGTATGTATTGACCTCGTACGTGATATCGAAAGTATTCAACGACAGCTCGAGCACAAAGGGCGCCGGGTTGGCGCGAACTCCCCGTGTCCGGCGCGCTGCCAGCAAGAGCATTCCTTCCACCTGGCGCCAGGGCGCGTCGTATCCAATCCCGACTTTGGAGCTGACGATCACGCCTTCGTCGCCGGGCTTGTTGTAGTTAATGATTTCCTTATTCATCACCACCGAGTTGGGAATCGTGATGATTTCGTTCTTGCGAGTGCGCACGCGGGTGGTCAGCATTCCCATCTTTGTGATCCAGCCGACGACGTCGCCGATCTTCACCAGATCGCCGACTTCAAAGGCGTCCAGGTAGGTCAGTGACATCCCGTTGACTGCATTGGCCACCAAGCCGGTGGAACCCAAAGACACTAACACTCCCAGAAAGAGCGAAACTCCTTTAAACGCCGGCGACTCCGCTCCTGGAATGTAAGGGTAGGCCACCAGCACGGCGAGAATGATCAGCGCGATATTGACCAGCCGGTCGGTCGTCGGCGCCCAAACCGGACGAAAGCCTTCCAGACTGATCTCGCCCTCGCGAATCCTGGTAAAGAAGAAGTGAATGAGTCTGGTCGCGTACCAGGTGACGATCAAGACCAGCACGACGAAGACCAGGGAAGGCAGGCTGGCCAGGAAGGCTTTGGCAAAGTCTTGGACCGGATGCAGAACGCTTTCCCGCATTTTCTCTGAGAAGGGACGCGTGCTGGGAAAGATCGACAACAGTAATCGCAGGCTGCCCCAAACGACGATCAGCGATAGGACGAAACGCGTGAAATTCAGAGTGCCCTGAACCAGGTGATGGGTTCTTTCGTGAGAGAGGAAGAGCGCGAACCGCTTGTCGGTCCTGGCTGCGCGATCATCCAGCATGGCATGCGCGCGCTTCGCCAACTGCCGTGCCAATGCCCGGAAGACAGCCAGCCCTGCCACGCAAATCACAATGATGAGAAGCACAAGAGCCAGCCGTTCCAGCTTGAGGCGCAGGCTGTGTTCGGCCCGATAGGCATCCACGGCCCGCTGCATGGCCGTAGCCCATTGCTGAGCAAGTGCTTCTTTGGCCACGCCCGCCGCCTTGGCGTCGCCGTCGAAGACTGCAGCCACCAGGGTTTCGCCCGACATCACGTCCACAGTGCCGGCTTCCGGTTGAACGGAGAGCGCGGGAGCAGAAGGATCGTCGCCCAGTCGTTTGAGGAGCTGCGAGATATGCGCGGCCCGGGCAGCAGGCGTAAAGGTCTTGTAGCCCCAGCGAACCTCCAGGACGTTCCGGCCGTCGAGTTGCACGGGAGCGCCTACGGCAGATGGCTTCGACTCGCCTTGTTGAGTGGGGAGATCCCGTGTTCCGATGGGTTGCAGACTCCCGCTCGCGGCTGGTGGCGTCGCGGACAGGGCTACCAGGCAGACCACGCCGGCCACCACCAGCGCGCGCCGGCAAAAAAGCCAGGCAACGGAAAAGCCCCGTCTATGCATGTTCAGCCAAGACCTGTCCCATTCGACTTTGCTTCCCTCGCCTAAATAGAAATCGATGCCACAAGCAGGTA
>DATDGY010000183.1:0-26895 GCA_036521855.1 Candidatus Angelobacter sp.
TTGCTAAGCCCCGAGCCAGCAAGCTAAACTCAATAATAAGCCATGTCCCTGAGCCGGGATGGCGGAACTGGCAGACGCAGCGGACTCAAAATCCGCCGAGGTTCACCCCTCGTGGGGGTTCAACTCCCCCTCCCGGCACCACACAAGCTCTAGTATTTATGCGGGTTTCCATTGGTTAGTTAGGTTTGGTGCCCTTGGTCGTGGCAGCCTCGCCCGACCCAAAAGAGGTCAACAAAGGGGCTACACTGCCGGCCTGCGTTGCGCGTGATTGCTCCAGCATTTCGGCTGCGGCCCGCTGGTCAGCGCTGGAAACGATGGCGTAACGACGAAAGACCGAAGCCGTTTTCCATCCACCCATTGCCATGACTACGCTTTCCGGAATGCCTGCACGACGCGCAGCCTTGGCCGCTGAGCGTCGCATGTCGTGGGGAATTTTGCCTTCAAACACTCGCGTGTCAACTGTTGCTTTGCGCCCGCAGTGCGCGCACGTTTCTCCATCAGGCGGGCTGTTCCTTTTCACACCCTTTCGCTGGCAGGGACGGCAGAGCCAGCGTCCAAGGTCAGGGCCAGCGGCCACGCACATGTTTTGCCACGTCACGCGAAAGTCCTTCACCCGCTTGTTGCCTTTGCGCGTAAGAACGAAGTCGTCCTTGTCCTTGCCGCGAACGCACTCGGCCAGCAGTTCATAAACCTTGGCGGTCATTGCGAGGCAGCGAGCCGGTCGAACTCACCTGTCGGGCGTTGTTTTCCGTCAGAAGCGGAATGAATGGAATCATCTGTACTTTGGGCGGAGTGCTTTGATAGTTGAGTCTTTGCCTGAGGCGGACAAGGAGTACCCACAAAAGTAATTGGCGCATAATCAAAACACGGCGGACCGTCGGCTTTGGGACCGAGGAAGCCCGACGCAACTTCGGCCCCAGCTCTGTCTCTGATGCCACGAAGCACTGGGACAAGCCGACTCTCCTCCGCAGCCCGGTCAACCTTGTTACAGCGATTCCCAGAGTCGCTGGGCTTGTAAATGTTTTTTGCGGCGCCGGAGCATTTCGCTCATCGGCCAGACTGCAAATCTACCTAACTTGACCAAACGTCTTTTTCGGCCAGAGTTTGAGGTCTGCCCTATATAATTCCTCCATTCGTTAGAACGCTCTAACGTAAGGAGAACGCGACCCAGTGAACAGAGACGACATGATTGAACAATTGACAGCGGAACGAGACCGGCTCGACGCTGCCATTACGGCCTTGCGTGGGCACCGCAGAGGCAGGCCGCCAGGAAGACCAGCGAACGGCAGACGCGGCAAACGCATGAAGATGTCCGCCGCCACTCGCAGACGTATGTCAATCGCGCAACGGAAGAGATGGGCAGCGAGAAAAAAGAGTAATTGACCGGCCTTTTTTCTCGTTTCGACTGGCGCTCCATCTCGAGCTCCAGGACCGCAGGTAAAGAACTCGGACAAGCAGTTCGGAATCTCTTCGTTCCAAGACAACGAAAGCTTTACCATGTTGGAGTAACCCGCCAAGCCAAACATGCTAGTGCGGCGGCGCAGCCACCATCTCCGCGAACACAATCACGTGCCCCGCGGGATCTTTCACGCCAATTTCCTTGGCTCCGTAAAATGTGGTCCGGAGCGGTATTACCACGTTGGCGTTTTTCATCGCATCTATGATGGTCTGCAACTTGTCCACTTCAATATAGAGGAATGTACGGCCGCCATTGATCTCCTTGGCCGCGGCCGGGGCGTCCTTTTCGGCGCTCGCAAGGCTCTGGTACATGATCTCCAGGCCGTCTTTCTGCAAAATGACAAAGCCCAGGCGGTCGCCGTCCGGGACCTCGGCGGTTTTCTTGAAACCCAGGCGCTCTACCCAGAATGCGACACAGGGTTCGATTTCCTTCACGTAGAGAACGGGCGTGATTCTTCTTACAGTCATATTCTGTTTGCTCTCCCCGGATTTTGATTGGCCTGAGCTCAGGCCGAGGAACAGCAGCGCCCACAGCAGCAAGCCGAAAATGTTACGCATCTTTAAGATTTCTCCTTGACATTTTAGCTAGTCTTAATTAGACTAGTAAACAATAAAAGAGGCGTATGAAAATGTCAAGCAGAGTTTTTGCACCGGAGAAAGAGCGTAGGCTGGAAGACCTGATCTCAGTGGGGCCGGCGATGCTGCGCGACTTCGCGTTGTTGGGTATTCGCAGCATGACCCAGCTTGCCCGCGCCAACCCGCAATCCTTGTACAAGCAGCTATGCCGCGTGACCGGCCAGCATCAGGACATCTGCGTGCAGGATGTTTTCAGTGCCGCGGTGGCGCAGGCGCGCGATCCGCGCTTGCCCGCGGAACAATGTGTCTGGTGGTATTGGAGCCGCAAGCGGAAAGCAAGTAGTGGTCAAGAGTAAACGCAATCGCGCCCTCACCACACCCGACCTGGTGCTATTGAGTCTGCTGGCGGAGCGCCCCATGCACGGTTATCAGGCCAACCTGGAGCTGGAGCGCCGCCAGGTGCGCGACTGGGCGGGAGTCTCCCGTCCGCAGGTTTACTATTCGCTGGAGAAGTTAGAAAGACTGGGCCTGCTCCGCGCCCGTAAGGACGCTGAGCCCGCCGCAGGCCCTGACCGTAGCGTGTTCGCCGTGACCGCGAACGGCCGCGCGGCCCTGGCCGGCGCCTTGGAGCGTGAAGACTGGACCACGCAGCGCGACCGTCCTCGGTTCCTCACGTGGCTGGCGCTTTCCTGGCAGGCGCGAGCGGGAGTAGTCCGCAAACAGATTCAGCGGCGCAGAAAATTCCTGGCGTCGGAGTTGAAGCGTGAGCAGGCCACTCTGCAGGCTGTCCGGCGCGAAGTCGGTCAGCCGCACCATGAGGCCGTTTGGATGCTCACCTTGGTCATCGAGCAATTTAAATCTGAATTGAACTGGCTGGACCAAATCGAAGCTGGACTTCAACACCGGGCCCCGGCACGGAATCCGGATTATGTTCAGGAGTGAGTCTACCGAAATGTGTATTGCTTCTTGCAATCTCTTACAAAATGTAGTTGCGCATCTGTGAGATTCTCGAGAAAAGCGCGAGAAAATCTGCAAGAAGCCCCATGGTTTCGTTCTTACACTAGCGACCACTAGCGGGCAGAGGGCCAAGGCTCAGTTCCCGCAACGACGGCGTTCGTGTCCCTGGCGAAGCCCGTCCACTCCCCCGAAGCTGCGCAGAGTCGCAGGTCACAGATAGTTTCTCGGAAATTCACATACAAGGGGCGTTCTCCATGAGAAGGTCATCAAGGTCATCTATTCTTTCTTCTTTGCGAGAGTCACTGACTGTCGCTCTCTCGTTCGCATTCGCGGCGTTCTTCCTGGCTGCGGTCTCGGCGCGCGCGCAGACGGCTCCCGCAGCCGCTTCACCGGGCTGGGTTGTGATCCCGGTCGAGGAGTACCAAGTTCTGCGCGCTCGGGCGTTTCCGGCTGAGCGCGAGCCCGAGCCGCCGCCGGTCGAGGCCACGCTCACGCGCGTGGACTACGATCTGCGCGTCAACAGCAACGGCGATCTCGCCACCGGCCAGGCCAGCCTGACGGTGGACGTGATCAAAGACGGCTGGGTCCGCGTGGCTATTCCTTCCGGCCTGCTGGTGCGCGAGGCGCGGCTGGACGGCAAAGCGGTGTCGTTAGTCTCCGGCGTGCCGGGGAAAGGCGGCAGTCAACTATCAGCGGTATTGGCGCATGCCGGCCGCGCTGTGCTGTTGCTGGAGATCGCGTTGCCGGTATCGGCCTCGGCAGGCGAAGAGAGCATCTCCCTGCCTTCCACAGCTTCCGGAGTAACCCGGGCCTCGGTGCTGTTGCCGCGCCAGGGTGTCGAGATCCGTCTCACCGGCGGCTTGCTGGCGGAAAAGTCGGAATCCGGCGCCGAGAGCAAGTGGCTGGCCTACGGCCGCGGCAATGAGCCGTTGACCTTCACCTGGCGACGCAAACTGGAAGAGCACCGCCAGATTCTTCCGTTGCGCGCGGGGGGTTCGCTCACACAACTCACCGGCTTGGGGGAAGACGCCACGTCGGTCTATGCCGAGGTCAGCCTGGAAATCATCCAGGGCGCGGCCAAGGAAGCCCGCATCCAGCTTCCCGACAAAGTCACCATCAACCAGGTTTCCGGCGCCATGGTGGCGGACTGGGAGGTCAAAGGCGGCGAGCTGGCCGTGACTTTCCTGGAACCGGTGGAGCAGAGTACGCGGTTCGTGGTTACCGGCGAGACGCGCACCGCGCGCGAAGGGCAAATTGAAATCGGCCTGCTGCGGCTGCTCAACGTGGACCGCGAAAGCGGTGGCGTTGCCGTTGACGTCCTGGGCGCGGGCGAGATCAAAGACCAGAAACAGCAGGGTCTGGAGAGCGCCGACGCCATTGACCTGGGCGAAACCGTGGCCGGCCGGCAATCACCATCGCTGGTGGCTTTCCGTTTCCGCTCCGGTGACACTACGGCCCCGCGATCGCTTACCGTCAACGTGGCGCGCTACGCCCAACAGGCCGTGCTGATGGCCAACGTGGAAGAAGCACGTTACCAGGTCCTGATGAGCAATGAAGGCAAGACTCTGGTGCAGGCGCGCTACGCCATCCGCAACAACCAGCGCAACTTCCTCAAAATCACTTTGCCTCAGGGTGCGAGCATCTGGAGCGCTACGCTCGCCGGCAAGCCGGTTCGTCCCGGCCAGGCGCCGGACGGCGCCGTGCTGCTGCCGCTCGAGAAATCGCGCGCGGGCGATGACGCTCCGGTCTTCGCCGTGGAGGTCTTCTACCTGATCCGGGATATGGCGTGGACGGAAAAAGGACGCGCCCGGCTTACCCTGCCGGCGCTCGATCTTCCCATCTCGCGAAGCGGCGTGCTGCTCTACCACGCGCCGCAATTTCGCGTGACCGCCGAACCCGGGACCTTCCGAATCGAGCCGTACGAAAACCCATTCTCAGCGGCGCTGAATCCCGCCGTCTATTCGGCGGAGTCCGGGTCTTCGGCCAACGGCCTGCGCGGCCCCGCCGACCTGGAGATCGACGGGAAGAACGACAACGACAGATCAGCTGGGCCGCAGGCCAAAGTGCTCTCCGATTTCCGCAAGAACATGGGTGGAAAGAGCGCCCGGGTGCTGCCGATCCGGGTGTCGTTTCCGGCCTTTGGCTCGTCCATGTTCTTTGTGTCGGAATTGACCGGAGAAGGCCAATCGCCCGCCATCGAGTTGAGCTATCAGCGTGAGAAAAAGGAAGGTGGAAAATGAAGACGACAAAAATGAAGACGACAAGCAAGTTGCTGGCATTGATGATGATCATTCCTACGGCGCTTCTGGGCGAGGACAAGAGTTCTCTGCCTCTGCCCTCTTCCGGCAACGTCACGCTGACGCTGGCCGAGTACGACCGGCTGGTCGACCTGGCGGGCAAAGCCGTCAAGCAGCATGAGACGCCGCCCATCGCCTACGCCATCAAGCACGCGGAGCTGAAGCTGCGCGTGGGCAACGAATCGGTGCTGGGCACTGTCGTCGAAGAAGGCGAAGTATTCTCAAAGAACGCGGCCAAGGTCCCCTTGACCAGCGGTCTCACCATCTTCAACGCCCGCCAGCAAGGCAAGACAGTGCCGCTGCTGCAGGAGGGTTCCATGGCCACGGCGGTGCTGCCGGGCGCGCAAGAATTTTCGGTGACGCTGGACACGGGCCTGCCTCTGGCCATCGAAGCCGGACGCGCCTCCTTCAACCTGCCCGTTCCCGGCGCGGGCAGCGTGCGTCTCTCGCTGGTGATTCCCGGCGACCATACCAACGTGCGCATCAGCCCTGGGCTGATCACCAACCGGGCGTCAGAGAACGGCCAGACCACGGTGGAAGCCACTCTGGCTCCGGGACAGCCGGCCAGTGTCTGGTGGACCACGCGTGAAGTGGTGGCGCCCGTGGCGCCCAAAGAAGTGCGTTTCCTTTCCGACGTGAAGACCCTGGTCTCCGTGGGCGAAGACAGCTTGCGGGTCGCGGTGCTCGCCGACGTAACCGTTGTCCAGGGCCAGCCCAGCGAGTTCAAACTCACTGTGCCCGCCGACTACGAGATTACAGACGTCAGCGGCGCCACCGTCGAGGGCAGCGAACTCGGCGGCGGAGAGTTGACGGTAAAGCTGAGCGCCAGCGCCCCGCGCGCACACCAGTTCCTGATCTCCATGGAGAAACAGCTTTCCGGCGCCGTGAAAGTGGAGACGCCGTTTGTGAGCTTCAACAACACCCAGCGCGAGACCGGCGAGGTGCTGGTGGAAGGCGCCGGGGCCATGGAGCTAACCGCCGGCGAAGGCGGCGGGCTCAAGCGCATGGACCTGAAAGAGGTGAATCCGTTCCTGCGTTCGCTCTCGCGCTTCCCCATGCAGGCGGCATTCCGTTTCCACCGGCAGCCGAACGAGACGCCCACCCTGGCGCTCAATTGGGTACGCTTCCCCGATAGCGCGGTGCTGGCCGCGGTGGCCGAGCGCGCCGTAGTCACCACCATGGTCACGTCCGAAGGGCGGTCGCTCACCGAGGTCAGGCTGACCGTGAAGAACCAGGCGCAGCCGTTCCTGAAAGTCGATCTGCCGGCCGGCGCCAGCATTCTCTCCGCCGACGTGGCCGGAGAGAAAGTCAAACCAGTACAAGGCCCCGACGGCGCGCGGGTGCCGTTGCTCCGCGCCGGCTTCCGGCCCACCGACGCGTATGAAGTGTCGTTCGTCTTCCTGCACTCCGGCGCGCCGTTCGCGAAAAAAGGCGGCTCGGAGCTTGCACTGCCCAGCATGGACGTTCCTATCAGCGTGCTCGAGTGGGAGGTCTATCTGCCCGAGCACTACAAAGTGAAAGACTTTGGCGGGGATGCGATCTCGGCGAACTTGCTGGGGCCTTCGGGTTATCAGAAGTGGCTGAACGAAGACGTCAGCTACATCGACACTAATGGCGCCGCCCAAAAAGACAGACTCGTCCATGTTGCTCCCGGTGTGGTTGGCGGAAACGCCCTCGAATACGGCCGAAACTCTGTCGGTGTTGTCCATTCTGCTATCACGGCCCCAGGCCAACTGGGCGGCGTCGTCCTGGACGCGCAAGGCGCCGTGATTTCCGGGGCGCAGGTCAAGATCACCAGTCTGGACACGGGAACTTTGAAAATGGCAACGACAGACTCCTCGGGACAATGGGTAGTCTACGGTGTGCCCTCGGGCGCCGTGAGGATTGAAGCCAGCGCTCAGGGCTTCAAGACAACCGCGTACAAGAGGACGCCTTATGACGCGGCTCACCCGTCCCAGTACAGCATTCGCCTGAGCGTCGCGGCGGCAAGCGAGACGGTTGAGGTCACGGCGGCAGCGCCGATGATCGAGACGACTCAATCGCAAGTGACCAACACCTTCAACACAAACGGCGGCATGGGCCTAAGCGGCGGCAAGGGCGGCCTCTCCGGGAAGAAAGAGGACAGAAAGGACCAGGCGCAGCAGGCTTCGGCTAACGTCTTCAACTTGCAGAAGAAAGTGGCGGGAGTGCTTCCGGTGCGCGTGGACGTTCCCCGGGCCGGCAGCTCGTATCGCTTTGCCCGGGCCCTGGTGCTCGACGAGGAGACCAAGCTGACGTTCACCTACAAGACCAAGTAGTAACCGTCGGGACAGCCGCGAAATTCACGCGAATCAACACGAAATCGATTGTCGGATCCGCGTTGTCAGCGTCAATTCGCGGCTTCCCTTCGTTCCCTCACTTCACATATTTAGGCGGCTCGCCCTTGCTCCACGGATCGTACTCGTGGGCGAAGCGCACGCGGTCGGGAATCGAAGGATGGCTTCCGTACCAGAAGGTCACGAACCGGCTCGGGTACGGATAGACCAGCGAAATTTCGCCCAGCACCTGGAACGCATGGGCTCCGGATTCCTGGGAGTTGGCGTTGATGCCGTGAGTGACCTCTAGACCGTAGACGTCGGCGTTGTGCTCGAACTGGCGGCTGATGCTGTTGGCAACCGGTGCCGCGAAAAATCCGAAGAGGCTGAAGATCAAGAAAATCATGGGCAGCGCCGCCCAGTCGCCGAGTGCGCGAATGCGCCAGCGCGGGCCGAAGCGGCCCAGCATCCAGCCCGAAACGCGATAAATCAAGTAGAGAAGGATGAAGATGCCGATCGCGCCCAGCATCAGCCCATAAATGATGTGATTGAGCACGTAATGTCCCATCTCGTGCCCGACTACGAAGAGCGTTTCTGGCGTGGTCATCTTTTGGATGGTCGTGTCCCAAACCACGATTCGTTTGGAGGCGCCAAAGCCTGTGACGTAAGCGTCGAGTTCATTGGTCTTCTTGCTGGCGTCCATCTCAAACATTCGACTGCGGGGAATCGAGAGACCGCTGCGCTGGGAAAGCTTCTCAATCTGGCGCACCAGTTGCGGGTTGTTCTTGTCCAAGGGTACGAAATCATTGAATAGCGGATCGATGACCCAAGGCGCTCCGTACGTCACCAAGAGGAACATCGCGTAGAGCGGGAACCAGAAGTAGAACCACCAGCGGCGCGGGCTCCTACGGATGATTACGATCATGAGCCACAACAGGAATGTCCCCAGCACCAGGCCGAGCGCTTCGCCCTTCAACTGGTCAGCAAACCATGAACCCCAGCTTTGCACAGAAAGCCCATATTGCCGGCTCACACTATGCTGGTAAGCGTCGAGAGGCAGTCCCAACAGGTCGGTGGTCAGCAGGAACAGAGGCACGGCGATCAGGGCCTGGACAAAGCTGTTCTTGGCGACGCCCTCTGCCCAATCCCGGTATCGAGCCATCACGCCGAGATAGAGCATGCCCAGCAACACCACCAACGACCACACCGTGCCGATGATCCGCAACCTGCCTCGTAGATCGTAGAGAGCCTTGGCTTTGGCCAGCTTGTCCGGAGGTAAGGTGTATTCAGTCGTCGGGCCCGCCGCCGTTGCTGCCGGCGTGCTCTGGACCGCCGGAGAAGCCGGCGCGGGAGCGGCCTCCTGAGCCGTAGCGCCCACGAGCGAGAGCAGACAGCATACCAGGGAAAGCGCGCAAATCGTCTTCATGAGATGCAACCTCTTTGGCTCACACAAAAACCTACCACGAACGCAATGAGACCTGGAGAAAAACTTAGCCTCAGCGCGGCAGCGAGAATGAACTCAGAGTTGTAAAATAGAGAAGGAATCAGAGTTTCCGTCAGGCCCTTATGGCGCGGATCAGCCAAGGCGCGCTCTTCTTCCTCGCGACGATCTTCCTGGTCGCGAGCACCTCCCTGAGCGCCCAGCAGAACACCAAGCGGCTCATCCTCAAAGACGGCTCCTATCAGATCGTCACCAAATGGGAGATCGCCGACGACCGCGTCCGCTTCTACAGCGCTGAACGCTACGACTGGGAAGAGGTGCCGGCCACGCTGGTGGATTGGCCGGCAACGGAAAAGTACAACCAGGAGAGCGAGGAGCAGCGCGCGGCGATGGCGCAGCGGGTCCGCGAGCATGTGGGCAAGGAAGTCGAGGAGGCGCCTGAGCCGGAGGCGCCAACCGTAGCTCCCGGCCTGCGTCTCCCCGATGGCGGAGGCGTCTTCCTTCTGGACACCTACCAGGGCCAGCCGCAACTTGTGGAAGTGGCGCAGAACTCGGGCGATGTCAACCGGCATACCGGGCGCAACATCCTGCGGGCAGCCATCAATCCCCTGTCGCTTTCCGCCAAACAGACCATCGAACTGCAAGGTGAGCACGCCAAGGTGCAGTCCCACCTCACGCAGCCGGCCATTTACGTGAACGTTGACTCGGGAAGTGACCCTGAACCGGTGGTGCGGGCAACGCCGCCGGCCAAACAAAACTGGCCGGCGGACCGTTACGGGATCGTGCGTCTGGACAAGAAGAACGGCGTGCGCGTGGTCGGCAATCTCAACGTCGCGGTCTACGGCAAAATGAGCCAAAAGGAAAACTGGATCAAGACCACAAGCACCTCGGCCGGCGACTGGGTGAAGGTCACGCCTGTGGAAGCGCTTCCGCCCGGCGAATACGCGGTGGTGGAGCTGCTGGAGAAAGACCAGATCAATATCTACGTCTGGGATTTTGGCGTGAATCCTGCCGCCCCCGCGAACGCCAATGCCTGGACCGCGCGCCAGAGTGATCCGGCCGCCAAGGACCAGAACCCAGCGCTGGAACGAAGGCCCAAATAGCAATTCGGCGCGGTTGCATAGCGCGGTTTTTCAACATCGCATTGCACTCGACATCCGTGGTATTGTTGAACGCCTGATTGGTCAGTGACGAACGAGGAGAGTCATCCCCATGAAACATCTGAGAACATTCTGTCTGCTGCTGGTCTTGAGCTTCGCCATCGGAATGCTGGGCCAGGCGTCAGGCAACGCTCCGGCCGCCAAGCCGGCTACGCCGGCCACGCAGGTCCAGACCACGCCGCAGCCGCCGCCCACCATCGCCGGCGTAGTTGACCAGCAAATCAGCCTGCTTGAAAGACAGGTCGTCGCCGTGGCTGAGGCCATGCCCGAGGACAAGTTCGACTTCACGCCCACACAACTGAACACCAAAGACAGCAGGGACCCGGTGCGCAGTTTTGCCCTCGAGGTCAGGCACCTGGCCACCGGCAATTACGGGTACTGGTCTCCCCTGACTGGCGATGCGCTGCCGGCGGGCATTAAAGGCCCCAACGGCCCGGAAGATCTCAAGACCAAGGCTGACATCATCAAGTATCTGAAAGACTCGTTTGCGCTGGGCCACAAGGCCGCAGCTACCTTGACCGCCGCCAACGTGGTAGAGATGGTACCGACGTTCAGGGGCCCGATGCCGCGGCTGTATGTGGCTACCTTCGCCGTGGAGCATGCCTATGATCACTATGGACAACTGGTGCTCTTTCTGCGCTTGAACGGCATCACGCCGCCGGGAAGCCGGGTCGCGCCTCCGAAGTAAGGATTGCTTCGTCCCGAAGCGTAGCGAGGGACCCCTATCATCATCACAGATGCGGAAGAACGCGCGAGTTCTTCCGCATTTCTTGTTGATTGCCTCCGGGTCGAGATGTGTCATACCGAGGCGCAGCCGAGGAATCTCCTCCGCCGC
Source organism: Candidatus Angelobacter sp. (assembly GCA_036521855.1). GTDB lineage: Bacteria > Acidobacteriota > Terriglobia > Terriglobales > Acidobacteriaceae > Angelobacter. The sequence goes on from DATDGY010000183.1 coordinate 11,019, forward strand.
GGCTAACCACGAGGGTGAAGCGCGTTACAGGAACGAAAGAATTTCTTCCGGCTCCGCGCGCTGTCGCCAGTCCGCATCCACGCGCGCGTAGGCAATGGTCTCATCTGGCCGAATGACATACGTAGCCGCCAAGGGCAGCTCCCAACTTTGGTCGCCGTTGTAGCCGGGGAGCTTGGTGAAGATGCCTTCATACATCGCCTGCATCTCCGCCGAGAGCCGGTACACGAGCCCGAATTTGCGCGCGACCTGGTTGCCCGCGTCACTGAGCACGGGAAAACGCAGGTGATGCATGTCGCGGGTCATGTAGGAGTGCTTCTGCGTCTGCGGCGAAATAGCCACCAACGACGCTCCAGCCGAGGCAATACTCTTGTGGATCTGTTGCAGCGCTGCGAGCTGGGCGTTGCAGTAAGCGCACCAGCGTCCGCGATAGAAAACCGCGACCAGTGCGCCGTGGCGCAGCAGGTCTTCCGAGCGCCAAAGGTTGCCCTCGCCGTCAGGAAGCTCGAAGGCTGGGACCTTGTCGCCCGCCGTCAGCGCGTGAGCGGCAAGCCCGGAGGCTTGCAGCTCTTCCACCGCACGATCGATCGTCGCCAGCCGGTCGGCTGGGACCAAGGAGCGAAGCTTGGTGGTCAGCTCTGCGAGTTGTTCTGCGAGAGACACGCTTTTCCTAGACCCCGAGCGGCAGCGAGGGGCCCCTATCAGCTAGATAGTTTTGACGGCGCGCGATCCGGGAAATGAGAATCGTCGACTATTTTAGTGGACAGCCGATAAAAGAAGAACGCTTCTCCGAATGCCGTGGGGAATGATCTACCGAAAGTGATCCCTCGCTTCGCTTCGGGATTTTAGAACAAGGTGGTCAGTTCTGCGAGTTGTTCTGCGAGAGACACGTGCGGTAAGCGAGGTCAAACCACTTTAAAGCATGCTTGAGGTCGTTTTCATCGCTCAATTCGAAGGATATCCACTTTCCGCCTTCGGCAACGGGATGGGCAATGCGGCGGTCGGAAGCCAACATTCTCAGCGTCCGCGGTCCTTTGCGGTGCAGCTTGAAGGCGACGGAACGCGGCGTCTCAAACGATCGTGTGCGTGGCAGAGCGGCAAAGATCACACCCGTCCGATAGAACACCGTCATGCCGAACATGCGCCGCGAAGTCACGGCAGGCCACGAAGCCAATTCGGTCCCCAGCAACGCGGACCATTTCTGCATTGGCTCGGCGACGCGGGCGAGTTTAGGACGGGACTTCAAAGAGCACCCTGCCGCAGAGGCCGAAGCCCGGAGAAAAACAATCACGGTCCCAGGTTCGGTTTCTGCTCCTAGAACAGGTTCCACAAGAACTGGTTATACACGTCGTGGTGATACTGCACCTCAGGGGCTTTCACGAACGTACCCAGCAGGCGCGGACAGCGGTCCGCCGATGCCTGTTTCAAATCCGCATAACGTCCCTTCACGTCATCGCCGAAGAGCTGGGTGGTCCAATCGGCCTTTTTGAAGTTGTCGATGGCCGTATAGATGTTGTCCGGCAGGTAGCGCTCCGCCTGGCGCAGATTCTTGATCTTGGCTGTCTCGCCTTGCAAGCCGGTCTTGAAGATCGAATACATCACCATGTAGGCGTTGGCGTCGGGCGCGACCGAGCGAACCTCCACGCGCATGCTCTTTTCGTTGCCGATGGGAATGCGGATCATGGAGCCGCGATCCACGGGGGACGCCTTGAGCTGGTTCGGCGCTTCAAAGTGCGGGTCGAGCCGGCGGTAGGCGTTCACGCTGGGGTTGAGCAGCAGGCAGATGTCGTTCCCGTGGGTGAGAATCCGGTCGAGGAACTCCCATCCCAGTTTGCTCAGCTTTTCTTCGCCCTTGGCGTCCCAGAACAGGTTCTTGCCGTCTTTGCTGACGGACACATTGGTGTGCATGCCGCTGCCGTTCACGCCCACCACCGGCTTGGGCAGGAAGGACGCGGTGAATCCCATCTTGGTGGCGACCTGGCGGCAGATCAGCTTGTAGAGCTGGATCTGGTCCGCAGCAGCCACGACTTCGCCGTAACCATAGTTGATTTCAAACTGCGAGGGCGCGACTTCCGGGTGGTCTTTCTCGTTCTGAAAGCCCATGCAGCGCTGCACTTCCGCCGTGGTGTCAATGAAGGTGCGCAGGGGATCGCCCGGCAGCGAGTGATAGTAGCCTCCGGTATTCACATATTCGAATTTGCCGGTCTCGTGATACCGCCGCTCGGCGTCGGGACCTTTGAACAGAAAGCCTTCAATTTCATTGGCCGCGTTAAGCGTGTAGCCTTCCTTTTTGTGCATTTCATCGGCAAACTTCTTAAGCAGGCCGCGGATGTCGGCGGCGTAAGGTTCGCCGCCTTTGTCGATGACGTCGCCAAAAATCAGGACTTTGCCCGGACCGAACATGTCGGCGGGACCCCAGTAGAAGGCGCTCCAGTCCATGTGCAGTCGCAGATCGCTCTCCCGCTGCGCGGTGAAGCCGCGAATCGACGAACCGTCAAAGGTCAGGTTGTCCCAGCTCTTGATGAGGAATTTCTTGTCGTAGTCCAGCATGTGCAGGCGGCCCTCCAGATCGCTGAACAGGACGGTCACCGCCTTGATGCGCTTTTCGTCAGTCAGATATTTGAGCCGCTCTTCCTGAATCTTGTGGGCGGCGACCCGCTTCGTGCGCTGCTCTTTGGCGTGCAGGTTCAGTTCTTCCAGTTCTTCGTAAGAGTGGGCCAGGAAATTACGCAGTTCGTTTGACATGATTCTCCACACACGTTGATTTTAGGGCCACCTAACCGCAGTGCTTTTGATGGAATCGGGCCTTGAAAAATGCTGATGATAGAGTATCGCGGACCGACCCGGCAGCCAAATCAAATAAGCTTATGGCCGGAATAGAAATTTTCCATGACGTTCGGACGGCGAAAGGGTTGACAGGCTAGGCGATCACCAGTTCGCCGCCATTCTTCTTTTCGAGTTCCATGGCTTCACGCAGGGCCTGGATGGCGCATTCTACCTGTTCGTCCGAGGGCGGTTGCGTGGTAATGCGCTGGAGCCAGAGACCGGGCTTGGTGAGCAGGGCAAAGAACGAGCGACCATGTTTGGCGGAAAACCGGATCAGTTCGTAGGAAACCGAGGCAATCACGGGTAGGAAGGCTATGCGCAGCCCCAAGCGGGGCCAAAAGCCCTGAACCGGAACGGCCGCGTAAATGAAGATGCAGATCAGCATGATCGTCATCAAAAAACTAGTGCCGCAGCGGGGATGATAGGTGGAGTACTTCTGGGCATCGCCCACGCTGGGCATACCGTGATCTTCAAAGGCAAAGACGGTTTTGTGCTCGGCGCCGTGATAATGATAAATCCGCTTGATATCGGCAAACAGCGAAAGGCCCCAGACAAAGAGCAGGAACAGCAGGATGCGGATGGCGCCATCCACCAGGTTGAAGATGAAGTTGTTGCCCATCGCCGTCCAATGGCTCTTCAAGCCGGTGGCCGCCGCCAAAGGCACGAACTTGTACATGAAGATGAAGAAGGCCAGGGAAAAAATCATACTGGCGACCAGGGTCCAGTTGCCAATCTCGAGGGGTTTGGCTTTTGGCTGTGGCCGCGCTACTTGGCCGTTCTCGCTCGCACCCTCAGCAGGCGCTCCTGATTTCCCGGCCTCTTCTTCGGCGATGCCCACCAGCCCAACGTTCAAGGAAAACTTGGAAGCCACAAAGCCCAGGCGCATGGCCTGTCCCAAGGTCACCAGGCCGCGAACAAAAGGCCAGCCCATCCACTTGTGCCGCTCGGACGGCCGCTGGAGCGCTGCGGAATGGGTGGTGATCTCGCCGGAAGGCTTGCGGATGGCGATACCCCAGGCGTGCGGGGAGCGCATCATCACACCTTCGACCACGGCTTGGCCGCCAACCAGAATAGTTTCTTCACCGCTTTCCAGCGCGGGAAGCAATTGCAGGGAAACGAGGTAACGCAAAATCGGGCGCCAATACTTCATGGTCCTCTATCTTGGTTCTTGGATGATGGACGGCGGACTCCAGGCTGCAAGTGTTTATAGCAGCGCGGGAAGCCGCTGTCAAAGCACTATTTTAGTCTATCGAAGCGCGAAAACTCGCGAAAACAAAGGGAATTAAGGCGAACAGCTTGGTCATCTAATCCTCTGCCATGCAACAGCTTGCAGAAACCTGCGAGGCGGTGGCCGCCACCACCAAGAAGACGGACAAAATCCGCTTGGTGGCCGGTTACTTCCACGCTTCTCCGGCGGAGGCGCCCCAGGCCGCGGTATTTCTTTCAGGACGCGCTTTTTCCGCATGGGACCAGCGGACACTCCAAGTGGGCGGAACTTTGCTGTGGCGAGCTGTGGCCGAGATCTCAGGGAAGGGCGAAGTTGCCTTGACCGCCGCGTACCGGAAGTACGGCGACATGGGCTCGGCTGCCGCCGAAGTGTTGGCCAGCGTGGCGCCGAAGAAAAGTTCACTCGCGCTGGGCGATCTATTCACGGCATTTGACGCCTTAGCCAGGACCTCGGCTGCGGCCGCGAAGGCTCGCCTGCTTCAGGATCTATTACGGCGCGCTACGGCGCTTGAGGCCAAGTACATCATCAAGATCATTGGCGGCGACCTGCGCATTGGTTTGCGGGAAAGCCTGGTCGAGGAGGCAATCGCGCTGGCCTTCGAGGAAAAGCCGGCCGCCGTGCAGCGCGCCAACATGCTGCTGGGCGACCTCGCCGAGACGCTGCGGCTGGCAGCGGCCCACACACTCAGCCACGCCCGGATGCGGCTGTTCCATCCTCTCGGCTTCATGCTGGCCAGTCCGGCGGCGGACGCGGAGGAAGCTCTTTCCTATTTCAGCCGCGCCGCGGTGGAGGACAAGTACGATGGCGTCCGCGCTCAGGCCCATTGCGGCGGCAAAGACGACCCGAGAGTACGCATCTTTTCCCGCACCTTGGACGAAATCGGGGAATCGTTTCCGGAACTTCCGCCGGCCCTGTCTGCCTTTCCCGATCCCGTTATTCTCGACGGCGAAATCCTGGCCTGGGACACAGTCAACAACCGGGCGTTGCCTTTCTCCGAGTTGCAGAAGCGGCTGGGGCGCAAGGAAGTTTCAGAGGAGCTTGTGCGCGATGTTCCCGTCGCCTACATGGTGTTCGATGTTCTCTACGCCGCCGGCGAGCTGAGCATCGATCGCCCGCTGGAGGAGCGCCGGAAAATCCTGGAGCAAACAGTAGCTTCAGTCCCCGAGGGCGGCTTCAACGTCACTCCTGGGCGAGCGACTTTACGGGTGCAAGGCACGCTTGCCTTCGAGCCGGGCGTAGACGCCGGCAGCGCGCCGCCCCGGGTAATTCTTGCGCCAGTGTTGGCCGCCGGCTCGCCCCAGCAGCTCGACGAGATGTTCGCCGCCGCGCGCCAGCGCGGCAATGAAGGCTTAATGGTGAAGGACCTTGATTCGCCGTACACCCCGGGCCGTCGCGGCAAGGCATGGTTGAAGCTGAAACGCGAGCTGGCCACGCTCGACGTGGTTGTCACCGCCGTGGAATGGGGCCACGGCAAACGAGCGGGTGTGCTGAGCGATTACACGTTCGCGGTGCGCGATGGCGACCGGCTCCTGAACGTCGGCAAGGCGTATTCCGGACTCACCGATGCTGAGATCGCTGAACTGACACCCTGGTTCTTCGAACATACTGTGGAGGACCACGGGTTCAGCCGCCTGGTTGAGCCCAAGATCGTGATCGAGGTAGCCTTCAACAATATGACCCGGTCCGACCGGCACCAGAGCGGCTTCGCCCTGCGCTTTCCCCGCATCGTGCGCATCCGCGCCGATAAGCCGGTCGAAGAGATTGACTCTCTGGAGACGGTACGCGGGATCTATGAAAAACAAGGCCTGGCTCAATGAAGCAGCTTCTTGCGGAAAGAGTTTGCGGAAGCGAAACAAGTATCAGGGCACGAGTTTGCGGAAAAAGCCTGGGAAGCGAGACAGGTATCAGGGCACGAGTTCACTCGGGCCGTCCAACGCCCTCAAAAATGATCGCGCTTTAGCGCCTGTCACGTGGCTCACCCGGCAAGAAAATCGACAAACGAAAACAAGAGCAGCGGCTAAAGCCACATTTCTCGAAGATTCTGCACGGCCCGACTGAAAGTCGTGCCCTGATACTTGTCTCGCTCCCGGAAACTCGTGCCCTGATACCTGCTTTCGTTTTTCCCCGGCGTTTCTTCGCCAGGCACAATGCAACCAGAACGTCTAGTTGCCTCCCGAGGTCCGCTCCTGCGGCGTTGTGACCCCAACCGGGACAACGCATCCGGGGTGAATGGTGCACAGGGTGTACTCAAACTGGATGGTCGTGTGATGAATGTGAAACTGGCGCGCCAGCAGCTCGGTCATCTTGCGCAGAATGTCTTCGGTTTCGGAAACCGGCATATCGCCAATACGCACGTGGCATGACAGCGCATGGTTGTTGGATCCGATACTCCAGACATGGACGTCATGCACGTCGTCCACCCCGCTGATGCCGCTGAGGCTGAACACGATCTGCTCCACCGACATGCCCCGCGGCGTGCCTTCCAGCAGAATGTTCAGCGTCTCCCGGATGATCCCCAGCGACGACCATAAGATCAGGCCGCCGATCCCGATCGACAGCGCCGGATCGATCCAATGGCGGCCGGTCAGTAAGATGGACCACCCGCCGACGATGACCGCGGCGGTGGAAAGAGTGTCGCCCAACTGGTGCACAAAGGCGCTGCGGATGTTCACGTCATCGGCGGCTCGAAACAGAAACCAGGAGATGGTGCCGTTCATCAGCACGCCGGCAAACGCTACCCAGATCATCACCTTCGGTTGCACCTCCACCGGATGGCTCAGTCGAACGACAGCCTCATAAAAGATATAAAAGGCAACGATCACCAGAGTGAGGGCGTTGATGAAGGCTGCCAGCACGCCGGCGCGATGATATCCATAAGTCTTGGTCGCGCTGGGCGGGCGCGTCTGAATGAAGACCGCCACCCAGGAGAGCACCAGGGCCAGAAGGTCGGTAAGATTATGCCCGGCTTCAGAGAGCAACGCCAGGCTGTGGGCGCGCAGTCCCGCCACCAGTGTCACCAGCACGTAGACGAACGTAGCCAAAAGCGAGTACCGCAGCGCCCGAGCGCTCATGGGAGCATGCGAGTGGGACTCGTGATCGTGCATATCCTTGAGTTTACCGCGTTTGGGTCAGCTTCGACCCCGGGGAGGCGAATCCAGCAGACTAAGTAGCAACAGATTGCCTAATGTGTGCATCGGCGCGGTGTGGTTTATGACTACCCTCATTATTTTCCTCCACGTCAGGACAATAAGGCCAGCTTTTTTAAGGATTTTGACGCTAGCTGAAATCGCAAGGCCAGCCTCAAGTTGGCAAGAGACTTGCACGATAAGCAACGGGATGAGTGTGCTTCGGTTTACGGGTTTTATGTTGCAACTGTTGGGCAGTCAGGAAAGACGCACCGCGAAACGAGCTTTGCCTGTTGTGGCCTTGGTGCTGATGGTCTCCACAGGTTACGCTTGCCAACAGAGTGATCACGCCTCGCGCCGCAGCGGTGACATCGCAGAACAGACAGCCGCTCCGAAAGCATTGCCCACCTCAACGCCTTCCCAGGCCGATCCTATTTCGGCGCCTGCCGCCGCCACCACCACGACGACCGAAGCGCCTCCAACGCCAGACGAAACCAACTCCATCGACTCCGTCCTGCGAAACCAGATTCAAGACGCTTTTAATAAGGATCCCATCTTCAGTCAAGAGAGCCTGAAGGTAACACTCCTGCCGGAGGGAATCGAGCTTTCCGGGGACGTGGCCAACGGACGGGACAGACAGAATGCCGCTCGCCTCGCCCAGTCATACGCGCGAGGCAAGAAGGTCGTGAACCACATTGTGGTAAGGGGACACAGCTCAATTCCCGGCAATACCACGCCCCAGAACTCACCCGCGAACTTCGACAGCCCTGCCGGCGACCGGCCGTCCGGCAAGAACAACCCTCCCGAGGTTTGATTCTGGACCGCCTGTGAGCGGTCCACCGCCGGGCTTTCCTGTCACTTCGCGGCAACCGCGTCCGCGAAATTGAGGTCAGGTTGACCTGCAGCGCCCTCCAGGCGCAGAAGCTTTTCCTTGATGTGCAAGCCTCCGCCGTAGCCGGTGAGTGAGCCGCCGGCGCCCACCACACGGTGACAGGGAACGATGATCGCGACCGGATTTCGGTGATTGGCCTGGCCTACCGCTCGGAAAGCTCGCGGGCGTCCCACGGTGCGGGCAAGATCGGCGTAAGAGCAAGTGGATCCATAAGGAATCCCGCGCAAGGCCTCCCAGCACTGCTTCTGAAACGATGTGCCTTGCAAATCCAGTTTGCAGGTGAACTTCTTTAATTCTCCGCGAAAATAGGCGCGGAGCTGCTGCGTGTAAGGCCGCAAGGCCGCGCGTGACTCGATCCAGATCTCGCCTCTAGCAGCTTGGGGCAGCTTGCCTCTATCAAATTCGAGAGAGCGCAACCCCTTCTCGCTGGCCGCCAGCAGAAGCGGCCCAACCGGCGACGGCATGCGCAGAAACCATACGGTGCGGACGCTAGCCATTAAAAAATTCTAGCAGCAGACGGCGCCGGCAGGGAACTCCAACCTTACAACACCCGCCATTCAATCCACATCTACTTCAACACTGCCGCCAGAACAACGGCGTTGGTTTTTCTGCGAAAGCCGTGCGCGCCGGTTTCGCGTGCTGCTGCGCGGAGGACCGGTTCTTGGGAAGCGCGGGCGGCGAGAGCAGGCAGTCGATAATTCTCAGGGGTTCCTAGGGTCTCATGAGTCTAAGCATCACAGCAGCAAACGGCGTTTTGGCCGGCGCCCATGGCTGCGGGCCGATCGGCATTTCCTGCGTTGCCCTCCTTTCATCCCTGATGTACTCGTCATCACGACGCGACTCGTCCCGGTTCCACCAGGGCGGTGCCGGGTGAGCGCCCTCGATATCCGCGGGCTGATTCTGATCGATACCGCACAAGCCGGTCTGCCGTTCGCGCTGGCGCCGCTGGCCTTGCTGGACGTTGCCGGCATGAGCCCCCTGGAACGCGTGGCCGAGCGCTTGCAACGGCAGGGAGTTTCGGCGCTTACGGTCGTCTCGGAGGAAAGCTCCGCTTCCCGGCGCTACCGCCCCCTGCCTCAGGGAATAGTTTGCCGGAGCGCAGCCCGCGGACGTTTTTGGCGCGTGGCCGAGAGTGCCTTCAACGATCTTGCGCACAATGGAGCCGACCTGGTGTTGGTAATCCGCTTGGGAGCGTACGCGGAAGTCCACTTCGATGAGCTGGTCCAATTTCACCTCGAGGGACAGCGCCGGGTCAGCCAAGTAGTCTGGTGCGCCGAGCCGCTGGAAATATTCTGCCTCACCGCCTCGCGGAGGAATGACGCAGCCTCCCTATTTCGCAGCCGGCTCGCGCATTGCCGGTGCGAATGTGAGTTATTCGCGCACAGCGGCTACTTCAACCCACTCGCCGGCCCCCGTGACCTCCGCCAGTTCGCCATTGACGTTCTCACCTTGCAGGCGGAGACCGGGCCGGCAGGCACGGAGATAAGGCCCGGCGTTTGGGTTGCGTCCGGGGCTTCCATCGAGAAGGGATCACGCATTCTCGCCCCAGCCTTCATTGGAGCTTCGTCGCAGGTCCGCTGTGGCGCGGTTATCACGCGCTGCACTTCCATCGAACATCACGCCCACGTGGACTGCGGCACCGTGGTAGAAAACTCCACCGTGCTGCCTTACTCCTACGTTGGGGCGGGCCTGGATGTCGCCCACTCGGTGCTGGGCATGGGTCACATTGCCAACCTGCGGCGCGGGATCAGCGTGGAGGTGCCTGACAAGAAACTGCTCGGCCAGGTCTCGCCCGCGTGGAGGCGGGAGCTGCTGAGGGTCGCGGGTCGGCTTCCGGGAAGAATCTGGCAGAGCATTTTCGGAGACGTCCCGGCGCCGCAGCCGCCTTTGCAAGAAGTGGCGCGTCAGCCTTCGCCCGAGGAAGACGCAATGGGCCGGCCTGCGCCGGCTCTGGGCGTTTCTCCACGCGACGCCAAGGTTGCAGGTGAGTTGGCTTCCGACCTAGCCGTAGCAAGGAGATATGGAAACCAGTAGCAGACCGGTCGTGGTAAAGCGCATGCCAGAGCGGCTGAACGCCCGCGCCGTGCGCGAGCTTCTCCGCGACGTCGAGCCTTTCCTAAGCATCGACCGTCCCCAACTGGTTTTCGACCTTTCCGAAGTGCAGCAGTTGGACGCGGCCGGGGTGGAGATGCTGCTGCGCTGCATGTCTGAGGCGCACAAGCGCGATGGAGATCTGAAGCTGGCGTCGCTCTCCGAGCAGGCTGCGGTCGTGCTGGAGCTCACACGTACCGAACGCTTGTTTGAAATCTACGAAACCTCGGTGGACGCCGTGCGCAGCTTCAGCGGCTTCCTGCCCAACGCTATGCGCCAGCAGCTTCTCCACAAGCGTCCGCGCACTCCGGCGGCTGCCTGAAGCGAGGCCATAAACTATGACGCCACGCGACGGCATTGCGACTCTCCCCGAGCGGCCCAACCTGCTGGTGGCCGTGGCTGCCCAATTCCGCCGCAAAGATCCCGGGGCGATGGTGCTGAACGGCAGCATCATCATGCTGCTGAGTTCCATACTGGTGAGCCTCCTTAATTTTGCTTTCAACGCGGTCATGGCGCGGATGCTCGGCCCCTCGCGATTCGGGCATGTCACGGCCTCGGTAACTCTGCTCATGCTGGCCTCGTCGGTGACTCTGTCGTTCCAACTGGTGTGCGCGAAATTCGTGGCCCGCAACCAGACCCCCGGCGCCAAAGCCGGCGTCTATCGCACCCTGCTGGGCAAGGCCTGGATGATCAGTCTGGCCCTGGGTGGCGCCTTGCTCGCTGCCCGGATGCGAATCGCCAGCTATCTGAATCTGCCCGACCCTCGAATCCTTGCCGTGCTGGCGATCGGCATCGCCGTCTACGTGCCCTTGGGCGTGCGCCGCGGCGCCATGCAGGGACTCTGTTCTTTTCGCCGCCTGAGCGCGAGCTTCATCATTGAGGCCGTCACCCGCCTGTTCACCGCGACAGTGCTTGTCATACTGGGCTACGGAGTTCTCGGCGCGGTCGGCGCGATCTCGGCAGCCGTCCTGGCCGCCTACTTTTTCCCGCCTCTGGGCCCGGAGCTGCGCGTGAAGACCGAAGCCGGCGACCCCGCGTCGTTCGGCGAGGGCATCCAGGCCATTGTTTTTTTTGTCGGCCAAGTCATCATCAGCAACGTCGATATTCTGCTGGTCAAACACTTCTTTGCAGCTGAACTGGCCGGGCTCTATGCCGCGGTGGCATTGGTTGGGCGCCTCCTGTATTTCGCCTCCTGGTCGGTGATCAGCGCCATGTTTCCGGTTACGGCGGCGGTCAAACAAAAGGAGGAAAACCCCAAGGTTGTCCTGGTGCCGTTGCTGCTGGTGCTGGTCCTGGCGGTTGCCTTCATTCTGACCCTGAGTTTATTTCCCCACCTCATCATCCACGCGGTCTTTGGCGTGGAATTCCACCAAGGCGAACCCTTACTGGCCCTCTACGCCGCGGCAACCGGAATCTACTCTCTTAGCGTCGTAATTATGGCGTATGAGATGTCGCGGCGCATCGCCAACACCGGCTGGCTGCAACTGGTTTTCAGCGGCGTGCTGGTTTTAGCGATCAGCGTCCTTCACAACACTTTGCGTCAGGTCATTACCGTGCAGATCGTTCTGATGGCCTTGATGCTCGTCCTGGTCTTGCTCCCTTTCCTGCGACGCCACAAGTTGGCGCTGAGCGCGGAGGCCGCATGAAGAAGCTGGCAGGTGTCACCGAAGCTGAGGTCATCGCGGAATTCCTGAAGGGGGAGTTCTATCACGCCGACTATGATCGCGACCGCGTCTATTTCGAGGCCCTGGTCTTCGATCCCCACCTCCGTGATCCGGCGGAGAACGCCCTGCGCCGTGCCCTGTTGTTTCGCCGGCGGGCCACCATGTGGCGGGAATTGCCCCCGGACACACAGTGGTGGGAGATTGAGCTGGAACCCGAGGATCTGGAGCGCGTCAAGGTGTTTCCTCGCGCCCAGTGGCGCAGCATCGCCCGGGGAAATTTCAGGGCGTTGCACGTGGCCGAACTGATTCATCGCCAATTCGATCCTGCCAGGCCAGGCGATCTTGCCGCCAAGATCCACAACCTGCGGACCCTGATGTGCGGCGAGGGGCCCCGGTCCACCATTCTCCTCATCGGCGTGGAAGAATCGCAGCCGGCCACGCTTCTGGAGGGCAACCACCGTTTTGTGGCCTCCCTGCTGCTGCCGCGCGAAATCATGCTGCGGCGGCTGCGCGTGGTGTGCGGATTCTCGCCGAGTATGGAGAAGTGCTGCTGGTACAAAACTACCGCGGCCAACCTGGCCCGCTATCTGAAAAACCGCATCAAATACTCTTGGGGCGGAGACGTTGACGTCAGACGTCTCATCCCGCAGACGGCCCGCGGCCAGACCGTGGAAGACTCCCACCAGCAAGTAGGAATGAGTGATTGAACGTCATGCGTGTTTCTCCGAGGTTCTATGAAAATTCAGCACCGCACCGCAAGTATCTTGAGTCTGGCGCTGGCCGCGTCTTTTTGCTTCCCGCCGCAGACGCGGGCACAGTACACCAGTGAGCCGGGCGCACCCGCGCAACCCCAGAACGACGCGAACGCCAATCCGCCCCAAGCTGCGCCGGCTAACCAGCCGCAGGCTGCGCCAGGCCAGCCGCAAGTGTCGACGCAGAAACCACCGGCGAGCGGCGCTACAGTGAATCCTTCACAGCCGCCCTTGCAACCGGTAACCACCTACCCGGACGCGGCCGGCGGACAGCCGCAGACGCCGGATGCGCCGCAACCTAAAACGCAACCAGCCGGGCAAGCTCAGGACCAGCAGCCGCAAAATGAACCGCAGGGCGCGGCCACGGCGGAAAAGGTGCCCGCAGCAGGAGGCGCCGCCGCCAAGCCTGCCGGCGTGGCTATCGCTCCGCCCAAGCAGCACCAGACGCGTTCCCTGCTCATCAAGCTGGGCGCGGTTGCAGCAGGCGCAGTCGCTGCAGGAACGGTCTATGCGTTGAGTCGCGGGACTTCCTCCACGCCTCCCGGCGCCACCGGCCCGGGAGCGATGCAAAAGAAATAGCGAGCACCAGAAACGTATGGGGAACAGCACTCTTCAAGCGCCGTTGCTCGTCAGCTTTTCCGGCTTGGACGGTTCGGGGAAGTCCACGCAGATGGAGAGCCTGGGCGCGGCGTTGCATGCAGCCGGCCTCACTACGCGCCGCTTGGCCTTCTGGGACGACGTGGTAGTCGGCGTGAAGTACCGCGAAGGCTTTGTGCATAAGGTGTACAAGAGCGAACGCGGCATCGGTGCGCCGGGCAAGCCGGTGAATCGCCGTGACAAGAACATGCGCGGCTGGCACCTTACGCTCGTCCGGCACTTTCTCTACTTGCTGGACGCGATCAACCTCCGCCGCGTGATCGCGCGCGAGAAAAAGACCGCGCGCAAAACCGCCCGGCAGCGCGATCTCACCGCGGTCAACCGCGGGGGCTATGCCTGGGCGGGAACCACCAACCGCGGGGCCACCGACGTGATCCTCTTCGATCGCTACATCTACGACGAACTGGCTAACCTGAATCTCCAGAACCCGCTCAGCCGCGCCTTCTTCAGGCTGGTCCGCAGCTTTACGCCCCGGCCCGACATCGCTTACCTGCTCGATGCCGACCCCGCTGCCGCCTGCGCCCGCAAGCCCGAATACCCGGTGGACTTTATGAAGCAATGCCGCCGGTCGTACTTCGAGCTGGCTACGCTACTTGGAAACATGACGGTGATTCCAGCCCTCAATCTGCCGGAAGCCCGGAGGGCCGTGCTCCAGGCTGCCGCACAGCGGCTGGCCGCTGCCGGACGCCGCGTGGATTTGGTGTCGGGCAGTGTGTCTGTGGCGTAGGGCTCTGTTCTGAAATCTCGAGCGAAGCGAGAGACCCCTATCGCTACCAGGCTGTGAGCTGCAGGCCACTGTTGGTGTCATCCGCCTTCGCTGCTGTGGCCCTTCGCGCAGTCTTTTTTCCTTAGGAAACATGACGAATTAGCCCGGCCTCTATCGCCCTCGATGGCTACGCTCCCGTGCTCGCGCTCGGCTGCGGTGTGCTCCTCCTCATGCCGAAGAGGATCACCGCCGCGATCAAGGACGCGGTAACGATCACCGAGATCAGCACGTAATGGAGGGGATGGCGCAGGTAACGCAGAAAGACCCGGCCATAATGCGCGGCCACGAGGGTCACCAGCCCGTAACGCAGGGCCCGCCCCAGCAGCGCGGCGGCGGCGAATTTCTTGCGGGGAAGAGCAAGGGCGCCGGCCACGATAAAGAACCAGGGGCCGGGGAACGGCGGCGGGGCGATCGTGGCCACGAAGATGGCGCCGGAACCGCGGCGGTCGATGGCATCGTGAAGCTGTTGCAGGTGCCTGCGACCGATCTTTCTCTCGATCCACCACTCGCCCATCTTCGCGCCCATGCGGTACGTGATGAGGGCGCCGATCAGCGAGCCTGCGGTGCTCATCAGGGCGTAGTACCACCAGCGTTCGGGATCGCCGACCGCCAGCCATGCAGTGAGCAGATCAAGACTGCCGAAGGTGGGGATGATAGTGCTGTCCAGCACCGCCAGCGGTACTAGGGCGATGCCGCCGAACTGCCGCACCAACGTGAGCGACGTGGAGTGGGTCGCCGCCTTCTTCTTGGCTTGCCACACCGCGGCCAACAGAGCCGGCCAGAAATTTGGGTTCAGGGCCATTGGTTCCTGAATATGATGCCTGTAATTCCAGTAGCTGTCACTTCTGCGTAACGATTCTTAACCACAGATCTTAACCACAGAGTGCACTGAGGATCGCAGAGGAACTAACTACGTTGAGTAAGAGAGATTTGCTCTTTGGGTAAGTTGGTAAATCGGTAATTGAATCGCCGAACTGCTCTCCGTGATCCTCTGCGCCCTCTGTGGTGAATGGCGCGGATCTTGAAAATTGTTATACTCGCCAGTCACACAAGGAGCGCCCCACATGATAATTCGCATTGCGCTTGTCCTGTTGCTGGTGGGCCTGGCCGGAGTCTCCGTCCGCGCCGCCGATTTCGAGTCCAAAGTGAAGCAAGGTTTTGTGGATTCAAACGGCGTCAAGATCCACTACGCCACCATCGGCAGCGGGCCGCTGATCGTGATGATCCATGGCTTCCCTGATTACTGGTACACCTGGCGCAAGCAGATGGAAGGCCTCGCCGACAAATACCAGTGCGTGGCCATCGACCAGCGCGGTTACAACCTGAGCGACAAGCCGGACGGCGTGGAAAACTATGCGGTGCCGCTGCTGGTCGGCGACGTGATTGCCGTGCTCAAGCATTTCGGCAAAGACAAAGCCATTGTCGTTGGCCACGATTGGGGCGGAGTGGTGGCGTGGCAACTGGCCTTGAACGCACCCCAGTTCGTGGACCGGCTGATCATCCTCAACCTGCCGCATCCGCGCGGCATCATGCGCGAGCTGGCGCACAATCCCAAACAGCAGGCCGCCAGCGCCTATGCGCGCAACTTCCAGCAAGAAGGCTCGGAAACAATGGTCAAGCCGGAACAATTGGCCTTCTGGGTAACCGACCCCGACGCGAAACAGAAATACATCGAAGCCTTTCAGCGGTCGAGCATCAAGGCCATGCTGAGTTACTACAAGGCCAACTATCCCAGGGAGCCGTATCAGGAAGATCCGTCGCCGGTGGTGAAGACGCAGATGCCGGTGCTCATGATCCATGGCCTCAAAGACACGGCCCTGCTCTCTGACGCGCTCAACAACACCTGGGACTGGATGGGCAAGGATTTTACCTTGGTCAC
>DATDGY010000184.1:0-33122 GCA_036521855.1 Candidatus Angelobacter sp.
ACGACGTGACTTTTTACTACGGCGAGGAGTACTCGCGTCTGGTGCAGAAGGACGATAAGCCGCTGAGCGCGTCCGATCAGAAGAAGGAAGATGAGAAGCTGGAGAAGTTTCTGTCCAAACTGCGCAATCAGACTGACGAGGAGCGTGAAAAACAGGTGGTCAAGGAGAAGAAGCAACGCGAAGAGGCGCGGGCCTTTCTTCGCGACATGGTCAACGCCTACGATTTTACGCTGGTTGGCGAAGAAACCGTGGGCGGAGCCGATACCTGGGTCATCGAGGCCACGCCGCGCAAAGACTTCCATCCTACGGAGCCTCACGCCGACATACTGGCTAAGATTAAAGGTAAGCTTTGGATCGAGAAGAAGGAATACAACTGGGTGAAGGCCGAGGCGGAATCGATCGACACCATCTCCTTCGGGCTCTTCTTGTTCCGGATTCACAAGGGTTCGCGATTCACCTTTGAGCAGGTGCATCTGAATGACGAGGTATGGCTGGCGCGACGTTTTTACATCAACGGCGGCGCCCGGATAGCGCTCCTCAAGAACGAAGCCGTAGAGCAAGAAGACACATTTTCCAACTACAAGAAGTTTTCCACTTCCACGCGCATTACGCCGGGACAAGAAGTGCCCACCGATCCTCCGAAATGAGCGGACAGCAAAACGCCAAAAGACGCCTTGCGGCGTCTTTTGTCTTTCGGAAGGATAGATCTACTGGTTGACGGGAATCTTGATGATCTTCTTCTGGATGGCGTAGGTGACAAGCTGGGCCTTGTTGTGAATGTCCAGCTTGCGCATCAGGTTAAACTTGTGTGCCTCCACGGTCTTGACGCTCAACCCGAGAATCACGGCGATCTCCTTGACGGAGTTTCCTTCCGCCAGCAGCTTCAGGATCTCCCGTTCGCGCGGGGTCAGGGTGGACATGCGTGGGCGCATGCGGGTGTCGCGCACCCGGGAGCGGAAGTCCTCCACCAGCTTGCCCAGGACTTGAGAGCTGAGATACTTCCCGCCCTTGTAGACGTCACGCGCGGCGGTGACGAGTTGCGGCGCAGGCGTGTCCTTGAGGACGTAGCCGGAGGCGCCCACCTCCAGGCATTGCACCAGGTAGTCCTCGTCCTCATACATGGTGAGGAAAAGGATCTTGGTCTCGGGCCGCATTTTTTTGATCTGGCGGGCGGACTCGAAGGAGGAGAGGCCGGGCATGCCGATGTCCATCAGCACGATGTCCGGGCGCATTTCGCGGGCCTTTTCCACGGCTTCGCCGCCGTCGGAAGCTTCGGCCACGACTTCAAAATCGCTTTCGCTTTCCAGCAGGCGGCGTACGCCCTGGCGAAACAGCGTGTGGTCATCTACCAGCAAACATTTGATCTTCGGCATGGGGGAGTTCCTCTCAAAACTTTAGTTGAGCCGGGTAGCGGTATGAGCCGCGGCCCGCGCCTGGGTGTGCTCCACGGACGGTTCTGGCTGGCCCGCAGGCACGGTTATTTCAATGCGCGTTCCTTTTCCTTTGGCGGAGATCACGCGCGTAACCCCGCCCAGCACGGCAATTCGTTCTTTCATCCCGGCCAGTCCGAACGACTGGTTGCGGGAATTGGTCCGGCCGTGAATGCCGATGCCGTCGTCTTCCACCAGCACGTGGACCTGTTCGTCTTCGCGCATCACGTGCACTATCACGCTGCGAGCGTGGGCGTGCTTGGCCACGTTGTGCAACGCCTCCTGTACCACGCGATAGATCGCTTGCTCGGTGCCGGGCGCCAGCCGTCCTACGTCTTCCGAAATCAGAACCCGCGTCTTCACGCCCGTGGTCTTGGCCAGGTGCTTGGCCTCTTTTCGGATTGCGGCCACCAACCCAAGTTCTTGTAGCATCAGCGGGGATAGCTTGCCAATAATTCTCCGGATACCCTCAATGGTGCGATCCACCACCTCCACGGTTTCGCGGATTTTCGAGCGCGCGCTGCGAGCGGTGATGCTGGATTCCATCATGCCCAGGTAGAGCCGGATCACCATGAGGGCCTGTCCAGTCTCGTCATGCAGTTCGCGGCTGATGCGCTTGCGCTCTTCCTCTTGCGCGCGCAGCAGATGGGCGGAGAGTTCGGCGATCTTTTGCTCGCGCTCGCGCAAGGCATCGGTCATGCGCGCGCGTTCGATGGCCAGCGCGGCGCGGTCGCCGATGGCGCGCATCAAGTCCCGCTCCCTGGGCAGCCACTCGTACGGCTTGTGAAAGCCGATCACCAGCACGCCGATGGATTGTCCGTCGGCTTTCAGGGGTACGCCCCAAAGAGACTTAGCCCGCGTGCGGACGATGGGCGAAAAGGGATCGCCCTCGGTGCTGGTGTCCAGAATCATGCCCGGCTCGCCGGCCGCCGCAATCTTTCCGGCAAAGCCGGATCCGGTCGCGATCCTGAAATCTTCCCGCAGTTTCAGCTGCGGGCCAACGCAGGCGGAGATTTTCAGCGCGTCACCCTCGGCCTCGCGCAGCAGCAGCGCGCCCAGCGAGGCCTGGAAGGTGCGGGTGGTGATGTCCAGCACTTTGTTGAGCAGTATGCTCAGGTCGCCGGCCGCCAGCTCCGCATCCAGGATGGAGAGCAGCGCCTGCGATTCCAGCGTCTTGGCATCGAAATAGGCGCCGGAGACGATGACAAAGGAAACCGACGACAACATCTCCAGCGCGGCCTTGGCCTCCGCTTCACGCTCGGGAAAAAGGCCGGAGAGATAGGGGTCGCAGGAGAGCTGGTACAGCTCCAGCGAGCGCGCCACAGCGCGTGTATCCACCTGCAGCTTGGAAAGTCGCGTGCCGAAATACTGAAGGTTCTCCTGAAAACCGGGAAAATCGTCGTGGCAGAAATAGGAACAGCCGGCGGCAAGAGTCACGCGCTCCAAAGCGGCCAGGGTGCGGCCATCAAAGCCGAATTCCGCAACCAGCTTCTCCCGCCAGTGGTTGGTAATGTCGGGGAAGTAGGGCTCTAAGGCCCGGGCAACTTCGACAATCAGCTCGCGAGATGATTCTTTAAAAGGCGGTACGGCAGTCACAGACGGTTCCTGAGGTTCTTCAGAGCGTGTCGAGCAGCGGCTTACCGCCCTTTGCTGGACGGTAAAGTCGCTTAGCTCGGTCTTATAAGGTATTTTACCGCGCCAGCCCTTTAATGTGAACTAGATAGTCAATACATTTCTGGTTAGCAGGGAAACACCTTAGGATGGCCGGAACCGGAGGCTGACCTCTGGGCCCTATACCGTGATCGACATTCCTTTTCCGGCAGGGACGCCGGCATCCCCCTTTTCCAAGGCAATGGCCTCGCGGAAGTAGTCCAAGGACAGCTTCAATCCTGATTCCAGGTTGATCTTGGGTTCCCAGCCCAGCAACTGCCGGGCGCGGGTAATGTCGGGGCAGCGCTGTCTGGGATCGTCTTCCGGCAGAGGCTTGTGCTCGATGGGGCTTTTGGAGCCGGTGACCTCAAGGACCACACGGGCACAATCCAAAATGGTGAACTCGGCAGGGTTACCGATATTGACCGGTTCGTGGACTTGAGACCAGGCCAGGCGGAGGATACCGGCTATTTCGTCACTCACATAGCAGAAGCTGCGGGTTTGTATACCCTGACCATAGACGGTCAGCGGCTCACCCCGCAAAGCCTGTTTCATAAAGTTGGAAATCACCCGGCCGTCGTTCAATTGCAGGCGCGGCCCATAGGTGTTGAAGATGCGCAGTATTCGCGTGTCCACCTTGTGGTAACGCAGATAAGCCATGGTTACGGCCTCGGCGAAGCGTTTGGATTCGTCATACACCGAGCGCGGCCCAACGGGGTTCACATGGCCCCAATAGGTTTCTTTCTGTGGATGCTCCAGGGGGTCGCCATAACACTCTGAGGTCGAGGCCAGCATGTAGCGGGCACCGTACTTTCGCGCCAACTCCAGAGCATGGAATGAACCAAGCGAGCCCACTTTCAGGGTCGCAATCCCATGCTCCATGTAGTCTACCGGGCTGGCCGGCGAGGCGAAGTGAAAGACATATTCCACAGGACCCAAGTCGTAGGGTAGATTCACGTCCTGCTGGACGAGCTCAAAGCGGGGCTCATTCTTCAAATGAGCGAGGTTACGAGGGCGGCCGGTGATGAAGTTGTCCACGCAGACCACATGGTGGCCTTCGCCCAGCAAGGCATCGCAGAGATGGGAGCCGATGAAACCGGCCCCGCCAGTTACCATCACTCGCATATTCCTCCCTTCAGTTTACATGGTTTGTCACACACCGCCAGTCTGCCTCCTGCCGTCATCGCGAAGAGGAGCCTTTAGTTGCCCGCTGCCCGCGCGGTGTGGGCCGTGTTGCCTCCGTCCGGCGTGCAATGGCCGATGCTGCGCTCAATGTCGGTCCCTTCCTCGTAATCATTCCAGGTAACGATCAGCAGGTAAGGCGGCGGGTTCTCGGCGCCATAAAAGCGGCGGAAGATGCGCAATGTGTCTTCAAACGTCTTGCCACAGCGATAGGCCATGTGGCGATTGCGGCTCCACGAGGCCCGGCTGTCATCGAACCCGGGCCAGACTGCGCCCACGGCAATCTTGTCGGGATGGTGATCCAACATGTTCTTATAAAAATATTCGAGATAGTCCTCGCCGAAGTGGCTGCCGTCATGGGCCCAGCCATCGCGGCCGGGCTGTACCCAGGCGTAAAAGCCGTCAAACGCATTCGGATACTTTGCGCTCTGGTCCTTGTAGATCAGCACCGGCGGGTCCGGCCAGGACTGCGTGACCTGGCGAACCCGGTTCCAGTCAGTAGAGGAATCCTTAGGGAAGATGAAGATCACGGGCCGTCCGTTGTAGCGCAGGTAAGCGAAACGCGAAGCGCCCCCACCGGGGCCGATGTAGCGGTCATACAGGTACTGCAAGTCCACGATTACGGCCTCGGTGGAGTAGCCGGGATGGTCGACAGCCTCGTCGTACTGGACCGCGACCTTGAAATCGTTCTGGGCTGCAGCCTGCTGCAGCATGGCGTAGGTCTGGTCTTCAAACTCCTTGCGCGGGCCGTACCAGTTCACCACAAACCCACCGATGTTCAGGTCTTTGGCTTGCGCGATCTGGCGGCGCAGTACTCCGGGGTCGTGGCAGGAGTAGCCGACCTCAATGTGTTCGCCGTTGCCGAACCAGGGCTGGTAAATGGCCAAGAGCATGGGACTGCCCTGCGGCGCCGGGACTTTGGCCAGCGATTCCCGCAGGTCGGCTCGGGCACAGCCGGCCAGGAGCAGGCAATAGAGCGTACTTCCCGCGCACAAGACAAGGCGCAGCATGACTGGTCTCCGTATCCCCGTTGCTTGGATGAGCGAGCAGCTATTCGCGTTGGTTGGCATTTCTTGGAGTGGGGGCTGGTGGGGCACGCGCCACAGGTCAATTTCGCACTCATCCCCGATAGACCAGAGAGCGGGGATCTTCAAATGGAGAGACGTGGCTATGCCACGTCTCTCCGCTGGCAGCTCATTGCGAACCAGAGCGCCTGGGATTTACGTCGGGAATGTCAGAACCGCGCGAGGCCGGCTCATAGCAAGTGGCCGGAGAAAACCACCGTACACGTTGGCTGGCCTGCGCTGAGCCCGTAGCTAAGCGGGGATCCGGGGTCGGCGAAGATCAGGGTCTTCTGCGTGGAAACAAACTCGGTAGCGTTTACGAACGACATGGGCTGCTCAAAAGGAAGCGTGTAAATGGCGAAGTTCCCGGCGAAAAAGACGCCGAGCTTGGCCGCGCCGATGGAGTTGACTCCGACGCCTGCGTTGCAGTCCGCGGTAATGAACTCTATCACCACGGTCTTCACGGCTTTTCCATCCGGAAGGGTCGCGGGGAGGGTGACATTGAAGGGCGTTGAAGAATTGACGGGCGAGGTCACAACGAAGGGATGATCTTGGGCCAAAGCCGGCAGGGCAACAGCAAGCAAAATGGCACAAATTGTCAGTTTTTTCATACTGCTCCTCCTTGAAGAAATTGTTGAAAAATGAGCTCCGATATTACATGCAAAACCCATCTGCGGGGAGTCGAACTACCGGTTAGATCTGGATTGAATAAACACATGGAGGGCGGCAGGAGTTGTGAGCCGACGGGGCTTTTTCGATGTGTTTGCAAGCGCGTGTCGGGACATCGCCTCAAGTGGATAACTCAAGTCCTCGCGCCTTTTCGCGAGGGAAGCAAGATCAGCAAATAGGACGCGGAGAGATACTTTGCACTTCCAGCGAGGGTATCCAACGCAAAAAACCTCCTGCCGAGGGGGCAGGAGGTCTTGGGCTAGGGAATGGTTCTTGTTTTATTGCGGTGGGTTGGCCGGTTTTTGGCTGGCAACCCCGGAATCCGTCGACTGCGGGGTAACGCTGGCTGCGGGAGCTGCGGTGTGCGGAGCAGTTGCGGTGCTGGTGTTGTCAGACTGCGGCAGTGAATCGGTACGCGCAGAAGCCAGCGTGCTCAGGCTGTTCTTCATCAGGTTGACCTCCACGCGGCCGCCGCGGGCACGGTGAAGCTTGCCGTCTTCAGCCTGCAGGGGCGCGTTGCCCATGCCTACCGTGTAGATGCGGTACACGGGAACGTCATGGTTCAACACCAGGTAGCGAACCACCATCTGCGCCATTTCCCGTGAACTTTCAATGGCCGCGCTTCCGGCGCCGGGAGAGAAGCCCTGCACTTCCAGAATGTAACCCTTTTGGCTCTTCAGCGAGGACGCGATCTGGTCCAGGGCATCCTTGGCATTCTGGGTCAAGACCGTCTGGCCGCGACGGAACCGAATTTCCGTCTGGGTGACTGCCTGGTACTGGTCCAGCGTGCTGACGGTCTGTTCCACGCCGGTGGCGCGGGTATTGGCGGACACGGCTGTCTGCTGCGCCTGGTCGGCGCGACTGCCGGCATCCACGGCGTGCGCATCCGCGTCATTGGCCTTGCTCATGGCGTTGCGGACGCCTTCCGTGGCGCGGGCGTCCACATCAGCAATCATTTTGGAGTTCTTGGCGGTGAGTTCGTCCAGTTCGTTCACCCGACCGCGAACGGGATCGAGCTGGCGGTTCACGTATTTCTTGCGGGCAAAGGGGTTCATACGACCCCAGAAGCCTTCGTGACGTTCATACTTCAGGGGTTCCTTGCCGGTGGCGGCGGGCTGCTGGTCAGAACTCGGGGCAGGTTGGGCCTGGGTGGTCTGGCCCTGCGGCTGCTCTGACGGGTTGCTGGACTGAGTTTGTTGCGCCACCGCTGGGATTGCCAGAACTGCGGCGAGCGTGAGCGCGAGTGTGAGAACGTACGATTTCTTCATTGCGGGGATTCCTCCGAACCGGGGGCTGTTCGTGTCTCGGGAGAAGCTTTAGGACAGGGTGCAAGCCTAACCCGAAAACCAAGAACGCTACGTCTCTAGGCTAATACATTCTGAATGCCAAACTGCACCTGCTTACGTATAAAAGTTTGCCTTTTGTTTTCAGGTACTTGCGCCTGAGACTACCAAGGGGAGTTGGCCTGCCGGTAAATTTTTCGCTCCCCGCCGCGCCAAAATGCCTTCTGCGGAGGGTTAACGAGCATCCTCATCGACTGGCGCGGCTGGCAGGCGAACAGAACCGGTGATGCTGTTCTGTGATGTAACTATCAGTCATCCCCGCAATGTAATCACAAACAATCCGATAAAGCGGCTCGTGTCGAATTTTTTCTTGATAGCTGGCTGGCAGCTCGTCAGGAAACTTCAGAAAGTACTGAAACAAGTGGGAGATGATCTCCTCCGCCTGGTCCTTTTCCGGCCGCAACTGCGGGCTGTAATACACGTTCTGGAACAAAAATTCACGAATCTGCCGTTGTTCTTGCGCAACGTCAGCGCTGAAACCCACCAGAATCCGGGGGAAATGGCGGACAGCCCCCACCGAGCCGGCTCCCGAAGCACTGATCAACTGGCGGCTGTTGGCGATCAGGTCGCTGACCAGCCGGTCCAGCACCCGCTTGAGTGCCTCATTGAACTTCAGCTTTTCGGGGGCGCCGGGATAGAGTCGCTCGACATCGGCATGCAGGCGTGCGAAGACGGGCACTCCTTCGCGCACCTGTTCCCGGGTGAGGATCATGGCTTCCACGCCGTCATCGAGGTCGGCGGTGCTGTAAGCAATTTCATCGGTGAAGTCCATCAGCTGGGCCTCCAGCGGGGGGCGCATATCCGGCAGGTACTCGGAAAGCTGCTGGGACCCGGCTGCCACCGGACTGCCCGAATGTTTGATGATGCCTTCTCGCACCTCGAACGTGAGATTCAACCCGGGGAAATCGGCGTAGCGCTGTTCAAACTGCTCCACAATGCGCAGAGCATGCAGGTTGTGGTCAAAGCGGCCGCCATGTTCGCACATGAGGGAGTCGAGCGTGCGTTCGCCGGCGTGGCCGAAGGGAGGATGGCCCACATCGTGGACCAGGGCCAGCGCCTCGACCAGGTCTTCATTCAATCCCAGCTCCGCGGCGATGGTGCGGGAGATCTGCGCGACTTCAATGGTATGGGTCAGGCGATTACGAAAATGATCGGAATAGCGCCGCGTGAAGACCTGGGTTTTGTTTTCCAGGCGGCGGAAGGCGCGCGAGTGAACTACACGATCGCGATCGCGTTGGAAGGCATTGCGATAGGGGTGGCTGGGCTCGGGATAACGGCGTCCCCGGCTTTCTTCCGCACGCAAGGCGTAGGGAGCAAGCATGGGAAGAGTCTAGCATTCAGCTCGTCACCGTTCAGCACTCAGTCCTGAAGCATTCTCGTGGCTTTGAGCTCTGCACTCATCGCCAGGCGGATCGGCACAAACGATCAGCCCCTAGCTCAAAATAACGCTCAGGGGCTGAATGCTGATGGCTGAATGCTGATGGCTGAATGCTTATTGCTTTTGTTGCGCCAGCTTGACCTTGG
Source organism: Candidatus Angelobacter sp. (assembly GCA_036521855.1). Taxonomy (GTDB): domain Bacteria; phylum Acidobacteriota; class Terriglobia; order Terriglobales; family Acidobacteriaceae; genus Angelobacter. Next base: position 8,863 of record DATDGY010000184.1, read on the forward strand.
TGGTTTCCAGTTTCTTCTGTACCCGGGCGACGTCCTGCTGATCGACATCGGCGGATACTGACTTGTTCCACTCATCGAGCGCACGTTCCCAGTGCGTGGCGGCCAGCTTGAGGCGTCCCGTCTTGGCGTAGAGCTCGCCCAAATGGTCCTGGACGGTGGCGTCGTTGGGGGTTTTGTCGGAGGCCTTGCGCAGGTTCTCTTCCGCCTCCTCGTACTTCCCCAGCTTGAAGTAGGCCCAGCCGAGCGAATCCAGGTAGGCGCCATTCTGCGGCTCAAACTCCACGGCCCGCTTGATCATGGTAAGGGCCTCTTCGAGGTGCATGTTGTGTTCGACCAGCATGTAGCCCAGGTTGTTCAGGGTGGAGCTGTTGTTGGGGTCTTGCTGCAGGACCTGGCGGAAGGCCTGCTCCGCCTGTTCATATTTTTTCTCGCGATCGTAGAGGATGCCCCGAAAATACTCCACATAGCTTTTCTCTTCGGGGCGTGTGGCCAGCTTCTCGGCCTCGTTCAGGGACTCTTCCGCTTCTTTCCAGCGCTTTAGGCGCCCATAAATCTGGGACAGGGCGGCGTAGGAATCCCGGTCTGATGAATCGCCTTTAAAGACCGACTTGGCGAGTTGGATACCTTCGTCTGCCTTGCCATCGTCGGCCAACTGCTGGGCCAGCGCCAGTTTCAAACCCTTGTCGTCAGGCAGCTTTTGTACAGCCTCCTGTGCGGTGCGAGTTGCCTCGGGCCACTGCTTTTGTTCGCGATAAAGATCGATGATCTCGTTGTAGCCACGCGCGGCCTCTTCACCGCCCAGGTCCACGATCTTGCGGAACGTCTCCACCGCCAGCATCGGTTTTCCGGTTTCGCGGTAAACGCTGCCCAAACGCTCCAAGAACAGAGCGCGGTTGTTGCGTTCGCCGGCAGTGTAATTGCCGTCGGGCGAGGCGGAACGGGTCACCAGCTTTTGATACAAGACGCCAGCCTCGTCATACTTTCCCTGGGCTTCCAGAACGATGGCTTCCTCATACGCCACCTCCGGCTGATCCGGGGCCAGGGCTTCCGCCTTTTTCAGATTTTCCATTGCCAAATCGTACTTGCCCAGATGCCGGTACAGCTTTCCCACCTCCATTGAGGCTTGCGCATCCTGGGAATCGGCGTCCTGGAGAGTTCTGTAGGCGCTGAGAGCGGCTTCGATTTGATTGTCATTGGCCAGGTTCTGGGCCAAGCCACGCATGGCTTCCAGGTTGTCCTTGTCCAGAACCAGCGCGTGCTGGAAGGCAGCGATCGCACTCTTGTAATCCTTTTGCTGCTCGTAAGTGGCTCCCAGCGCGGCGTAAATCTTGCTGGTGCGGCCGCTTTCCGGAACCGAGTTCAAGGTCTCAATGGCTTTCTTGCTGTCGCCCTCTTCGTCGTAAAGCCGGGCCAATTGAGTGACCGCTTCTTCTGATCCGGGATCGATCTGGAGAGCGGTCTTGAACTCGCTCTCCGCCTTCAACAGGTCCTTGTTGAGGATGTAAAGTCCGCCCAGCAGCAGATGATTGTCAGGACTCTTCGGCTCAATCCGTACCAGGGCTTCATACTGCTCCACGGCCAGCTTCAGCACCTCGTGCGACTGTGTTCCCGACGAGTCGCCCAGCGAGCGCAGATAGATCCGGCCCAGCAGCTTGTGAGCTTCAAGATTGTCCGGGTCGCGCTGGATGATCTCCTGAGCTTCGAGGACGGCATCGCGGATGCGTCCGGTACGGCTGTAAAGTTCGGCCAGGGCTGCATTCAGGTACTCGGATGAGGGGTCCGCATCTATCGCCTTTCGGTACTCCTCAATGGCCTTGGTGGCATATTCGGAGCGTCCGTACATGGCCATCATTTCTTCGTACATGTGGGCCATGCCGTAGTGATAGTAAGAAGCTGCGTGATCCGGCTTTTTGGCTTCGCCGGCCTGAGAAGAAGTTCCGGGCTGGGCCTGGGTGACTGGGGCCTGGGCCGATGGGGCCTGGGTTACTGGAGCTTGGGACGTGGGCGCCTTTTCTTGCGCTACCACGGCAACGCATGACAACGCCAACATGATTGCAAGAGAGTCGTGTTTTAAGAAATTCATAGGGCGAACCGAAAACAAACCTTTTTTATGGGAAACAGCCTCTTTTATTGGATGCGAAGAAACGCTGCCGGGAGCCGGTTCTTACCATCCCCCCATTTTAGCCCGCAAACACGGAATTTCACTGGGGATAACAATTCTTAATCTAGTGACGGAAGTGACGTACGCCGGTAAGCACCATGGCTAAACCCAGACGATTGGCCGCTTCAATCACCTCTGCATCGCGCACCGAGCCACCCGGCTGGATGACCGCCGTAGCGCCGGCCCTGGCGATTTCTTCCACTCCGTCCGGAAACGGGAAGAAGGCGTCAGATGCCGCCACGGTGCCCTTTAAAGGTAAGATCGCTTTCATGGACGCTATCTTGCACGAATCCACGCGCGACATTTGCCCCGCGCCCACGCCCACGCTTTGGCCGTCGCGCGCATAGACGATGGCGTTGGATTTGACGTGTTTACAGACTTTCCAGGCGAACAAAAGTGAGCGCATTTCCTCCGCCGTGGGCGGGCGCGCGCTAACGACTTTCAGATCGGCTTCCGTCAAGGGCCGGACATCTGCATCCTGCACCAACATGCCTCCGGAGACGTGCTTCATCACCCAGGACTCCCGCCCCGCCATGCGGACACCGCGCGCCTCCGGGAGCCCGGTTTGCCGGCCGGGCGTGACTTCCACCAGGCGGAGGTTTTTTTTGGCCGCAAATCTCTCGCGAGCCGCAGCATCGAAACCGGGCGCGGCAATCGCTTCCACAAACAGCTTGGCCATCTCCTCGGCAGCGGCGCCGTCAATCACGCGATTCACGCCGATCACCCCGCCGAAAGCCGAGACCGGGTCGGCTTCCAGCGCTCGCAAATAGGCTTCGCGCAGCGTCTTGCCGGTGGCTGTGCCGGAAGGGTTGGTGTGCTTGATGATGGCGCACACGGTTTCGTCGAACTCCTGGGCCAGGTCCCATGCCGCTTGCAGGTCCACGATGTTGTTGTAGGAGAGTTCCTTGCCCTGAAGCTGCCGGCTGTTGGCCACGCCGTTGGCAGAGCCGTCAGAGTACATGGCGGCGCGCTGGTGGGGGTTCTCTCCATAGCGCAGATCCATTACCCTGTGCAACGCGAACTGCAGCTCGCCGGGAAACCCCTCTGGCGACTGGGGAAGCTGGAACTGCGCGCCGTCCAACGAAATTCCCTGCAACGTAGCGGCGATGGCGCTGTCGTAGGCAGCGGTGGTGGCAAAGGCTCGTTGCGCCAGACGCCAGCGCGTAGCCAGACTCAGCTCCCCGAGAGACTGGGCCATCTCCTCGGCGATGGCGTTGTAATCGTCGGGCGACGTTACGATGGCCACATCGCGAAAATTTTTGGCCGCCGAGCGCACCATGGAAGGCCCGCCGATGTCGATGTTCTCGATCAGCTCGTCAAAGTGCACGCCCGGCTTGGACGCGGTCGTCTCAAAGGCGTAAAGGTTGACCACGACCATGTCGATGGGCAAGATCCCATGCTCGCGGGCCGCGGCCACATGCCCGGGATTGCCGCGCATGTGGAGAATTCCGCCGTGGACCTTAGGATGCAGCGTCTTGACCCGGCCATCCATCATCTCTGGAAACCCGGTCAGTTCGGAAATGTCTCTTACACGCACGCCGGATTCACGCAGCAGCTTGGCCGTGCCGCCGGTGGATACCAGATCGACCTCAAAACCCTGGAGCTTTCTGGCGAAATCAACAATCCCGGTTTTGTCGGTAACGCTAAGGATGGCGCGCTGAATTTTGGGCACGGTTGTGTCCTCGAAACGGGCGGAAAGGATTAAGGAATAAGGTAACAGAAAAGAATTGCCAAAATTGCCAGGACTGCCAAAAATTGAAGATTGAAAGGCGAGCTGCGCAATCGGGCAACTCCGAACAACCAGCACAGCCTCCGCAAGCACTGGTGTTCAATCATCACTTTTTGGCAATCCTGGCAATCAGCTCTTCGGCTTGGCTTTCAGCTTGACCTGTCCGTCCTGCACTTCCACTGAGTACTCAACGGTCTTGCAGTCGTATTCCTTGCGAAGCTGCTCGGTTTTTTGACGGACGAACTTCTTGAATGATTGCAGGTTGGCGGCGTTCTTGTCGCCGTTCTGCCGGCGTGCATCGCCCAGGACCTGGAACAGGGCTTCCACTTTGGTCAATTCCGAGTCGGGATTGGCGCAGCCGATGCTGAAATGTCCGCTCTTCTTTGCGACGGCCTCGTGTTTGCGAGCCAGCTCTGCCTCATGCTGCTGCTCGTCGCGCAGACCCTGGATCCCGAGGATGGCGTCCTGCGGCCGCCGATAGCCTTCTTCCTTGATCTGCAGCTTCTGCTGCCACAGTGCGTTGTAGAGCGCGTAGCGCTGCTGCACGGTGTTGTAACGGAAGCGCTGGCCGAAGTTCATCCTGCTGCCGTCGGAATGCTTCTTCAGGAGGTTTTTGACCTTCCACTCGATGTCCGCGGGCGGTTTTTTGGACCCTCCGCCGAAATAGATGTCGTACTCCACCTTCAGGCGGCGCACGTGGTCTTCCAGCACGGAAAGATCTTCATCAATGGTCAAGCAAAATCTCCATCCTCGCCGCGTTCCGGCGAGCGCTCAGACGGACTATAGCATGGAAAGCAAAGGGGTAAGACACTCCAAAGGGCAGACAGTGGATTGGGCTTTGGATTGCATCCAATTATCGACCCATGAGCAAAAGCGCATCCAAGAATCGCATCCGCGTCGTCATCGCCGACGACCATGCGGTGCTGCGCGAATCCCTGGCTGCGTTGCTAGCCACACAAAATGATTTCGCTCTGGACGGGTTGGCAACCAACGGCCAGGAAGCTTTGGCGCTGGCCCAGCAGCGCCATCCTGAGGTCCTGGTGCTCGACCTCTTCATGCCCGAAAGCGACGGCTTTGAAGTTTTGCGCACGCTCGACCGTGCCGGTAGCCGCGTCGCCGCCGTGGTGCTCACAGGTTCCGACAACGAGCTCGACTATGCGCAGGCAGTCAGGCTGGGCGCCCGCGGCCTGGTCCTCAAGAGCGAGGGCCCGGAAAAACTCTTTTCCGCCATCCGTACGGTAGCCAACGGTGAGCTCGCTTTCTCCGACGAACTTGCCCAGCAGGTGCTCACCACCATGAGCGCCGAAGCTAAGGGTTCCAGCGATGCGCTGGCGCGTCTTTCAAGCCGAGAGCGACAGATCGCCTATCACGTGGCCCGCGGTCTGAAGAACAAAGATATCGGCCAGACGCTCAACATCAGCGAGAACACCGTCAAGCGGCATCTGCAAAGCATATTTACCAAGACCGGCTCGCGCGACCGCCTGGAGCTGGCTGTACTTGCTTTGAGCGAAATCAGCAAAGCAGCGTAGGCGGAGCACTCAGCCGTCAGCACTCAGCATTCAGCCCGTGAAAAATCCTTGCGTCTGCGGTAGCGCTGTCCTCGCGCGGAGGATTCTAGCCACAAGCTTGGCCGGCATGTTCACGCACGGAGACGGTTGCGGCGGTGAAGGATGTTTCAGGGGCTGAATGCTGACTGCTGAATGCTAAGTACTATCTTCCCGCTCCGCTGGCCATTTTCTTCACCATGGCCAGGACCAGTTTGCGGTCGCTGTCATTCAAGTTCATGGTGTAGCGGCGGATCTGGTTGAGGAAGCGTACTTCTTCTTCGCTAAGCCGGGGCAAGCGCCGCAGGCTGCCATTACCGGTGTGTTCCCCAAAAAACTGTCCGATGGGCAGATCCAAGGCGTGAGCAATCTTGGCCAGCGTGTCCAGGGAAGGAATGGTATGGCCGTTTTCCACGCGCGAAAGATAGCAACGCAGCAGGCCAGTGCGCTTCTCAATGTCACCTTGCGACATTCCTTTTTGCAGCCGGTAAGTTCTGATTGTGGCGCCGATATTCATCCTGGAACCAGCGAAAGAAAAGCTCTCGATCTCTTGGGGTGGCCTGAATAGTAATCAGAGCTGGAATTTTGTGCAAGCACAATCTTTGTCATGTGGGACACCAGCATTTCCTGCTTGTGGATTCATTTTTCCTTGCTAACAAGCTGCAACTCGAGGAACAGAGTCTCGCGAACCGGGCTAGGGTAGTAGGCGGGAATCTCATAGAACCCCATTGCGCGGTATAGCACAATAGCCTGGTCCATCGTGCCCTGGATGGTATCCAACCTCATGCGCCGGTAGCCGATGGCCGTGGCTTCTGCAATGAGTCTCTCCGCCAGCGCCCGACCCAGAGATCTTCCTCGAAAGGCGGGGCGCACGAACAGCCGCTTCATCTCGCAGGCGCCGGCCTCGTCGAGGGGGCGCATGGCGATCACTCCCGCAGCTTGTCCGTTCCAGTTTGCCAGGAGGATGCGGCCGGCAGGCGGCGCATATTTCCCAGGAAGAGTGCGCATCTCTTCGTCAAAGTTCTGAAAGCAGAGGTCGAACCCCAGCGCTGTGGCGTACTCGATCATCAGCTCGCGCGCCGCGGCGATCTGTTGCGGAGTTTCGGCCTGAAAGATGGTAAGCACCTGCGCCGCCGCTCGTTGGATGCCGCCGCGTGTCGAGAAGAATCGTTTTTAAGAAGAAAAGCCCCGCCCAAGCGAGGCTTCTTAACAGACTTAGCTGGAAATTACCGGGCGCCGGGAAGCTCGTCGTCTTCGTCATCTCCGTGCTGCCGGATCTGTCCGCGGATTTCACCGGCGGGATGGTTGGCGGTGTGAACATTCGCGTAAGTAACATGGCTGGCGATGGCGCGAACGACATCCGCGAAATCACCAGCGGGAACTCCCTGCGACGCTGCTAACGCGGTTACATCAGCAGCCGACACAGTACGCGACACGGTGCCGGAGTGGGTAGCGTCGTCGGGGCACGCGGGCGTGCCTGCCGGCGGATTGGGCAGGTTGCTGCAGAGGAATATTGTGATATTGCCACTGACTTTCGTCGCCCCGATGTGAATGTGCGCCTGCAGGACCGCACTCGACAGGTTCTTGTAGGTCAACGTATAGGTAAGCGTGGAGTCGTCGTTGAGGGTGGCGGTGAAAGTACCGGTCCCGTCGGTGATAATCGTTGCTGCCGCCACTTCCTGAAGCCCATCCAATCTGGCGCTCAAGTGGCTTTTTTCCTTTTCGGCGGCGACCGCAATCACCGCACTCACGCAAAATAGGGCAACAACTGCAAACCAGAGCTTCTTCATTTCTCTTTCTCCTTAGTGTTCAAAAAGTGTCAGAATTTCGCGAAACAACTCTTTGTAGGGGGACCCAAGGAACCACTGGACAACATGCTCGCTGGATTCGAAGCAGTTGCAGGGCTATCAAACATGCAAACCCGGGGCCAAGTCCAACGACGTTTGCGTTAATTTTGTGATGACGCTCTAGGTGATGGAAGACAAGAGTGTTAGGCGAGGATTTGGCTTGCGCGGCACCGGTCGCGGACAGGACCAACTCTAACCAGAATCCTAAAATGTGTATTTCTTGCTGGGAAATTCTGCAGGTTTTAAGGAAAAAAAGGCCTGGCAGTATAAGAGCTGCATGTTCAATCCCAATGCCAGCCAGCGGCCGGGCGTCAGGAAAAACGGCTTATCCCATCAGCATGCCGCCGTTTACGTTAAGCACGTGCCCGGTGATATACCCGGCTTCCTCGGAGGCGAGGAAGCGCACGGCGTGGGCCACGTCCATATCCGTGCCGGCGCGTCCCAGGGGAATCATCTCATTCACTTTAGCTTTCAATTCTGGCGACAGGCCTTCGGTCATGGCGGTGTCGATGTAGCCGGGCGCCACGGCGTTGACGGTGATATTGCGTGAGGCCACCTCGCGCGCCATGGCCATGGTAAAGCCGATCAGCCCCGCCTTGGAGGCGGAATAATTGGCTTGGCCGGCCTGGCCGGTCTGGCCGAAGATGCTGGTGATGTTGATGATGCGTCCCCAGCGCTGCTTCAGCATGGCGCTGACGGCGGCCTGGGTGCAGAAGAAAGCCCCGCTGAGGTTGGTTTGGATCACGGAATCCCAGTCGGATCGTTTCATGCGCAGCAGCAGCGTGTCTTTGGTGATGCCGGCGTTGTTGACGAGGATTTCAATCTTGCCGAAATGTTCCAGTGCGGCCTTGACGGCTACCTTGACCTCGTCCTCATTGCTGACGTCCATGCGAAACGCCGCTGCCTGGCCGCCTTTGGCCTCGATCTCTTTCACCACCGCCGCCAGCTTTTCATCGTTCCGTGCCATCAGCGCGACCGCGGCCCCGCCTTCCGCCAGCGCCAGCGCGCAGGCCCGGCCGATCCCCTGCGAAGCTCCCGTCACCAGCGCCACGCGGCCTGTAACTCCTGCCATGCGTGATTCTCCTCCCAGGAAAGACCCCTGCGCATTATACCCAGCGCGGCGGGAGACGCGGAGCTCGGAGAAGCTTCTACATCGCGCTGCCTTCCTCACCGGCCAGGGCCGGGGCAGGCGCCCGCTCCTGGCTGAACAGCATCTTCATCAGCGGCGGCGCGATCAGCGTGGTGGCGCCGGTCATGAGAATTACCAGAGCGTAAACGGGCTCGGAAATCACCTTCATCTGCAGACCAGCCAGGGCCACGATCAGTCCTACCTCGCCGCGGGGCACCATGCCCATGCCCACCTTGGCCGCGGTTTTCCAGCCAAACCGCAGCACCGGCAACCCGCAACCCAGGAGCTTGGAGAGGAAAGCCAGAACGGAGATGATGATCGCGGAAACCACCAGCTTGCGGTCCAGCACGCCGAGGTTCAGGCGCGCGCCCATGCTGAAGAAGAAAAACGGCGCCAGGAATTCGTTGATGGCGGAGACCCGCGAGCGCAGGTTCCATCGCGGCGAGTATTCGGCGAAGGCCAGTCCCGCGAAGAAGGCGCCGATGATAGCGGCCATGCCGATCTTGTCCGCGGCATAGGAAAGCCCCAGGCAGATGGCCAGGGCGATAATCAGCGGCGCGTCGCGGGTGGACATGCGCTGCAGGCCCGGTTCCATGCGCCGCACCACGCGCGGAGCATAAAAAATCATAATCAGGGCGAACGCTACAGCTTCCAAAACGGTGATGAGCAGTTGTACCCATGCCGTCCGGGTGGTGGAGACCAGGCCCACCACCACGCCCAGCAAAATCATGCCTAAAATATCGTCAAAGACGGCCGCGCCCAGAATGATGCGTGCCGGACGCGTCTGCAGCAGATTCATGTCACCCAGGACGCGCGCCGTGATGCCTACGCTGGTGGCCACCATGGCCACGGCCACGAAAGTGGCTTCCTGCGGCGGATGATGATTGGCCAGCATGTAAGCAAATCCGCAGATGAAAGGCACTGTGATTCCGGCTAAGGCCACGTAGAGCGAGGTCCGGCCTACGCTGAGCAGGTCCTTGGGACGCGTCTCTAGCCCGACTGTAAATAGGAGGAAGATGGCTCCGATGCCGGCAATCGAGTAAATCGCTTCGGTGGGAACGACCAGCGCCGCGCCGTAGGGACCGATCACCACCCCGGCGAGAATCTCTCCCAGGACAGCGGGCAGGCGCAGCCGCTCAAATACTTCTCCGAAGAGCTTGGCCCAGACAAAGATCAGGAACAACTGAAACAGGAATGGGTCGGTGGAGTGCATAGCCAAACTTCCGAGGGCCCGGCCAAAACCCTACATCCTCAGATGCGGCGACGCCAGCAAAATCCAGAGTAGCTGGCGGAAATTGGCATTCAGCACTCCGGCCCAGCACTCAGCATTCAGCAGGCAACAAGTATGAGCAGTCTTGGTGAATTAGGTGACCCGGAAGACCTGATGTCCCGAATGGCTTGGCGGCGCGTTGATCATGACCAAGAAGGCCCGAAAGGTTCCCGGCTGGATGCTGAGTGCTGACTGCTCTCTTTCCAGCTCTCGATTTTTCCCGCAGCAGCCCTGAGTTCTGCCATTCTAGTTGCTGGCGATTTGCCTTTTGGCGGACCGTGGTGACTAGCAACGCACAGAAAACTCGAGCGGCAGCGAGGATCCCCTTCCTGGGCCGCATTGATTCGCTGATCGGCGGGGTGATTTGCGTTACGGCCGCTCTGGGTGCCAGCGCTCTAGCCGCAGACCATTCTTGGCGGGTTTGGGTGCCCCTGGCCTTCAGTGCCGTGCCGTTGTTGACGGCATGGTTCTTTGGAGCGCGCGCAGGGATTCTGGGGACGCTGCTTGCGGCGGCGGTCTTCGCGTTCCTCCTTTTCAGTCCGGTGAGAAGCATCCGCGTGGCCAATGAGGTGGCGCGAGCGAACCTGGGGTGGATGCTGCTGATCGGCATTACTTTTTCGCTGCTCTTCGCGCCGGCCACTTCCGGTTTTCGCCGGCCAGGACATAGCGGCGAAACAACGGAACCGGACAGCCGGGCATCCTAGAAATTTCAAGCAGCAAATCTGGTCCGGACTTTACAATCCGGCAAGAGGAGATTCATGGCCACAGCACCGCAGACGCCCCTTCACCCGCGATGGGCGCGTGCTCCTTTTTATTTCAATTCGGCAGCCAATTTGCTGCGCATTAGCCGGGAGAAAGCGGCAACCCTCCAGGAGCTGCTGGAGGCCGTTCGCTCTTGCAGCGATGCCTGCATCTTCCAACACACCTTCCAAACCCTGGAGGAACACCACTTCATCCGCGAAGGCTTCTCCAACGACTTTTCTCACTGGGCTTTTTCCGCCTGTAACGAAGTCGAGTTGGCCGAGAGGCTGGCGGCGCTGGACGTGCGCGAATTCACCTCCATCGCCGCGCTGCGGGAGCGGCTGGTACACATTATGGAGAGTTATCTCAAGAAGAATCCGCGCTCGGCTTCTCGCGCTGCCATGGAGCCCTTTTACCTGATGGCGGCGGACGTGGTGGTGGTGCCTACGCCCTACGTGGCCCGCAACCTGGAAGAGTTCGCTGACGGGCTGCGCAAAGTGAGCATCCACGGCATCTACTACCACTTTATTGACGCGCGGCTCCGGCTCAAGCTCAACAACAACGATTTCTCCGTGTGGCTGGATGAGGAGCTGGACATGGGTCAGGCCGCCGACCGGCTCAACCGCATTGACATTTACACTTCTACGCTGGAAGGCGTTCGCCGCAACATCCTGCGGATCATCGAAGGCGAGATGGTCCGGGCGTGACCAGTCCCGGGTGCAACGTGTTGTACTGTTAAAGAGAACTTAGACGATGAAAAACGACCAGAAGCCGGCCACGGCGATCAAGGAACCAAACGCAGGCGGCGGAAGCGCGGACGCCGGGCTAGCAGACGGGGTCCGCGTAGGCGCCAAGAGCTCCGCGGAACAGGGACAGCCGGGCGCGTCGAAAGCGGCCGAACGGCGTTTTCGGCAAACGACCTTACCGCCGCACTTCATTGAGCGCCGCAAGCATCCTCGCATTCAGACTGAGCCGCCTGCCCCGCCTGCCCCGCCGCGCATGGAGGACTATGCGGCCATCATCGGCACGCCCGAACTGGATGAGATCCGTTTCCTGGCCCGCCATTTGCAGGGTAAGACGGTCAAGATGGTCAACTCTACCGCCGTAGGCGGCGGCGTGGCTGAGATCCTGAACCGCCTGGTGCCGCTGCTGAATGAGTTGGAGGTTCTCACCAAGTGGGAGGTCATTACCGGAGGCAATGACTTCTATGAAGTCACCAAGGGCTTTCACAACGCGCTGCACGGCGGCGACTACAACCTGACCCAACAGATTCAAGACACTTTTCTCTCCTACAGCGAACAGAACCGCCAACGCATGGAGTTCACGGAAGACTTGTTCGTGATCCACGATCCCCAGCCTGCGGCGCTGGTGCGCTCCAAGGTGGAGAAGCGCGGCCGCTGGATCTGGCGTTGCCACATCGATCTCTCCAACCCTCATTCCGGAGTTTGGGACTTTCTCAAGCCCATGGTGGAGCAGTATGACGCCGCCATCTTTTCCTCGCCTGCTTTCACCCGTCAGCTCTCCGTGCCGCAGTATCTCTTTTATCCTTCCATCGATCCCTTGTCGGAGAAGAACCGGGATCTGGAGGAAAGCTTCATTGACAAGGTCTGCGACGATTTCGGCATTGACCGTTCACGTCCCATCCTGACCCAGATTTCCCGTTTTGATCGCCTCAAGGATCCGGTAGGAGTGATTGAGGCCTACAAGCTGGTGAAAAAGTACGTGGACTGCCAGTTGGTTCTGGCGGGCGGAGGCGCTACTGACGATCCCGAGGGCGCAGCCGTACTGCAGGAGGTGATGGAAGCCGCGGGAGACGATCCTGACGTGATCATCCTGAACCTGCCGCCCTGGTCAGCTTTGGAGATCAACGCCTTACAGCGGGCTTCCACCGTCATTGTTCAGAAGTCGCTGAAGGAAGGCTTCGGCCTGACGGTAACGGAAGGTCTATGGAAAGAAAAGCCCGTCGTCGCTGGGGCCGTCGGCGGCATCCCCAGCCAGATCATCCATAAGCTCACGGGCGTGTTGGTGCACTCGGTAGAGGGTTGCGCCTACCAGATCCGCTATCTCCTCACCCATCCTGAGTTTGCCACGCAGTTAGGGAAGAACGGCCGCGAGCATGCCAAAGAGAATTTTCTGATTACGGTGAACCTGAAACGCTGGCTGCTGCTGTTCCAAATCCTGCTGGGGATGGCCAAGCGCGGCAAGACAAGCTAACGCGCTTACTCCTGCTCCTGAGCGTAGCAATCGAGCCTACCGATAGCTCAAGGGCTTCCACTCGGTCCCGCGTTTCAGCGCCAACTGGATAGGACGCGGCGGGCCCTTCCTGGGAACGGTGACCTCGGCCCAAAGCTCCTCTCCTGGCCTGACCCGGGGAAATTCGGCGTGTTCAGGTAGAAAGAAAGCGACGGCTTGGTCCAGATAAATGACATCACTGTTGGCTCGCCGACTCAAAAAGCTGATACTCACGCCGGTGTCCGACTCAGTCTTGTAGGCCACCAGCGAACCGTTTTCCGCATTCAGCACGACCGCATCGCGTTCATATCCGTCGGCCGCCGCCGTGAACCACGGGGCTTGGACCGGGAGCCGTAGCGTCAGGTAACGGCCGCGAATCGGCAAATCGGGATCAATCGATCCGGTCTTGACCCATACGCGTGGCCGGTAATGGCGGTCGTAAAGCAGCTTTCCAGCCAGACTCGTCACGATCAGGATATGGACCACGGCTACAGCGATTCCCTTGGTCAATCCGGTCATTGTTTTCCTCCGCCAACGGCTGCGCGAGCGATCAGGTCGCTGCGCAGGCGGTTGAGCACCCAGCCTCCGGCCAGGAAGATCACTCCCATCAGGATCAGCCCCATGGAACGTCCCAGCTTGTCGAGCACGTCAGAGAAGTAGAAAGTAATCACGTCCAGGGCAAAGATCGCGGCGCCATAATTGATGAACAACTTGCGATTATCGCGCACACCCCAATAGCAAACGCTACAAGCGCCCAAAGCAACCCAGAGGTAGATCCAAGGATTGTGGTCAGGCCTGTCCGTCCGGCTGAGGATGGCGAGCGCGAACACCCACGCCGCGGACAGGAAGATCGGGATCGAGTTCTTCTTGCGAATCGCTGCGGCCAGGGCCAAGACCGGCAAATAAGCTCCGGCATAGCCTATAAACGCCAGACTCGCCGGCAAAACCTGCTGACGCGACATCCAATACCAGCCGTCGTCGCCCGACCACATGACGTCGCCAAGGAACGGTATCAGTGAAAGGCATCCCACCCAAACCAGGCCAAGACGCAGCGGCCGGTTGGACTCCTTCTGGGGTACAGAGAAGTAGAGAATGGAAAGCAGCAGGAATCCCTGTGCAGCAATGTTCCATGCGCCGCGATAATGGTCCGTCGCCAGGCTCCACTCGCCTCCCAGCCACCAGGGAATGAGCACCGCGGCGAGCAAGGCTTGCGGCCACTGGCGCAGAATCACCCAGGCCAGCACCGCGCCCAGCGCCCATAGCATGATGCCTCCGGGCCAGTGCTCTTCCAGATTGAAAATCTGGCCGGCGAGGTAGATTCCGGCGCCGAGAGCGGCGGTGCCGGCGACGTGCAAGGCCACGCCCATAGCCGGAACTTTGCCGCCGAGCAGGCTCGCGGCCAGATGGAAGACGGCCACCATGCCCAGCACCAGAGAGAACCGCTGAGCGGGTGAGAGCTCGTCCCAATGGGCTGCAACAAACAACAGGACGCCGGCGCACAGCAAAATCACGCCAAAGCCGACGGCGAGCATGGCCGGCCAGCCCAACCGCCCGCGGCCGGCATTCTTTTCGAACTCGCGGATACGTTCTGCCGCGGCCGGGTCAATCAGCCCCGCTTCCACCCAGCGTTCGAGATCCCTTTCCCGGCTCACAGTTTTCTCCTTGAGGGTTACGGGATTATCCACCAGTCCGGCCGCCCGGGCAAAGGAAATAGGCTGGCATCCCGCAACAACACCCAGGTGCTGGGGACTCCCATCGCGGCAACTCAGCCAAACTCGGCTTTCGAGGAGTCCCAGTCAGCGGCTGGCGGGAGGTACGATGCCATCCATGCGCAGGTACTCCACCAGGAAATGAAATACAATCGGCCTTGACTCAACCATGCCTGACTCAACCATCGCGGAAACGAACACAGAGAAGACGGACCGCGCTACTTCCGACCCGCAAGTCAATGTCTTCGCCGTTCATGGGGTTGATCCGGAAGTCCAGGCCTACGCCATGGCCAAATATTCGCGCTCTGCTCTATCCATGAAGGAATCGCTCAAGGAGATCAGCGAGCAGAAGGCCGAGCAGTTTCTCAACACCTTCTACTTCCAGTATGGCCATCGCTCGATTGCCGACCTGGCCCACATTGCCATCGCGGTCGAGAAGCTTTCAATCCTGGCCGCTATCATCCTGGTTGACGAGCAGCGCTGGGACGGTCAAGAGCGCTCCACGCGGTACCAGAATTTCAAGAAGAGCGGCTATTACGTTCCCGACTTCGGCGCCGTGGCCGCCCTGCGCGATCAGTACCGCGCGACCGTTGATTTTCTCTTCGCCGAATATGAAGGTTTCACCCAGGAGATGCTGGGCTACTACAGAAGCCATGCGCCCAAGCCCGCCGAGATGGCCGAGGACGCGTACACTCGCACGCTGCGTGCCCGGGCCTTTGACAACTCGCGCTATCTGCTGCCGCTGGCGACCAATACGTCGCTGGGGCAGATCGTCAACGCGCGGACTTTGGAAACGCAGATCGCTCGCCTGCTTTCCAGCCCTTATGCCGAGGTCCGTCATATGGGCGAGTTGCTCAAGGACGCGGCCCGTAAGCCTGCCTTCAACGCGCAGTCAGAAGCGGCCCGGGCCCTGGTGGAGGAAATCAAAGCCGTCGACGCCACCCTGGGGGCCAAGGCGGAACAACAGCTTCTGCGCCCCACGCATGTTGCCCCTACTCTTGTGAAGTACGCCAACCACAACGAGTTTGAGATCCAGACGCGCCGGGAGCTCGTCCAGGCAGCCGCTGCGTTGATGGGCGAGGTGCCGGTTCGTCCTGCGCCTCTCGTGGACTTGGTTGAAAACGGGCCGTTGGAAGTGGAGCTGGCGGCCAACCTGGTATATTCCGCCTGCCATTATTCTTATCGCCAGGTACGGGAGCGCGTGCAAGGGCTCACCGGCGCCCAGCGCAATGAGATCATTGACCTGGGATTGCGCCATCGCGGCCGGCACGACGAGCTGCTGCGTCCCTTCCACGCCGGCCAGCAGTTTTGCTTTGACATTCTGATGGACATCGGCGGCTTTCGCGATATGCATCGCCATCGCCGCTGCACCCAAATCGAGCAGGGCTTCACCCGCCATCACGGTTATGACACGCCGCCCG
Organism: Candidatus Angelobacter sp.; assembly: GCA_036521855.1. Taxonomy (GTDB): domain Bacteria; phylum Acidobacteriota; class Terriglobia; order Terriglobales; family Acidobacteriaceae; genus Angelobacter. The sequence goes on from DATDGY010000184.1 coordinate 24,646, forward strand.
ACATAGTTGCTGCCGGGCTGGAAGCACGCTACATCCGAGCCATGCAGCGGGTCAATCTGGTGCAGACCCAGATCGACGCTCGTCTGACCGAAGCGCCCGATCCCCATGCCGGGCTGTATCTTCTCCCCCTGGCTTTTCGCAAGCGAACGCTTTTCAAGATGGATTTCGCCGAAGCGCTTTACATCGCCGAACTGCGCAGCGCTCCGGCGGGTCATTTTTCGTATCGAAAAGTGGCCTACGCCATGTATGAAGAGGTGGCGCGCAAGCATCCGAGCCTCGCGCATTATTTTCGGATGAGCGATCCCGCCAAGTCTGACCAGCCGGCGGACCTTCTGAAGCGCTAGCCCCGGCAAGACGAACTCAGCTAGAGATGAGGCGGTTGGAGCCGGGTAGGAAAATCGCTTCCGTCCGCCGCCTTTCCGCAGTACAATCTTTGGACCAAAGGCGCCACCTTCGTGCTCCTCCCCCTCCGGCCGCAAGCGCGTTTTTTCTCCTGGCCGGGAGCCGCGTGGCGAAGTTCTTTCCACGGGAGAAGCTTCGTTGCTCGAGTCCATGCAAAAGATCGCCATTTTGTATGACGCCAGTCAGGCGGTCCTCTCCACCGTAGACTTGGACGAAGTGCTGAACCAGATCCTTACCATCGTGCGTGACTACTTCCAGCTGCAGAGTGGCGCGGTATTTCTCCTGGACGCACCCAAACAGGAGCTCTATGTTCGTGCCCATCTGGGACGCGGAAATGAGGAGATGGGGTTCCGCCAGTCGTTGGATCAGGGCTTGATTGGGGCTGCGGCCCGGCTCAAGCGGCCGGTCTATGCCCCCGACGTCAGCAAGGACCAGCGCTACCTGGCCAGGATCGAGGAAACCAGATCTGAGGTCGCCATTCCGCTGCTGGTCCGCGACCAGATCGTGGGCGTGCTCGACTTGCAAAGCGAGCAACTGGATTATTTCGACTCCGAGATGATCGACCTGCTCACCTTGTTTTCCACCCAGGCCTCTATGGCCCTGGAAAACGCCCGGCTCTATTCACTGGAACGGCGTCGCGCCGACCAACTGGAGGCCATCAACGCCGTGGCCCGGCAGACCACTGCCGTGCTCGACGTGGACGAACTGCTTGCAGTGGTTTGCCACGTGCTATTGGAGTGGTTTCGCGTGGACCACGTGGCCGTGCTCATGGTGGAAGGCGAGGCGCTGCGCATCCGCGCGCATGAGGGGCGTCTCACGGCCACCATGGCCACGGGCGCCATGCTGTCTCCTGGCGCCGGATTGGCCGCCCGGGCCTTGAGTTCCGGGCACAGCATCATCGAGAACAACGTGAGCCGGGTGCAGGGCTACATCGCCGGGTTTGCCGAAACCCAGTCGGAGATATGCGTCCCGTTGATCTATTTCGGGGAGAAGATGGGCGTGCTCGCATTGGACGCCTCGCGAAAAAATGCCTTCGATTCCGAAGACAGGCAGCCCCTGGAATCGCTGGCCGACATTTGCGCCGCGGCCATCCAGAACGCCAACCACTTCGACCGCATGAAGCAACTGGCCTATGTGGACGGGCTCACCGGGATCCACAACCGCCGTTTCTTCGAGATGCGCATCATGGAAGAACTGGAGCGCGCCGGACGCTTCCAGGGACGCATGTCCGCCATCATGGTGGATATCGACCACTTCAAGAAGCTGAATGACGAATTCGGACACTTGCTGGGCGATGAAATCCTGCGCTCGGTTTCCTCCATCCTGAAACAGCAGCTGCGCAAGATGGATATGGTGTGCCGCTATGGCGGCGACGAATTCGCCATCCTGGTGCCGGAGACCACGGGCGAAAACGCCATTCGCGTCGCCGAAAAACTGCGCCGCCAGATTGAGACCCATCATTTTCCCGGAGTTCCCAGGCCGGTGACCATCAGTTGCGGTGTGGCCGACTATCCGACCCACGGCATCACCCGCGACGAAGTTGTCGCCGCCGCGGACAGCGCCCTTTATACCGCCAAGCAGGCAGGACGGAACCGTGTGTCTTCAGCTACACTGAAGAAAGAGTTTTCCGCATCCCGATAGAAGTTGACCCAGGTAGAAGTAGACCCCTATGAGTACTCTGTTGAGCCCTGCCCTCTCAGGAAAGATTGTTGCCCGGACAGCCAGCGTGCACATTGATCCTGCCTGCAACACGTTTCTTCACGACTGCTTCAAGCCCTTTGGAATCCAGGTGGTGCCCTTGGCCGGCGATCCCGTGGCTTCCCTCCAGCGGCAAAAATTTGAGGCTTGCTTGCTGCGGTTGTATGACCCGGACGCGGAAGCGATCTTGACGGCGGCTCGTAACTCCAACTCCAATCGCCATTTGGTTATCTATGGGGTGGCCCGCAACGCCAAGGAAGCGTTGCGCTACGCCAACTATGGAATCAACGCGGTTTTTGACGAGCCTCTGGAACGCTCGAGCGTCTTGAAGATGGTGCGCGCCACGCGTCCCCTGGTCATCAACGAGCTGCGCCGCTATGCCCGCGTTCCCGTGGTGAGCGAAGCCCTGGTGGAGACGAACAACGGCCGTGCCGTGGCTACGACCGTGGAAGTCAGTTCCGGCGGTTTGTCGGTGCGTTCGCGCACGCCACTGGCCTCCCTGGAGCCGGTGCGGGTTACGCTTTCTCTGCCCGGCTTGTCACCGCTGAGCCTGCGCGCCTTTATCTGCTGGGCACGCACCGCGGAAAAAGTATATGGCCTGCGCTTTGATCCTGTTGACGAGCGGCGCGGAAAAGTCCGAGGCTGGATAGATCAATTCCTGGAAACCGTGTAACCTGAAGGGACATTCCTCGTATAGACCTTGAAAGCAGGTTGGTTCTCCCATGCCTACAATTGAACTCAACAAGATCCGGAAGACCTATGACCATTTTGTGGCGGTGGATGATCTTTCCTTCAAGATCGAAGAAGGCGCGGTCTACGGGTTGCTGGGGCCAAACGGCGCGGGCAAGACCAGTACCATCCGCATGATGATCGGCATCACCGTGCCCGATTCCGGCGAAATCAATATGTTCGGCAAGCCGTTTGTACGGAGGGATCTGCAGCGAGTCGGCTACCTGCCCGAAGAGCGTGGACTCTATAAGAAGATGAAGATCCTGGACCAGTTGATTTTCCTGGGCCAGTTGCATGGGTTGGACGCCAAGACCGCCCGTCAAAGGTCCGTGGCCTGGAGCGAAAGGATGGAGATCGCCGACTGGCTGCCGAAGAAGGTGGAAGAGCTTTCCAAAGGCATGCAGCAGAAAATCCAGTTCATCGCTACGCTGCTGCACGATCCCGATTTCATCGTCATGGATGAACCGTTCAGCGGCCTCGATCCCGTCAATGTCGTCCTGCTGAAGAACGTCCTGCTCGAGCTGAAGGCAAAGGGCAAGACGATTTTGTTTTCCACGCACCAGATGGACACGGTAGAAAAACTTTGCGATTCCATCTGCCTGATCAATCACGGCAAGGCGGTCTTGCAGGGCGAACTGAAACAGATCAAAGCCAATTACGGCAAAAACAACGTGCAGATTGAGTACGAAGGCGACGGCAACTTCCTGGCACAGACCAAACTGGTGGGCTCTTACAACAACTACGGAAACTATGTAGAGGTCCGGCTGGCGCCGGGAGCCGACGCGCAGCAGCTCTTGCACGCGGTCGCCGAACGTTCTCGGGTCAACAAGTTTGAGCTGATGGAGCCTTCGCTCGAAGAAATCTTCATTGAAACGGTAGGCAAGACCGATGCATAACATTTTATTGATCGCCAAGCGGGAATATCTGGAACGGGTACGCAGCAGGTCATTCGTCATCATGACTGTTCTGATCCCGGTCTTGATGGCGACTGCGACCATCGGCCCGAGCTTCCTCACCATGAGCCTGATGAAGCAGGGCTCCAAGCATTTCGTGATCGTGGCTTCCCGGCAGTCGGTCGGCGAAGCCATTCAGCAGCAGCTGTCGAAGACCCAAGAGCTTGAAACCAAGAAAGCCGCGGCTGACAAAGATAAGAGCATGCAGCGAAGCGAAGCTGTGCCCCCGACGCAGGTGACTACTGACGTGGACACGAACACCTCTGCCGAGGAAAGGGCGGCCCTTACCGAGAAGGTCCGCAAAAAGGATCTGGACGGGGTCATTGTAGCCACCGACGAAGCCTTGGCGGCGCGGAAACTTACTTACATCACGCGCGATGTCTCCAGTTTCATTCAAACCGCCATCCTGCAAGAGAGTATCAGTGAAGCTTTACACCGTGACTCGCTGAAAGCCAAAGGTCTGAGCGCAAGCGAAATTGACGATGTGTTCAAGCGCGTTGAGCTTGATACGCAAAACGCCGTGGAAGGCGGCCCCGGGGCTGTCGATCCCCAAGTCACTTTCATTGCCACGTTCATCATGGTCATGATCCTTTACATGTCGCTGCTTCTGTACGGCATCAATGTCATGCGGTCCGTGCTCGAGGAGAAGACGTCACGCATCATGGAGGTGATGCTGTCAGTGGCGAAGCCCAAGGAGATGATGGCGGGAAAGATCCTCGGAGTAGGCTCGGTCGGCCTGACTCAGTTTGCCATCTGGGCGGCTGTTGCCGGGCTCATCTCTGCTTCTAGCGTTGCGGCGGCGGGAGTGCCGTTAAAAACCGTTCTCTCGGTTAAGTTGTTCGCGGCCTTCACCGTTTTCTTCCTGCTGGGCTACGCGCTTTACAGCACTTTATATGCTGCGATCGGCGCAATGGTGAACTCGGAGCAGGAAGCCCAGCAGGTGCAATTTCTGGTGCTCATACCCATCATTGCAGCAATTGCGATGGCTTTCCCGGTCCTCCAGAATCCCGGTTCCCAGGTGGCGTTTTGGGGTTCCATGATTCCGTTTACCGCGCCCATCATCATGTTTATTCGCATCGCCGTGCAAACGCCTCATCCGTGGGAAATCGGGCTCTCGATAGGGATTACCGCGGCTACTGTGTACGGATTAATCGTGCTCTGCGGCCGCATCTATCGGATCGGCATCCTCATGTACGGCAAGAAGCCCACGCTGCCGGAAATCATGAAGTGGATCAAGTACGCGTAGGCATTCGGTTTGCTTACGCCTCCGCGACACCCATCCCGAATCCCTGACCCTGAGCTGGCGAGGGGGAAGCGGTGAGGGACCGGCTCCGCCGCTCTCGTGCGTGAGCTGGCGAGAGCTGCGATGGCATGAACTCCACACCCACAACTCTGTAGGAGCCCGCCGCTAACCTGTGGTGAGAACGATTTAGAATCCTTTAGTGGGAACCTCGTCACAGGTTGAAGCAGCCGCCACGGAAGCCGCCGAATACCGCTCCTTTTCTCTTCGCCAGCGGGTCTCGCTCTGGCTGATTACATGGGCCGGGTATTTGCTCATCCGCTGGCTCTGCCCTACACTGCGCTTCACCGTCATCCGCGAACCGGACTGCCTGAGCGACGGCTGGGGCGCGCCCAACGGCATCTGGTGTTTTTGGCATCGCTGCGTCATCCCCGCCGGCTATCGCTTTCGCGGAAAGCAGGTAGCGGTGATGATCAGCCGCAGCTTTGATGGCGAGTACATCGCGCGCATCCTGGGCAAACTCGGCTATCGTCCGGTGCGCGGGTCGAGTTCGCGCGGCGCGGTGGGCGCGCTGATGGGAATGCGCCAGGAACTGGAAGCCGGCCACCCCGCGGTTTTCACCATCGACGGCCCTCGCGGTCCCCGTTTCGTCGCCAAGCCCGGGCCGGTGCTGCTGGCCAAGAAGACCGGGCAGCCCATCAACTGCTTTTATATCGCCGTGGAGCGCGCCTGGATCCTCAATTCCTGGGACCGCATGATCATCCCCAAGCCTTTCTCCCGCGCCTGCGCCTATTTCAGCAGCCCCATGCCGGTCCCCGCCGATGCCAGCGAAGAGCAGATGGCCGCTTTCCATCAGCAGATGCAAGAGACGCTGGAGCGGTGCAGATTGAAGGCGGACGGGTTTTTAGATCCTGGGCGGACGTGAAGAGTATTTCTTGCCGTCAACGAGCTTCGATACTGGCTGCAGCCGATCAGGGTGGAAGTAGGTGGGAATACGCGACTTATCTCGATTATTGAATCGCTCTAGAACTTCTACTCTCCCTGACCGGTATGCGATCTCGATTAGGTCTTCGGAGCGCCAAGCCCTCTCAAGCCAACGTCTCTTTTCTCCGCAATCTCGGTCGAAATCCTCCTTTTTCATTGTTCCCAGCGCTGTAGCTGTGAATATTGAATCGAGCTCGTGCAGTAAGCCATCTTGATACATGGCTGACGAAAAGCGCCCATGAGAGTTTTGGCCCATTTTTAAGTGGATTGACGTAATCCGATCTCTTTCACGTTGCAGAAAACCTAAGAACTGACTCGTCGGAATCAGATCCTCCTTTTCAAGGCGTTCTCGGAGCGCTCGCGCGAATAATATGTCGGCTGACCTGAAAATCTCTATGCCCCGCTCCCGCCAAAACGATACTTGGTCATCCGGCGCACCCGGATCAAGCGCGTAAGCCATGTTCGCAAAATGCCCAAGAGACCCGTTTATCGAATCCCACACCTTCTTAAAATCAGGGTCACGCATGCTGTACCCCGCGAAGAGGAAGGTCTTGGTTGCCATTAAATCTTTCGGTTTATTGAAGATGAGCTTATTCTGCCCCATACACGTGTCGTAATCGCTTTGTGTGGCAACAATGGAATAAGGACGCGTGATGCAGCCGTGAATCTTTAATATCTGACGTTTATGGTCGTTCCAGAACGCGAGATCCTTGTCCTCGACCATCGGCACCAAGACATCGAGAGATCGTTCAAGGAAGGGATCCCAGTTGGTCGTAACAAATCGGTTGAAATAGGGGATTTCTGCAAGGGCATTCGTGAACCTTGTCGCGAAAAAGTTTGCTTCGCTATCCCTGACACAGAACTCTTCTATCCGTGAAAGGGCTTCTCTGATTAGGCGGTTATGGTGTCCGCCATCCATGTGATCGCAGAAGTACTGCATCAATTCGGGGAAGGAAGGGGGATCACCCGCAAATTCTGACAGTTCCTTGATATGCGCATAGAACGTTGTCCTAGCTTCCTGTTTTCCTTCAGTGGTGCTCCCGGCACCGATAAAGACAACGCAACCTTGTCTTACTATGTCGTCGTAGATACGAGACGTAAGGTCGTTAGCGATTTTTACACGATCATTAGCGAGCTTGAGTGCTCTATCTCGTTCTCGTATTGCTTTGGCGCCAAGTTTCTTTGCAGACATGAAATTAAGAACGTAAACCCAAGAAGTTCTATAGTCAACCAACTACTTGGCTACGATTCTGCTCAAAGCGTGGAGGAACTCCCCGTAATTCGTATAATCCCTTCGTGGATACCCCCAGCCGCATCCTGGCCATCGATTACGGTTCGCGACGCATGGGACTTGCGGTTTCCGATCTTCTGGGCATCACCGCGCAAGGGATCGACACGCTGGAGCGCAAGAACAAACGCAGCGACTTCGCCCGCCTGGAGCGCATTCTCCGTGAATACCAGATCCGCGAGATCGTGCTCGGATATCCGCTGCGCATGAGCGGGCAAGAGGGCACGCAGTCACAGAAAGTGGCCGAGTTTGCCGAGATGTTGCGACAGAAATTCCAGCTTCCCGTCCATCTCTGGGACGAGAGGCTCACCTCGGCGGAAGCCAACCGCGTACTGCGCGAAGCCGATCTCAGCATCCGCAAACGCGCCCAGGCCGTGGACCGCATGGCCGCGGTGCTGATCCTGCAGGCATTTCTACAGGCACGCAGCACGCTCTAACTGCTCACTTGATGTACCGGTGCAGGATTTCCACGAGATTTTCCGCGGCTTTCGCTTCCCGTGAGTCCACTTTGGCGTTCTTGCCCAGCACGTGAAAGCGGATTTCCCCCTCCACGATCTCCACCAGCAGGCTGTTCACCGCTCCGCGGCAGGCCGCGATCTGTTGCAGCACGTCCGCGCACTCCTTCTCCTGCTCGATGGCTTCCCGGATGCTCTGCAATTGACCTTGAATCCGGTTCACCCGGACCAGCAACGATTTTTTTTCACCGACAGTGTGCGCCACTCCGGGCTCACCTCCTTGACATACTATACCCAGTATAGTACAAAGGCCCGGGGATTGTTTAACGGAATCTTCATCTCTTTCGCATTTAATTGGCAGCCATCGGCCGTCCCCACCGATGCGCAAGTTTCTGCGGACCAGGCTGAAGTACTACGATTTCAATTCACGGATCAAAACGCTCTTCGCCCCGGGGCGCAGCGGCGGTTTGGTCTGGCGTTGCCTTTGGGGACGGGAGGATTTCATGCGGCGATTCATGACGCGTTGGTGCGCCAGGTTCTGTCTCGCGGCGGTGTTCGTGGGGAGCGCCTTCGCGCAAAAAACGTTTACGTGGCAGGAGATTCGGGACAAATTCGAGATGGCAAATCCCACTCTGCGGGCTGGGCAGATCGGAATCGACGAGTCTCGCGCAGCGGAGATCACGGCTTATTTGCGTCCCAATCCAAGCCTGGGGTTGATCGCCGACCAA
>DATDGY010000185.1:0-9372 GCA_036521855.1 Candidatus Angelobacter sp.
CCATACAAGGGTGTCTCTGAACCTTTCCGGTGCGGAAAAACCAGTTAAAGAACGATACCACCCGGCTCCAGCGGTTTCGCAGGGTTAGTGGCGCTCCGCGCCACTCCGACCTCCACCTGCTGAGAACGGTGCCGTCGAGCTGGTCGAGCCAGACCAGTTTCACAGTCTCTTCCCTCCCCGAGTTACACTTTGCAACCCAGGAAATCAGTGAAAGCGAATTTGTCTCGCTTTGGAACAGCGAGCGCGCATTGGCGACCGTCAGCCTCGCCTGATTGCGCGTTCTCATGTCTTCGATGTAGACCCCAATGGCTTCTTCAATGCGCAGGCGGCCCATCTCCTTTTCTGCGCGAAGACGTTTCAGTTCTGCGAGCTCGGGAACCCAGGAATCGCGAACCTCTTGCGCTTTCTTCTCCGCCTGGGCCCAGGAGCCACTCTTAGCGCTTACGCGGGAAGCGGCGCCGTCCTTGTAGATGTAGAGGTATTTCGGGCAAGGACACTTGCGGAAGTTCCCGCCCTTTTCTTGGTGGGGACAGCTCCGGATATGGCGAACGAATACTTCGACCGATTGCTTGTGCTCAAAACGCGGAAGGCGCTGGTTATTGGGAGGACCAGCGAGCTGACCATCGGGCATTGCGACTGCTCCTGACGTTCGCGGAGATTACGGCAGGAGCAGTCTTCGTGCAAATCTTGTATGCCTTTTGTACACCTTTTGTACACGGACGAGGCGTACTTCCCTAAGCCACTGAAAACAAATGACCTGCTCTAAATGTCGTAGTACAGCGCAAACTCGTAGGGATGCGGGCGCAACCTCATGGCATCCACTTCCTTGGCGCGCTTGTACTCGATGTAAGTTGTGAGCAAGTCCTCGGTGAAGACGTCGCCTTTGAGCAGGAACTGGTGATCGCGTTCCAGAGCGTCCAGGGCTTCGTCGAGAGCGCCGGGCATGGATGGTACCTTGGCCAGTTCCTCCGGACCCAGATCATAGATGTCTTTGTCCAGCGGCTGTCCGGGATCAGTTTTGTTTTCGATGCCATCCAGGCCGGCCATCATCATGGCTGCGAAGGCAATGTAGGGATTGCAGCTTGGATCGGGCGGACGGAACTCCACCCGCTTGGCTTTGGGCGAGGCCGAGTACATGGGAATACGGCATGCCGCCGACCGGTTGCGTCGCGAATAGGCCAGGTTGACCGGAGCTTCAAAGCCCGGCACCAGGCGCTTGTAGGAATTGGTGGTGGGCGCGATGATCGCCGCCAGCGCCGGACCATGCTTGATCAGCCCGCCGATGTACCACAACGCAGTCTGGGAGAGACCGGCGTAGCCGTCACCCGCGAACAGCGGCTTCCCTTCCTTCCACAACGACTGATGGGTATGCATACCGCTGCCGTTGTCGTTGAACAGCGGCTTGGGCATGAAGGTCACTGTCTTGCCGTACTGGTTGGCCACGTTCTTGACAATGTACTTGTAGAGCATCATGTTGTCAGCCGAGCGCACGAGCTTGTTGAACTTGAGGTCGATCTCGGTCTGCCCGCCGGTGGCTACTTCGTGGTGGTGGCATTCCACCTCCAGCCCGCACGCCTGCATGGTCATGGCCATCTCGCTACGCAGGTCCTGGTAGTGGTCGGTGGGCGGCACCGGGAAGTATCCTTCTTTATAGCGCGGACGGTAGCCCAGGTTGTGCTCCTGCCGTCCGGAATTCCAGCGGCCCTCCTCAGCGTCGATGAAGTAGAAGCCTTGGTTCTCCTTCTGGTCGAAGCGCACGTTGTCAAAGATGAAGAACTCGGCCTCGGCGCCGAAATAGGCGGTGTCTGCCACGCCGGTGGAGATCAGGTACATCTCCGCTTTCTTGGCGATGTAGCGCGGATCGCGGTCATAGCGCTGCTTGGTCACGGGGTCGATAACATCGGCCACCATCACCAGCGTGGACGCTTCGGTGAACGGATCCATGATAAGAAAGTTGGAGTCCGGGATCAGGAGCATGTCGCTCTCGTGGATCGCCGCCCAGCCGCGGATGGATGAACCATCCATCCCGAAACCTTCTTCAAATGACGATTCCGAGAACTGCTCGATGGGGAATGACACGTGGTGCCACAGTCCGGGGAGATCGGTGAAGCGCAAATCGAGAAGCTTGGCGCCGTTCTTCTTGGCGAATTCCAGTACCGCCTTGGGATCAGGTTGGGTGTCTGCCATGGGTGTTGGATTCCTCCTTGTCAGTGGGGGCGTCGTTTAGGGCGCGGAAAGTCTTCGCCGGGCCTTCGTGCGGTGCCGCCTGAGTTGCTGCACGAATGTCTAAGATGCGTGGATCTTGCGAAGTGCGGACGCGCGGGTCTTGTCCCGGCACACATATATATAAAGACGATAGCTGCCGGTTCCCAAGGAGAGGAAATTGATTGTTTTTATATAAGGCATAAGCCGTGCTTATCCTGAGGAAAGCAGCATGTTTTCAGCAGGTTCCGCGGTGGAAAAGAAGCCCCGACTGACCCATGCAACTCGCGATCAGCAACTTGCATCTATACGATCAGCCGCAAAACCGTCTCATAGAGACATTCCACGGGTACATGTACCCGGACAACGACCCTCAAAGCCGCCACTTGGGCCCACCGATCAGGTTTTCCTGAATAACCGTCTGGCCGAGACATTATGACTTTCGGAGGAATGAATGAAACGCGTTGCCCTACTCACGGTTTCAAGTGTTCTCCTGATTCTAGTCGTGGCCGGCTGCGGGATGAACAATTCCAAGACTATTACGCAAGGTCCCGGCCAGTTAATGGTGACCATGGGGGATGCGCCCAACGACCGGGTCATTGCCTTCGCCCTCACGGTCAACACCATGACTCTTGCCGGCGGTGCGAATCCAACCGTCATCTCCACGCCGACCCAAATCGAATTTGTTCGTGACGCCGGCACCTTTCAGCCCCTGGTGACTGCAAAGATTGATGCCGGAACCTATACCGGGGCCACCATCACGGTTTCCAATCCGCAGGTCGTGGCGATTGACACCACCACGCACCTGCCGGTCCAACTCACGGCCGCACTTTCCACCGCCACCGTGAACGTGACCTTCAACAACCCTCTGATGATCAGCGCTTCCATGGTCGAGGCGGATTTTGATCTGGACCTGGCGAACTCCGTCACCATCAGCGGCAACACCGCGACCATCAACCCGGTGTTCCACGTGAGCACCAAGATTGTGCGTGATCAGGACAATGATGACTTCAAAGATGTGCGCGGCTTTGTCACGAACGTAACAGCTCCGAACTTCAGCATCGCCTCACAGGCGATGGACCAGTTCTTCACCTTCTCAACCGATTCCAACACCGTGTTCGAAGGAATCAGCGGTCTCTCGCAACTCACCGCCGGCATGATTGTTGAGGTTGACGCTCAGCTGCAATCGGACGGGACCTTGCTGGCGAAACGAGTGGACGTTGATGAGGATTCGGATGACGGGGTGGCAGTTGAAGGCTTCATCACCTCGATCACGGGAAGTCCGGCAACCCAGTTCATGCTCAACAACGAGTTCGATTCCGTTCCGATCGCTCCTCTGCTCAATCTCCTGGGGATCGGGACCGGCATTACGGTCGACATCACTAGCAATACCTCCTTCTCCGTGTCGGACACAGACGAAATCAACACCGGCGGCTTGTCCCTCAGCTTTGACGCAAGCGACATCGGGAAGGTCCAGAGAGTGGAAGCCAGCGTGCTGCATCAAACGTCGCTGCAACAGTCCGGACTTGTTCTGACCGCGGACCGGGTAAGATTGCTGCAACAGTCGCTGAACGGCACAGTGTCGAATGTGAGCGGATCGATGCCGGAAACATTTACGTTGACCATGGCCAGTGATTCAGCCTTCGCTCTGCTGAGCGGCCAGACAACAGTAACCGTCGACGTCGTGAGCAGCACTTCGCAAGACATGCCTGTCGCCAACGGCGGGGCGGTGCGCGTCCGCGGATTGCTGTTCTTCAACGGAAGTACGCAAAAGTACACCTTGGTGGCTTCCCAGATTGCCCAGCAGTAAGGGATCGCGTCCTTCGCCTGTGAGGCCCGCTTCGGCGGGCCTCTTTCATTCTTGCGCCGGCGGGTTCAACGATTGAGTCGCGATAAAGCGGATGCTAGTTTTGCCATTGCTACTTGTCTAATTGCTTATTCTCACTACCAACTTCCCTCTTACGTGGCCTTTCTCGCTCACGCGGTGGGCTTCAGCAATCTCCTCCAGGGGAAAGACTTTCTCAATCACGGGACGAAGTTTACCGGCTTCGACCAGTGCGTTGATCTTCTCCAGTTCGCCGCCGCGAGGCTGGACGTGAGTCATCAGCAAGCGTTTGCCGGCAAGCAGGGCGCGCGCCTTACCTCCGACGACGCCGGCAATCGCCGTCGAAAAGAATCGGAGTTTGCCGGACTTGGTCTCCGGAATGGGGACGGTCAACGTCGCGAGTTTTCCGCCGCGCCGCAGAGCACGAAGTGAGCTCGGCCACACGCTGTTGCCCACGCCATCGAGGACCAGATCGTAGCCGGAAAGTTTGTCTTCAATCTTCTCTCTTGCGTAGTCGATGGGCAGATCGACGCCCAGCTCACGCAGGAAATCCTGGTTCTTTGCGCCGGCGGTGGCGGCAACGTACGCGCCCAGAGCCTTGGCAATCTGCACCGCAAACACGCCTACGCCTCCGGCTGCGGCATGAATCAGGACGCGCTGGCCAGCCTGTAAGCCGCCCCGATCCACCAGGGCCTGCCAGGCAGTCAGGGCAGCCAGCGGAATCGCGGCAGCCTCTTCGTGGCTCAATTTGGCTGGTTTACGCGCCAGGACGTTCTCCGGCACGACGGCATACTCCGCGTAGGTGCCACGGTATGTTTTGGCGACTCTGCCATCCTTGAAGCCGTAGACCTCGTCGCCCGGCTTGAACAGGGTCGCCGAGCTTCCCACCTGCGCCACCACGCCGGAGAGGTCGCATCCCCAAATCACAGGAAAACGCAGGTTCCCGAGGGCGCTGAGCAGCCCCTGGCGAAACTTCCAGTCCACGGGGTTGACGCTGGACGCATGAACGCGTACCAGCACGCCGTTAGGGCCTACTTGGGGGACAGGGACATCCGTTAGCTCCAGCACTTGGGGGCCGCCGTATTGCTCAGCAATAATGGCCTTCATGCGATCATTGTAAGCAGCCGAGATTGATAATTGCCAAAATCGGGCAATCGGGCAATTGAAAAGCCAGGCGCTCGCACAATTTTGGCAATTACGGCGATTTTGGCAATTCTAGCAATCTTGCGGAACGACTCATACTAGACTAGAAGCCGAATTCCATGGATTTCGACCAACTCGAAACCTTCCTCGAGGTCGCCCGCCACACCAGCTTTTCCCGGGCTGCGGAGAAGCGTTTTCGCACGCAGCCGGCCATCTCCTCGCAGATTCGGGCGCTCGAGGAAGAAGTTGGCGCGCGGCTGTTCGACCGCAGCGGCGGTAAGGTGGCGCTCACCGCCGCCGGCAAGGTCTTCCAGCAGTATGCCGAGCAAACCCTGGAAGCGCGCAAAGGCATGATAGTGACATTGGCCGAGCTGGAGCGGATCCCGCGCGGCGAAATTGTGGTCGGCGCCAACGAGGGCACTTGCCTGCACATCCTGCCCGAGGTGTTTGCCGAGTTCAAGAAGCTCTACCCTAACGTGGCTGTCCAGATCAGCCGTTTGGAGCGGGCCAAGATCCTGGAATCGATCATCGACAATTCCGTGGACTTCGGCGTGGTCTCTATGCCGGTCGACGACAAGCGCCTGACCGTAGTGAATATTCATCGCGACGAGCTGGTTATCATCGCTCCGCCCGGTCATCCCCTCAGCCGCCTACCGCAGGCCGGCATTGCCGATGCAGCCCGCTTCCCGCTGTTGCTGCCCAAGGTCGGCCGCACCCGCGACGCTCTGGAGAACCTCTTTCACGAACACCGGCTCAAGCCCCGGGTTTCAATGGAGCTCGATTCCAGCGAGCTACTCAAGCGTTTTGTAGCCGCGGACGTTGGTGTCGGCTTCATTGCCCGTTCCAACATCCTGGAGGATGCGAAGGCCGGCGTGCTGGCGGCTGTCCCGCTGGCGGATGCCTCCATCCGCCGCGATCTGGCCCTGGTCTTCCGCAAGGACAAAGCTCTCAGCCGGGCCGCGCTGGCGTTTATCGAGGTTGCGGTCAAGTTGAAGACCACAGCGGCTTCTTCAGTTTGAGCCGCTACAGGCGGCTGTGGCCCCGAAGCGGAGCCATTTCCGGCCGCACGACCTCTTGTGCAGGGCGGAAACGCCGAATCCCAGCCGGGTAACTTCCTCGATCACCCAAAAAAATCCTTGCAAATTTCCGCAGGTGCGAGCCGGTGTGTGTTATTTTTTGAGATTCTGGCAATAATCTCTTGGGGGAGGACAATTACATTGGGGCTTGACATGGTGCCTAAGCGCATCTTTCTCACCAAGGGGGTGGGCAAGCACAAGGAACGTCTCACCTCATTCGAGCTGGCATTGCGCGACGCCGGTATTGCGGCCCAGAACCTGGTGCGGGTTTCCTCTATTTTTCCTCCGCACTGCAGGTTGACCTCCCGTAAGGAGGGGGTCAAGTACCTCCACTCGGGCGAAGTCACTTTTGCCGTTGTGGCGGAGAACTCCACGCATGAGCCGCACCGGCTGATGGCGTCCAGCATCGGTTTGGCCATTCCGGCCGACCGCGGGACCTACGGCTACCTGAGCGAGCATCACTCCTTCGGTGAGACCGACGAGCAGGCCGGCGAGTACGCTGAAGAACTGGCCGCGGAAATGCTCGCCACCACGCTGGACCTGGAGTTCGATCCCGACAAATCCTGGGACGAAAAGAAAGAGATCTACCGAATCTCCAACAAGATCGTACGCACCACCAACATCACGCAGAGCGGCGTAGGTGACAAACACGGCAAGTGGATCACCGTGATCGCGGCGGCCATTCTCATCTTCGAATAACAACCATTGACCCTTGACCGTCGTCCGGACGGTTGCGTTTCGTAAGGTCGTGAATCCCCTTTTTTGGCCGGCTTCCGTCCAGTCCTGACACGACTTTGTGTCACAGAGTACTTGACAGCGCAGGACATCCGGCCTCATACTAGTTGCGGAATGCCTGAACACGGCCCACATCGTCGTCGCCGCTTGCGCCCGCCGGCGCGCCCATTGCCCCATGCCGCGCTGGAGGATATCCGATTCATCCGCGAAACCATGGAGCGCTCGGCGTCGTTTACGGCGGTACCGGGCTGGGGTGGTGTGGCCATGGGCGCCACCGCCCTGGTTGCCTCGTGGCTGGCGGCCCGGCAGCAGGTTCCATCAAGCTGGCTTGCGGTCTGGTTGGGTGAGGCGGTGCTGGGCACCTCGATTGCCCTGGTCACCACCCAGAGAAAGGCGCAACGGGCGGGCGCCCCGCTCACCAGCGGCCCGGGAAGCAATTTCGCCCGGACCTTCCTTCCCCCGCTCCTGGCCGGCGCCGTTCTGACTGCGGCGCTCTACTTTGCGGGACGCGCGCGCCTGCTCCCTGGCACCTGGCTCTTGCTCTATGGCACGGGGGTGCTTACCGGCGGGGCCTTCTCCGTGGCCATTGTTCGCGTGATGGGCGCACTCTTCATGCTGGCCGGCACAGCCGCGCTGCTGCTGCCCGCCTGGGGCGACGCCTTCATGGCCCTTGGCTTCGGCGGGCTGCACATTCTTTTCGGAATCCTGATCGTCAGGAGGTACGGTGGCTAAACTGAAACCAGCACATGAACACACGCCGGACCGCGCGTCGCGCACCCACGCCAAGAAAGCCCAATCCCCGCAGTGCGATCTGCCCGAACTCGACCGGCTGATCCACGAGCGCATTCGCCTGGGCATGGTCAGCGCCCTGGCGGTCAACGAAGCCTTGAGTTTCAACGACCTCAAGCGCGTTTTGAAAACCACCGACGGCAACCTGGCCGTCCACGCCCGCAAACTTGAAGAAGCCGGCTACGTGCGTTGCAAGAAGTTCTTTGACGGACGCATCCCGCGCACCGAATACCGGCTGACGCCCTCCGGGCGCAACGCCTTTGAAGAATACCTGCGCCAGATGGAGGAGTTCATCGCCGCGGCGCGGGAGCAGGCGTGATTTTTTTTAGGTCCGTGACTTTGCAATGCAAAGTCCACTATGGAGGAGCGGTTGGGGATGGACCCTCGCACGATCTTGCGGATCTATCGAGTAACTGCTGCAACGACCCTTACCGCCATCGTCTTCTGGAAGTTCTTCGATATCACCAAACACGGAGATTTGGGCGACATCAGCCCCTTTGCTCAGGACCCCTACGATGCTGTTGGCTCGTTTGCGTTCCAGGTAGCCTTGCTGGTTGGCGCGTTGACCTACGCGCGCGCCCTGCGGCTGACAGAGTCGTGTTCAGCTCCAAGGGCCCGCCTGATCGTGCGCGGCAACGTCATTGTGTTGGGTTCGATCACCGCCACCCTGCTTAGCGATGTCACCGCACTCGTCCTCCACCCGCTGCCGCGTTCGCACTGGGCCTATGTGCTTTGGCTCGCCTTGGGGTTGATGTCTCTTCTTACGCTGGTGTGTCTTGTCGCCCTCATCGTTGTCTTAAGAGGCGTGCACATGCCGCCGCCGCCGCCGCCGTATCTGACGCCTGCGGACGGCTTGGATGACCTTTGGACCCCGATCCGCATCGCCATCGTCAAGGTTCGGCGAATCCTTCCGCGCCGGTTCGTTAAGTGGGTGACTGATTTCAATAGCGACGCTCTCTTTGCCAGGTTTTCGTGGGGTCATCCGCGCCGACATCCGTGGCGGTTTGCGTGCTTTCTGAGCTTGCTGGCAGGCGTTGCCGTCTACCTGTCGAAATTGAGAGAAGGACCTGGGCCCAGCTTGGGAATAGCTCTGTTGGTGGCCGCAATTTTCATAACAGCGGAATCCGTCGCTGCTGTCCTGGGATTCGCCATTCTCGGCGCCTATCTTGGATTGCGCCCGCCAATTGGCCACGCTGCAGCTTTGGCCGAGGAAGGATTATCCCGCCAAGGGTAAAAGGTCGAACAACTGCCAGAAGCGCGCCGTGATTCAGCCCTTCGCCGCCTTCGGCGACGCCTTCTTAAACCTCTTCCCTAGCCGCTCCAGCAGCGCCGCGCACATGATCGGCAAGCCGACCGTCGCGTCGACGAAGACCTCGCCAAAACGGCCACCCTCGGCCGGCGGAACGAACTTGCCCCAGGAGATGGCTTCGGAATAAGGCGAGCCCGAAAGCCCGCCCCAAAAGACCGGCTCGGGGCAGACGCGCACGCCATAGTGATAGCGTTTGAGCTCCACGTCTTCGCCGGCGCGGCGCACGCGCAGCTCGCAATAGGGCCCGAACTGCTGCGCCCAGTTGCGGGGCACGCCGCCGCCGATGGTAAAAA
>DATDGY010000186.1:0-14004 GCA_036521855.1 Candidatus Angelobacter sp.
GAGAACGCAAGCGCACGAGTCCACCTCCGCGACGGGCTACGAAACCGGTCTGATAAATGGTTTTGAAAGGGCACGGCTTTCAGAGGTTGCGGAAAAATGAACCAAGAAAGTAATTTGAGGTGATTTCGTGGCAAAATTCGCCGCGTAACTTGTTGAACCGTCGTTCGACGAAATGCGCGAGTTACCACTCTGGTTCATTTTTCCGCAACCTCTGAAAGCCGTGCCCTTTCAAAACCATTTATCAGACCGGTTTCGTAGCCCGTCGCGGAGGTGGACTCGTGCGCTTGCGTTCTCTCTTGCTGGTAGCCGCAGTCTTGATGGTGGAAACTCCTTTCGCCGCCGCCGTTCAGAGCGTGGAACCTTGGCTTCCTATCGCGCCGCAGGACCTTCAGGTGAAAGCTGTCCCGGGAAGTCCCGGAGCTCCTGCTATCCAGCTCTATCTCAGCTACTACCAGGATGATAATGACGATTTTATCTCCGCCTACCGGCGCATCAAGATTCTTACCGAAGCCGGCAAAAAGTACGCGGATCGGGAGATTCTGCTGAAGCCAGGTGCATCCCTGAAGGAACTCAGGGCGCGGACGATTCATCCCGACGGAAGCATGGTTGAGTTCCAAGGCAAACCGTTCTTGAAGACGATCATCAAGGCCCGCGGCATCAAGTACCAGGCGGCAACGTTCACGTTTCCCGATGTGACCACGGGGAGCATTGTGGAATACAGTTGCCTGATCAGCCTGCCGCGGCATACGGTCAGCGTGATCTCCGAGTGGCCGGTCCAGAGCGAGATCTACACGGTCAAAGAGCGCCTGCGCTTTCGCGCCTATCAGGGAATAGTCAGAATGCCTACGGAGTGGGGCGCCGTGGCGCCCAAGACCGACGTTGCTTATTCCTATCTGAACATGGCCGAGGGCAGCGCCATCCCGCAGAAGAAAAAAGGGAACCTCATGGAGCTGGAATTAGAGAACGTGGCCGCCTTTGACGGCGAGGAGTACATGCCTCCCGAAGACGACTACAAGCCGGCGGTGTTGTTTTACTACGGCGGGCGCGAGGCCGCATCTCCGGACAAGTTCTGGCAGGAGTGGCAGCGGCTGATCGCGGAATACCTGGTCAAGTTCGTCGGCAACTCCGGGGCCGTCCGCGATGCCGCGATCCAGGCTATGGGCGGCGAAACCGATCCGGAGAAGAAACTGCGCAAGCTTTATGCGCGAGCGCAACAAATCCGCAATCTATCGTACGAGCGGGAACGCACCCGGGAGGAAGAGAAAGGCGAGAACCTGAAGCGCAATAACAGCGCCCAAGACGTGCTGCAGCACGGGTACGGCACGAATTGGGAAATCGATGGCTTGTTCGTAGCCATGACCCGCGCCGCCGGCTTTGAAGCGACCTTGCTGGGCGTGAGCGACCGGCACGAACGGTCCTTCACCAAGATTGTGCTGTGGCTGGGGCAATTAAGCGGAGATGCGGCCCTGGTTAAGCTCAACGGCAAAGAGCTGGTTCTTGATCCGGGAACCAGGTTTTGCCCCTACGGAATGCTGCGTTGGAGATACGCTGCGGTTCCCGCGCTGAACTACACGGCCGGGGGCGATTTTGTGACCACTCCCGCGCCGGAGCCTTCTCTCCTGCATCGCACTGTCCGCATCACGGTGGCGGCTGACGGCTCGGCCGAAGGCGAGATTACCGTGGAGTTGCACGCCCAGGAGGCTCTTGAGCACCGGCTCGATGCCCTGGAGACCGACGAGGAAGGCCGGCGCAAGACCTTCGAAGATGAGGTCCAAGCCTGGCTGCCCAACCGTGCCGTCGTCAAGATGATCGAGTCCCAGGGGTGGGATGCGACCGACGAGCCTCTGATTGCCAAATTCTCGGTGGCCATCCCCAGCCTGGCCTCGATCGCCGGCAAGCGCATGGTGATCCCGGCCTACTTCCTGCCCACGCTGCAAAAAGGCATGTTTACCCGGGAGTATCGCAGATACCCGATCGTTTTCCCCTATCCGTTCACGGAAACCGACCAGGTCACCATCCGGCTGCCCGACGGCTACTCCATGGAAGTGCCTCCGTACCGCCGCAAGGCCGGCCTGTCCTATGCCAGCTATGAAATATCCAGTGGCTTGGAGCAGCGGCAGCTTGTGACCAATCGGTCCCTGAGATTTGACGGCCTCTCCTTTCCGCCCGAGAAGTACGTTGAACTAAAGAGCTTCTTTAGCATCGTGCTAGCCGGTGACGGCGGCCAAGCCGTATTGCAAACGGGACCGGCTTCCAGCGCGGAGAAGCATGAATGATTTGCGGCATAAGTCTATGCAATTCTTGAGCCAAATCTAGGGGAAGTCTTGTGTAATGCTAGGAGCATGAACTCTGTTCAAAGGGTCGATTTTCGTATAATATTCTCCGCGAAATCCTGTACGGCGGCGACGTCTCCATCGTCCATTTCAGTCCATCAGGGTGCATTGATGCCAAAGCTCCGGGGATTCGTATTCGCTGCCGGCGTGCTGCTTCCGGTTGCTTTGTATGGACAAAAGCAGGCGTGGCTTCCTGTCACTCCCCAGGATTTGGCGGTTCGGGAGGTCCCCGGCAACCCTGGCGCGCCTGCAATCCAGCTTTACTATTCGCAGGACATCAACGACCACGACGCCAACAACGAAGGCGAATATATCTACCACCGGATCAAAGTCTTGAACGAGAAAGGAACCAAATACGGGGATGTGGAGATTCGTCTTCCCTCCGATTTCACGCTGGCTGATCTTAAGGCCCGAACCATTCACCCTGACGGCAAGATTATCGACTTCACCGGCAAGCCTTTCGACAAAGTCATAGCCAAGGGCAAGGGTTTCAAGTATCTGGCCAAGACGCTTACGTTGCCGGATGTGACCGTGGGAAGCATTCTGGAATACCGCTACAAGCTGAACTATCCAGCCAATGTCCTGCCGGCGCATGAGTGGATTGCACAGCACGACCTCTATACCTTGAAGGAAGATTTTCGCATTCACTCCTATACCGGCGTCATTCGCGGCGTGGAAGGCGGTGTGGGGCTTTCCCTTTTTCAAAACCTGCCCAAGAACGCAAAGGTGCAAAGGAAGGGAGAAGGCTTTGAGCTGCAACTGGAGAATGTCCCCGCGTTTGACGAGGAGGCGTACATGCCTCCCCGGGAGAATTACGTCTACCACGTAACCATGGCCTACGGCGGCCGGGAGATGACGAGCTCCGATAAATTTTGGCAGGAGGCCGGTCTGCGCTGGAACGATGAAGCTGAAGGCTTCATCGGCGACTACAAGGAAATGAAGAATGCCGCGGCGGAAGCCGCCGGAAGCGAGACCGACTCCGAAAAGAGGTTGCGCAGGCTTTATGCCCGGGCGGAACAAATCAGGAACCTTACCTACGAACGCGCGCGCACCGAAGAAGAGGACAAGAGGGAAAACCTGAAGCCGAACCAGAACGTGATGGATGTGCTGGGCCGGGGTTACGGGAACCGGATCGACGTCACGCGTTTCTTTGTCGCCTTGGCGCGCGCGGGCGGCTTTGAAGCCTCGGTTGTCAGATCCGGCAACCGCAGCGAAAGGATCTTCGATCGGGGCCTCTTGTATTCCGATCAACTGGATACTGAAATCGCTTTGGTGAGACTGAACGGCAACGACATCTACCTCGATCCCGGAACCAGGTTCTGTCCCTTTGGCCTGCTGCGCTGGGTAAGGACCTCCACCAAGGGCCTGAAGCTGGACAAGAAGGGCGGAACCTTCGTGGACGTGCCGATGGCCACCTACCAAATGGCGTTGATCCGGAGGTCGGCCGACCTGTCCCTGGAAGCAGACGGCACTCTCCAAGGAGAAATCACCGTCCAGTTCAACGGTTCTGAGGCGCTGGAGCGCCGGCTGGAGGCCCTGGACACAGACGAAGCCGGGAAAAGGAAGAGCCTGGAAGACGAGGTAAAGGAATGGCTGCCCCACGGCGCCGACACCAAGCTCAAAAGCGCGCAAGGCTGGGAAGTCAGCGACGATCCCCTGCAAGCCCGTTTTACCATTGCCGTGCCCAGCTACGGAACGCTCGCGGGCAAACGATTGCTCGTGGCGGGGTATCTGTTCCAGACCAAGCAAAGGGACGCCTTCAAGCAGCAGGAGCGCAAGTTCCCTGTCTATTTTCCTTTCGCCTTCGAGGAAGACGACACAGTGAATATTAAGGTGCCCGCCGGGTTCACACTGGAGAGCGTGCCCCCGCCGCAAAACGCGAACATCGGTTTTGCCGGATATCAGAGCGCGAGCCAGTTCGAGGGCAGCCAGTTGCTGACGCAACGCGTGCTCAAGGTAAACGGTATTTTTTTTCGTCCTGAACAATATGCCGAGGTAAGAGGGTTTTTCAACACGGTGCGGGCCGGCGACGAGCAGCAAGCCGTGTTGCAAGGAGGCAGCGTCCATGCGCAAAAAAACAATTAGCCTGATCTTTTCCCTGGGGTTGCTGGCTCCCGCCGCGGCGTACGCCGGGTCAGTTCCCGATTGGCTGCGCAGTCTGGCCCAGCAGCCGGTCAAGAAATACGGGGAACGGGTCAACGCCGTGGTGCTTCTCCACGAAACCGAGACCACTGTAAAAGACAGCGGCGAAACCATCACCCGCGTCCGCCGTGTGGTAAGGGTATTGCGGCCCGACGGAAGAATTACCGCCTACCAGGCGGTTCCTTTCGACGATGAGACCAAGCTGAACTACATGAAGGGCTGGAGCATCAGCGCTACCGGCCAGGAGTATGAAGCCAAGAAGGACGACATCGTGGAGCTTTCCGGCGGAGAAGGATTCGAGGTCTATTCCGACGAGAAATACAAAGCCATGCGAATCCCCGGCGTCGATGTGGGCACCGTCGTGGGCGTGGAGTGGGAACAAAAACGGCATCCCTACACTTTCGAAGACCAGTGGTTCTTTCAGGGCCGGAGCCCGGTCGAACACGCGCGATTCATTTTGCACTTGCCTGCCAGCTGGGAATTTCGGGCGGCATGGATCAATCACGCAGAGCAAGCGCCGGTCATCCAGGGCGCGACCTACACCTGGGAACTGAACGATATCCCGCGCATCGAAGATGAAGATGAGATGCCGCATCTGCGCGCCCTGGAAGGGCAACTGATCGTTACCTTCTTCTCCGAAAAGACCAAGGGACGCAGCTATGCCAACTGGAATGACTTCGGCGCATGGTATGCCCAGTTGACGGCGGGCGTGCGCGACCCCTCGCCGGCCTTGCAGCAGAAAGTTCAGGAAATCGCCCCGGCGAGTCTGCCCCTGCTGGAGCGTATCCGCGCCCTGGCGCGTTTTATGCAGCGCGACGTGCGCTACGCTGCCATCGAGATCGGCATCGGCGGCTATCAACCCCATCCTGCCAGCCAGGTTTTCAGCAATCGCTATGGCGACTGCAAGGACAAGGCCACGCTGCTCAGCTCCATGCTGGCGCAGATCGGCGTGAAGTCGTACTACGTTCCGGTGCACACGGATCGGGGAATTTACACGGACAAGACGCCGCCCACCAACGGGTTTAACCACGTCATTCTTGCCATTCAGTTGCCTGAAGCCAGTTATAACGAGCCCATGCCGGCCCTGTATGAACATCCGCGCCTGGGGCATTTGCTGATCTTCGATCCCACTTCTACGGTGGTGCCGCTCGGCCAGATTCCTTATTACGAGCAGGATAACTACGGCTTGCTGGTCAGCGACCAGGGCGGTGAGTTAATCCACCTCCCCTTGAGCAAGCCGGAGTTGAACCGCATCAATCGCACCGCGAAGCTAACCCTCCTTCCCGATGGGTCGGTCAAAGGCGAGGTGCAAGAGGTGCGTAGCGGCAGCCTGGCCGCCGAAAGCCGGCTTACGTTTGCCCACGAAACCAACGCCGATCGCAGGAAAACGCTGGAAAAGTTTCTCGGCCAGATGGTCGGAAACTTCCAACTGGAAAGCGTTGACGCGGACAACCTGGACGACATTTCCAAAGACCTGATCATCCGCTACAAATTCAACGCCGAGCATTATGCCAAGAACGCCGGCCCCCTGCTTCTGGTGCGGCCCCGTGTTCTGGGCGAGAAACTGGGATCTCTGGATACGACCAAGCCGCGGCACTATCCTTACGAGTTCGAAGTTCCCACGCTGCAAACGGACACCTTTGAGTTCAACCTGCCCGATGGTTACAAGGTGGATGAACTCCCCGACGCCGCCAAAGCCGCTTTTGCTTTTGGCGAATACAGCAGCAAGATCGAGAATGACGGCGCCACGCTCAAGTACAGCCGGGAGTACAAGATCAAAGCCACCTCCATCCCCGCGGAGCGCATAGGAGACTTAGGCAAGTTCTTCAGAGAAATCAACCAGGATGAGAGAAACATGGCGGTCTTGAAGAAAGCCAACTAGCCTGCCCGGTTCTTCCACTAGCCACGCGCCGCCAGGCGCCTGACAGGAGTACGACGCATGCGCAGAAACCGCTACTTCGCCTTGATCGCAGCTATCGCTATTTGATGTATAGTCTCAAAAACTCGCTGGTTATAGGGATAGAACTTTCGCTCCACTGTGAGGCTCCAAGTGCGCTGGCTGCTGCGTTTCAGTTTCGTTCTGGTCTGCCTTGGCCGATGCCTGGCCTCGAATCCATTGGAAGACTGGCTTCCAGTCAGCCGCCACGATCTTGAGGTCAAGGAGGTGCCGGGAAGCCCCGGAGCCTCGGCCATCCAGCTCTATTACGCCGACCTGATCGATGACAATGATCACTCCGAGTTCATCTATCATCGCATCAAGGTCTTGAGCGATGACGGCAAGAAATACGGCAATGTCGAGCTGGTCGTTCCTTTCGGCCGTTCCTTTTCGGATTTGAAGGCCCGCACCATCCGCCCCGACGGAAGCATCGTTGAGTTTACCGGGAAACCGTTCGATAAAATTCTTTTCAAGGGCAAGGGAGTCAAACTATACGCCAAGACATTCACCCTGCCGGAAGTGGCGGCCGGAGGCATTGTCGAATACAAGTACCGGCTCCGCACCGATGCAGATGTGGTGTTCGACAACCAATGGGTCATTGAACACGACCTGTTCACCGTCAAAGAACATTTTTTGTTCAAGTACAGCGGCCGTCTTCAGGCAGGTTATGTTGCCTCAGAAGGCCTGAGCAGCCAGACCAAGAACAAGAACGGTACGGTCGAGCTTGAGCTGGAGAATATCCCGGCGTTTGCCAAGGAGGAGCACATGCCTCCTGAAGCCAACTACAAACGCCACGTGTGGTTCTTCTTCAGCTTGGCCGGCTTTGGCTCAGCGGACCTCTTCTGGCAGTTGGTGGGAGGGGAATGGGCACGGGCCTACGATGAATTCATCGGGAACCATGGTGAGGTGCGTGATGCTGCTCTAGCAGCAATTGGCGGCGAAACTGATCCCGAAAAGAAGGTGCGGAAGCTGTATGCTCGCGCGCAGGAGATCAGGAATCTGACCTACGAGCGCAGCCGAAGCGAAGTCGAGCAGAAAAAGGAGCAGCTTAAACCGAACGAAAATGTTGGTGATGTGATCAAGCGCGGTTACGGCAGCCGCGGGCAGATTGCTGCGCTGTTCGTGGCCATGGCCCGGGCGGTAGGATTCACCTCGTCGGTGTTGCTGGTTTCCGACCGGGAGAACAGGTTCTTTCAGAAAAACGTGCTTTCACGCAGCCAGTTGAATTCGGAACTGGTGCTGGTACAACTGAATGGCAAGCCGGTCTTCCTGGATCCGGGCACCAGGTTTTGCCCGTATGGACTGATTCGCTGGATGCGTACCGGAACCGCGGCCTTGGAACTGGGTAAGAACTCCGCAGAGTTTATCGACACGCCGGCCCCGGCGCCCGGCGGGGCCATCACCACCAGAGTGGCAAATCTCACTCTGGGGGACGATGGGTCGTTGAAGGGCAACATCAATGTGGAGTTCAAGGCCGGTGACGCCCTGGAGCGCAGGTTGGATGCGATTCGCACCGATGAAGCCGGCCGCAACAAAGAGCTTGAGGATGAAGTCAAGAGCTGGCTGCCGCCGAATGCGACGGCGAGCCTGATCGGCGCACGGGGATGGGAATCCACCGACGACCCGCTGGTTGCTGATTTCCAAATTGAGGTTCCGGCCTATGCTTCCGTGGCCGGCAAGCGGTTGCTGGCCCCGGCCTTTCTGTTTCAGTCAAAGGAGAAATATACATTCCGCGATGCCACGCGCAAGTTTCCCGTTTACTTTCCCTTCGCGTTTGCGGAAGTGGATCGGGTGACTATTACCGTCCCCCAGGGGTACTCCGTGGAGAGCCTCCCCGAGAAGACCGATGCGACCTCGGCTTTCGCCCGGTATCAGAACCTCTGCCAGTCTGACGGACGGCGGATTCTCAATCAGCGCGTGCTGGTGATGAATGGGTTGTTTTTCCGGCCGGATGACTATAGCGACTTGAGGGGCTTTTTCGGCAAGGTGCAAGCCGGCGACGAAGCTCAGGAGGTCCTGCGCCAGGCGGCCAGCGCTGATACGCGGAACTAAATCCGCTGGAAGAGCGGCCCCGGTGGAAGAGCGGCCCTTTAGGGCCGCGAAAGGGGTTGTCTCTTATCTGGGCTTTAGCCCTGGCGCTAAGAATGCTAAATTGTAGAACCGCGAAAGCGTTCGCTTGCCCGCGGTTTTCCGCATCTTTTATGATTGCATGCTAGAGTCATGCTATGGCAGAGCAGAGGAAAAAGGACCAGAGCGGGATCGCCGAAAGTCCGGTGAGCGAAGTTTTTGAGGGCCGGCATCCCTCCGCATCGGAAAAGAGCTGGGCGGAGAACACTCTGGCGCGCACGCTGGAAAAGTCCCCGGAGAAGCCAATCGGCGCGCCTACCGGCGTGAACGTCGACGAGAACGGCCAGGCCCGCTTCACCACCATCAGCGGCGAACCGGTGCGGCGGCTTTACACCCAGGCCGATCTGCCCGAAGACTGGAACCACGAGCAACACCTCGCCTATCCGGGACAGCCGCCGTACACGCGCGGCATCCATGCCACCGGTTATCGCGGCCGGCTCTGGACCATGCGCCAGTTCTCCGGTTTTGCTTCGCCCGAAGAAACCAATGAGCGCTACAAGTACCTGCTGGCCCAGGGCGGCGGCGGACTCTCCGTGGCCTTCGATCTGCCCACGCTCATGGGCTACGACTCCGACCACGCGGCCAGCGAAGGCGAAGTGGGCAAGTGCGGCGTGGCCATCGATTCGCTCGAAGACATGGAGATCCTCTTCAGCGGCATCGACCTCGAGAAGACCACGGTCTCCATGACCATCAACTCGCCGGCCTCGGTGCTGTGGGCCATGTACCTGGTGGTCGCGGAGAAGCAGGGCGCGGACTGGAAGAAAATCTCCGGGACCATCCAGAATGACATCCTGAAAGAATACATCGCGCAGAAGGAATACATCTATCCGCCCGCGCCCTCCATGCGCCTGGTGATCGATACTTTTGAGTTCGGATCGAAGTTCACGCCCCGGTTCAATACCATCTCCATCAGTGGATACCACATCCGCGAAGCCGGATCCACGGCGCTGCAGGAACTAGCCTTCACCATCTATGACGGCGTGGAGTACGTGGATTGGGCGCGCCGCCGCGGCCTGGACGTGGACGACTTCGGTCCCCGCCTCAGTTTCTTTTTCAACTCGCACAACGATTTCTTCGAAGAGATCGGCAAGTTCCGCGCCGCGCGCAAGATCTGGTACCGGCTGATGAAGGACCGTTTTGCCGCGAAGAACGAGCGCACCTGGCTGATGCGCTTCCATACCCAGACCGCCGGCGTCTCGCTCACCGCGCAGCAGCCTATGAACAATATCGCCCGCGTGGCCATCCAGGGCCTGGCCGCGGTGCTGGGCGGGACGAATTCGCTGCACACCGATTCCTACGACGAAGCTCTGGCCCTGCCCACCGCCGAGGCGGCCCGCATCGCGCTACGCACCCAGCAGATCATCGCCTATGAATCGGGCGTGGCCCAGACCGTGGACCCGCTCGGTGGTTCGTACTTCGTCGAAAAGCTCACTCTGGACATGGAAAAAGGCGCGTTCGACTACTTCGGCAAGCTCGACGCCATGGGCGGCATGGTCCGCGCCATCGAGAACGGCTACCCGCAGAAAGAAATTGCCGAAGCCTCCTACCAATACCAGCGCGCGGTCGAGGCCAAAGAAAAGATTATCGTAGGCGCCAACGATTTCACTATCGAGGAAAAGCTGCCGGAGACTCTCTATATCGACGAATCAGTAGCCCGTCAGCAAACCAAAAAGCTCCAGGCCCTGCGCGACCGTCGCGACAACGCCGAAGTCCGCCGCCGCCTCGACGCCCTGAAGCGCGTCGCCGCTCTCGAACCGGTGGCACCGGCGGTCCCCGGCGACGGCCGCCGCGTCAGCGACGCCAATACCATGCCCTTCATTATCGATTGCGTCCGCGCCTACGCGACTGTAGGCGAAATCTGCGACGCTTTGCGCGAGGTGTATGGGACGTATGAAGAGGTCAGCATTACCTAGATCAGATCGGGTGATCGCACGTGATCGCCGGGATCGCGCGTGATCGGGTCGATGCGGAGAGTTGATGTCCGCATTTATCGGTGGCAGGGGTGAAGGAAGTTAGTGATTGCCAGCAGGCACAGACCGTCTCCCATCTTCAAATCGGTTGGCACCTCGATCCATTGCCGAGGTATGGGATGACGTTGCGAGATAACGATTTCCGATCACCCGCGATCACGGCGATCACGTGCGATCTCTTCTTCACTCCGTCACCGCCCCCCGGCTGCTGCTCGATACCAACTTGGCGTACTTGGCCAGTACGCCGTGTTCAAATGGGGAACGACGCGGTTTCCATGCTGCCCGGCGCTTCTGCAGTTCCTGGTCGGTGAGGTGAAGGTGCAGAAGCTTCTGTTCGGCGTCGATGGTGATCTGGTCGTTGTCTTCGACCAGCGCGATCGCGCCGCCGAGGGCGGCTTCGGGAGCAATGTGGCCCACGACCATGCCGTAGGTGCCGCCGGAAAAGCGTCCGTCGGTGATCAGGCCGACCGAGCCGCCGAGCCCGGCGCCGATCAGGGCTGAAGTCGGGGAGAGCATCTCGCGCATTCCCGGTCCGCCTTTGGGGCCTTCGTAGCGGATGACGATCACGTCACCGCTGCGGATGCTCTTGGCCAGAATCGCCTTGAGGCAATCTTCTTCGCAATCGAAGACGCGCGCCGGACCGGTGATTTTCTTCTCGGCGATACCGCTGGTCTTGGCCACCGCGCCCTCCGTAGCCAAGTTGCCACGAAGGATGGAGAGATGCCCATGTTTGTACAGTGGCGAGTGAAATGGACGGATCACATCCTGTTTCTTGCGGGGAGAATCCGGCACGGCCGCCAGCACTTTGGCGACGGTCTCGCCGCTGATGGTCAGGGCGTCGCCGTGGATCAGCTTGTTGGCCAGAAGGATCTTCATCACCTGGGGAATCCCGCCGGCGGTGTGAAGATCGATAGCTACATACTTGCCCGAGGGCTTGAGATCGCACAAGACGGGCACGCGCTCGCCGATAGCGGCGAAATCATCGAGCGACAGAGAGATGTCCGCAGCGTGGGCGATGGCCAGCAGGTGCAACACGGCGTTGGTCGAGCCGCCCACGGCCATGACCACGGCGATGGCGTTCTCAAAGGCCTTGCGCGTGAGCAGTTGCCGGGGAAGGATTTGCTTGCGAATGGCGTGGACCAGCGCGCGACCGGACTGGGCGGCGCTCAGCTTTTTTTCGTCGTCTTCGGCAGCCATGGTGGAAGAGTAAGGAAGGCTCAGGCCCATAGCTTCGATCGCCGAAGACATGGTGTTGGCGGTGTACATGCCGCCGCAGGAGCCGGCGCCGGGACAGGCTTTGCGTTCGATCTCCGTTAGCCGCTTGGTGGTGATTTTTCCGGCGCTATGTTCCCCTACGGCCTCAAACACGCTGACTACGGTCAAAGCCTTGCCGTCGTAGTGGCCGGGTTTGATGGTCCCGCCGTAGACGAAGATGGAAGGAATGTTCATGCGCGCGATGGCGATCATGGCGCCGGGCATGTTCTTGTCGCAGCCGCCTACGGCCAGCAGTCCGTCCATGCACTGCCCGCGGCACACGGTCTCGATGGAATCGGCGATCACCTCGCGTGAGACCAGGCTGTAACGCATGCCTTCCGTGCCCATGGAGATGCCGTCGCTCACGGTGATGGTGCCGAAGATCTGGGGCATGGCGCCGGCATGGCGCAGGGCGTCTTCAGCGCGCGAGGCAATCTCGTTCAACCCCGCATTGCAGGGAGTGATGGTGCTGTAAGCGTTGGCCAGGCCCACGATGGGCTTGTCAAAGTCGGCGTCGCCAAATCCGACCGCACGAAGCATCGACCGGTTCGGGGCACGTTCAGCGCCTTTGGTGATTTTTGAACTGAGCATGGAGTTAGTAGTCAGCATTTAGCACTTGGTCTTGGCTGAAGGACAATTCCATCCCGGCGTCGATTAGCTCGTCAATTTTGATTTCTGTTTAACTTCTGACTTCGTTTCCACTAAGTACTAGGTACTAAATGCCGAGTACTCGGTACTAAGTACCGCTTTGCGCATAAGCCCGCTTGCGCGTCTGGATTGGATGCAGCCAGGCGCGGTAACGGGAGTCCCGTCCGGAAGCGGCGCCGGAAAACATTTCCTGGACGACGCGGGTGCGGGGGCCGCGTTTGCCGCTTCCGATTTGCCGTCCGTCCACTTCGCATACCGGGACAACTTCGGCGGCAGTCCCGGTAAAAAAGGCCTCATCGCTTTCGAGGAGACAGTCCAGAGACAACGACCTGGTTTCGACCTTCCACCCCAGGTCGCGGGCGAACTGCAGCACACAATCGCGGGTGATGCCCAATAGAATGGAATCCTGAGGGCCATTGGTCATCAATCCGCCATCGCGGATCACGAATATGTTCTCGCCCGACCCCTCGGCGATGCTGCCATCGGCATTCAGCAACAAGGCTTCGTCAAACCCGCGCTCAACCGCGTCTTGAATCGCGAGAATCGAATTGAGGTACTGCCCGCAACCTTTGGCCGCGGTGGGCATCATTTGCGAGTGAAATTTTCGCCAGGGAGAAACCGTGATGCGCACGCCTTTCTCCAGCGATTCCTCGCCCAGATACTTGCCCCACGGCCAGGCAAGAATCACCGCCTCGACCGGGCAGTTTCGGGGATGCAAACCGAGACTCGAGCTTCCGCGGTAGCAGATAGGGCGAATGTAGCAATCTGCAAATCCATTGCGCGATACGGTTTCGCAGATGGCTTCGGCAAGCTCTTCTTTCGAATATGGGATTTGCATCCGGTAAGCGGCCGCGCTCGCGTGCAGGCGGTCGAGATGGGCGTCCAAGCGAAAGGCAGCCGGGCCGTCAACGGTTTCATAGCAGCGAATTCCTTCGAACACGCCGCTGCCGTAATGCAGAGCGTGAGCGGAAACGTGGACGGTGGCCTGCTCCCACGGTACGCACTTGCCGTTGACCCACACCCACCGCATGCTTTCAAATCCCATGGCTCACACTCCCCACAGGTATTGGTCGGGATCATCGTGCTGAACAGCGTTTTGGGACTGCTTGCCGGACTCGGTAAAGACCTTCAGCGCTGTGGTGTCCGCAAGCGCTTCCGCCCAGTGTTCCGCATGGGCGGGAATACGGAGCATCTCATTCCGGCCTAGCGTGACGATTCGACCCTGCAACTGCAAACGCCATGCTCCCTCGAGCACGATGACAATGCATTCCGCGTCGTGTCGCTGAGCTTGCGTGACGGATCCCCGAGCCAGTTCAAGCATGGTCGCGGACACAGGGCTCTGCGAGCCTGGCGACGGTTTCGGTTGCCTGGAATTTCTGTAGTTGTACGACATCACACCCTCTTAATTCTTCGCCCGATTCACCAGGGTCCGCTCCTTGAGCCAGGGCATCATGCCGCGCAGCCGGGCGCCCACAAGCTCGATGGGATGTTCCATGCCCTGAGCTTCGAGTTCCTTGAAGCGCGGCTTGCCGGAGTCGCACTCGGCGATCCATTCGTCGGCAAAGCGGCCGGATTGGATGTCGGCGAGCAGCTT
>DATDGY010000187.1:0-18643 GCA_036521855.1 Candidatus Angelobacter sp.
GGCGTACGCCACGGTCACCAGCACCTTGATTCTTCTCCAGCCCTATAAAGACCGTTATTTGCAGCAGGCTTCGCGAGTTCGCGACACGATTGCGTTTTCCTACCAAAACGGAGCCGCATCCCTGCTCGATTTCCTGAGCGCGCAAGCTGATTACCGCAGCGTTCAAGTCAATTACTTGAATCTGGTGGCCTCGTATCTGAATGCCGCCAACCAGTTGAACCTGGCTGTGGGCCGTGAGGTGATTCCGTGAGGTGCACGAAGCTTGAACTCCTGACCTTTTCTACCCTGGCTCTTGCTTTGGGTCTCTTTCTCGCCGGATGCAACGAAGGCAGAGCTAATCCCAGGGCCGAAGCGCCACCGCCGGCGCAGGTCGAGCGGGAAGACAACTCCGGCATAGTCCAGGTCGATCATCCAGAACAATTCTCATTAGCCACAGCGGTCGCGCATGAGGCCACGTCCGAGTTGACGGTTACTGGCGTAGTGAGTCCGGACGTTTCCCGAACCGTGCCGGTGATCTCGGTGGCCAGCGGTCGCGTGGTTGAAATCCGGGCGCGCCTGGGTGACACGGTAAAGAAGGGTCAGCTTTTGCTGCGCGTGCAAAGCGCCGATATCGCTTCGGCATACTCGGATTACCGCAAGGCCGTGGCCGACGAAAAACTCGCCAGCATCCAATTCGCACGCGCCAAGCTCCTCTACGACAAGGGCGCCATGTCCCTGAACGATTATCAGACCGCGGAAGATGTGGAGAACAAGGCCAAGGTTGACGTGGAGACCACCGCGGAACGCCTTCGCGTGCTGGGCAGCCCAACCCTCGATCGTCCCACTGGGATTGTCGACATCCATGCGCCGGCCACGGGCGTAATTACCGACCAGCAGGTGACCAATGCATCGGGGGTCCAGGGCTTGTCCGCGCCCGTTAATCCGTTCACGATCTCCGACCTGTCACACGTCTGGGTTGTTTGCGACGTGTACGAAAACAATCTGGCACAGGTCCATCTTGGTGAGTACGCCGACGTTCGTCTCAATGCCTACCCGGACAAGGTCCTGAAAGGCAGGATAACGAATATCTCGCCGATCCTCGATCCCACCATTCGCACCGCCAAGGTGCGGCTGGAACTAGCGAATCCCGGTTTTCTGCGCGTGGGCATGTTCGTGACCGCCACCTTCATGGGTCCTAAGACGGAACAGCGCGCGGCAGTGCCGGCCGCTGCCATTTTGCACCTGCACGATCGCCAGTGGGTCTACGTGGTCGCGGGAGACAAGAAGTTCCGGCGCGTCGAAGTCGCAGTGGGAAACATGCTCCCCGGGAATATGCAGGAAGTCATCTCCGGTCTGAATCCTGGCGCACAAGTGGTTGGGAATGCGCTCGTATTTCAGAACACCGTGGAGCGCTAGATGATTCGTAGACTTGTCGACTTCGCGCTGGAGAACCGCCTTCTGGTCCTGATAGGGGCGCTTCTGCTGTTTGTCTGGGGCGCGATTTCGTTCCATCAGCTTCCCGTGGAAGCATATCCCGACGTAGCGAACAACTATGTTGAGATCATCACCCAGTGGCCGGGGATTTCGGCGGAACAGATCGAGCAGCAAGTCACGATTCCGCTCGAAGTGGTGATGAACGGCATCCCTCATGTCGTGCATCTGCGCTCGTTCTCCCTCTTTGGACTTTCCGACCTGAAACTGATCTTCGATGATGAAGAGGAAAACGCCTGGAACCGCCAAAGGGTTCTCGAGCGTCTTTCGCAAGTTACGCTACCGCCGGGCGTCGTGCCCCAGATGGGGACCGACTGGAGCCCGGTGGGCCAGATTTACTTTTTTACTCTGAAGAGCACGAATCCGGCCTACGACGTGATGGAGTTGAAATCGATCGAGGACTGGGTTGTCGAGAAACACCTCAAGTCCGTGCCCAACATTGTCGATGTTGCCAGCTTCGGCGGCCCCACCCGCGAATATCAGGTCCGCGTCGACCCCAATAAACTGGTCTCCTATGGGCTCAGCCTTTCCCAAGTAGAGCAGCAGCTCACTAATAACAATGCCAACGCAGGGGGTAGCTTCATCGAGGCCGGCTTACAGCAGATTAATGTCCGGGCCGTAGGTTTGGTCAGGAGCGTCAACGACATCGAAAACACGGTCCTCATTACCAAGAGCGGCACCCCGCTTCGCATCAAGGATATCGCCGTCGTTTCCCAGGGCCCCAAGATTCGGTTAGGCCAGTTCGCACGAGCCCGTCACCGCGAGGACGGCAAGATTATCGACGACGATGACGTCGTGTCGGGCATCGTGCTGTTGCGCAAGGGCGCGGACGCGGACACGGCGCTGCAAGGGCTCCACGCAAAAGTAAAGGAGCTGAACGACTATATCCTGCCGCCTGGAGTGAAGATCGTTCCTTTTATCGATCGCAGCGATCTGGTGCACTTTACGACTCACACCGTGCTGCATAACCTCACGGAAGGCATCATCCTGGTCGTGATCGTTCTTTTTCTGTTTCTGGGGAATGTCCGTGGGGCAATTATTGTCGCGTTGACTATCCCATTTTCCCTCTTGTTTGCCGCCACGTGTCTCAAGTTGAAGGGTGTTCCGGCAAATCTCCTATCTCTTGGCGCGTTGGATTTTGGAATGGTCGTTGACGGCGCGGTGGTCATGGTGGAAAACTTCATCCGCCATCTAGGTCACACCGGCGATCCCCACAAGACAGCGATGGAGCGCATTCGTGGAGCGGCGCACGAAGTGCAACGGCCCGTCTTCTACGCGATTGCAATCATCATTACCGCGTACCTGCCGATTTTCACGCTGCAGCGTGTTGAAGGGCGCTTATTCAAGCCCATGGCCTGGACTGTGGCCTTTGCTCTGCTGGGCGCTTTGTTGTTCTCCATGCTAGTCGCGCCTGTTCTTTCCAGTTTGTTTTTCCCCAAAGGGGCGGACGAGTGGCACAACCCGGCGATGGACTTTCTGAAGAAGAACTATCGGCGAGCGGTGAAGTGGGCCATCGGACATCGTCTTGTGACCGTGGGTGTGGCAGTCGCAGGCATGATCGTCGCCACTTATCTCACATTGGGAGGAGTCATAGGCTCTGAGTTTCTGCCCCACCTGGATGAAGGCGCGCTCTGGGTGCGAGGCACTCTTGCGCCCAGCACTGGACCGACGGAAGGCACACGGTTGGCGAACCAGACGCGAATCCTGCTCTGCTCGTTTCCTGAAGTCAGCCAGTGCACCAGTCAGGTCGGACGCCCGGACGACGGAACCGATACCACTGGTTTCTTCAATACCGAATACTTTGTGGATCTCAAGCCCAAGGAGCAGTGGCGGCCGGTGTTCCATGAAGACAAAGAAAGAGTGATCGCGGCCATGAACCGGGAGCTGGACAAAATTCCCGGCGTGATCTGGAATTTTTCCCAGCCCATAGCCGACAACATGGAAGAAGCTGTCAGCGGAGTCAAAGGAGAGCTTGCCACCAAGGTCTATGGCGACGACTTGAAAATTCTGGAAGAAAAAGCTGATGCGATCGTCAAAATCATGGGCCAAGTCAGAGGCATCGAGGACCTTGGGGTCTTTCGGGCTCTGGGTCAGCCCAACCTTAACTTCGAAGTTGACCGCCGGCAAGCCGCCCGCTACCAGATCAACGTCGCGGATGTTCAGGATGCCATCCAGACCGCCGTCGGTGGAAATGCGCTCACTCAAGTCTTGCAGGATGAGCGGCGCTACGACCTGGTCGTGCGTTACCTCCCCCAGTATCGGAGCACCAAGGAAGCCCTGGAGAACATTCGATTGCTGTCCCCCACGGGCGAACGGGTCTCGCTCGCACAGCTTTGCACCGTAGAACAAAGGGACGGAGGTTCCGAAATCTACCGTGAAGGAAACCAGCGGTATATCGCCATCAAATACAGTGTGCGGGACCGTGACCTTGGCGGTGCGGTCGAAGAAGCGATACAGAAAGTAAATGCACAGGTGCAACTCCCACGCGGCTATCACATCGATTGGGAAGGTGAGTACGAAAGCGAGAAACGTGCCGAGGCGCGGCTGTTCCTCATCGTGCCGCTGACTATCCTTCTGATTTTCATCATTCTCTACACGATGTTTCGTTCGTTCAAATGGGCGTTGCTGATTCTCGCCAACGTGGCGCAGGCGCCCCTCGGCGGACTGCTCGCCCTGCTGATCAGTGGGACACATTTCAGCGTCTCTTCGGGCGTCGGCTTCCTGGCGCTGTTCGGTGTTTCGGTGCAAACCGGCGT
Source organism: Candidatus Angelobacter sp. (assembly GCA_036521855.1). GTDB lineage: Bacteria > Acidobacteriota > Terriglobia > Terriglobales > Acidobacteriaceae > Angelobacter. The sequence goes on from DATDGY010000187.1 coordinate 4,227, forward strand.
GATCATGCTGGAGTACATCAATCAGCTCCGCGCGCGCGGACATTCGATCGAAGATTCCGCCATCGAGGGCGCCGTTCTCAGGCTTCGCCCCATCATGATGACGATGCTCGTGGCGACTCTTGGCTTATTGCCCGCAGCACTGTCGCACGCCATCGGTTCCGACTCGCAGCGGCCTTTCGCCATTGTCATTGTCGGCGGCTTGATTTCCGCGTTGATGATGAGCATCTTCCTTCTGCCGACGCTCTATGTCTGGGTCGCCAAAGAAGGCGACAGACTCCCTGAACCCGAGGCAACATTTGAGGAGAATGCATGACAACAATGTCCGGTTGGGGTCCTCCTGGGCGCCCAGCAGTCGGACATGCTGCGCATGATCCTGCGCGTCCCGGCACGCCGGGCATGAAGGTAGATCCCGGTCGCGCTGCGGCACGAATAGACGGTTCGCGGCTTCCCGTCACTCGTTTCTCAACACGACGAGGGGATCCACGCGGGTGGCACGAAAGGCAGGCACGGCGCACGCCAGCAGGCCCAGCAAAGCGAGGAGCAGCGATACTCCCAGGAACGTGGGCGCATCCGTTGGCCTGATGCCAAACAGCAGACTGGTGAGAGCGCGAGCGGCGATGAACGCTGCCACAATCCCGAAAGCCACCCCAATCCCGATCAGACGAGCGCCTTGCAAAAGGACCAATCGCAAAACGTTGCTTCGCGGCGCTCCCAGCGCCATCCGCACCCCGATTTCCTGACGCCGCTGGAGAACGAAGAATGAGAGCACACCGTAGATTCCGATGGCGGCGAGAAACAACGCAATGCCGCTGAACGAGGCAAACAGCCACAGGGGCGCGCGTTGGGGAGCCAGCGACTCAGCGAGCTGCTCGTCCATGGTCTTCACATTCGCAATCGCCTGGCCGGAGTCGATCTGATGAATAGCGGCGCGGATGCCCTGCACCGCACTCAGCGGCTCCTGGCTGGTGCGCACAACCAAAGTGAAACCCATGAATTTCATGATGCTGGGATTCTGCGCATACAGCATGTAGGTTGAGGGACGCTCAGGAGTAGCCAGGGTTTCAGTCTTATGGTTGCTCACCACGCCGACGATTTCGCACCACCCGGTGTCTCCCCAGCTCACATTCACACGCCTTCCGATAGGATCCTGCTTCGGGAAAAACTCATGCGCGAAGGCCTGGTTGATGATCACTACCTTGGGGGAATCGATTGTGTCGGCCGCGGTGAAGAAGCGCCCTTTGACCAGGGCTATGCGCAAGGTCTGGAAATAGCCGCCGTCCAGATACTGCTTATCCGCATTCGGTGGCGTGGCCGAATCATTCTCGTGTCCTTCGATTTGGACCGACCCATTCGTGCTCCCTCCACTGAGAGGCAGCGTATACACCAGGCCGGCCGAGCGCACTCCGGGCAGCGCCTGGACGCTTTGCGAAATCTGCTGAATGTAGTTGATCTCTTTGCGAGCGTCGGCATATCTGACCGGCGAAGGTTGGATCGACATGGTAAGCACATGATCGGTAGAAAACCCCTTGTCCACGTTGAGCAAGCGGAAAAGACTGCGCACCAGCAGGCCGGCCACAGCCAGCAGAACCAGGGAAAACGCAATTTCGCTGACGACCAGCGCTTGCCTCAGCCCCTGCCCAGGGGAGCCACTCGATTGTCGGCCGCCCTGTTTCAGCCGGTCGTGAAGGTTGCCCCGCAGCACTTGCAGCGCCGGCGCCAGGCCAAACACGATCCCTGTCAATAATGTGAGTAGCGCCGAAAAGACCAGGACCCGAAGATCCATACGCACGGCCGTTTCGACGGGCAAACGTTGTGCCAACAACGAGCGCAGCGCGTCCAGGCTGGCCCATGCCAGCAAGATCCCGAGCGCGCCGCCAAAGGCCCCAAGCAGGAGGCTCTCGGTAAGCAACTGTCGCGTCAGACGCATGCGGCCGGCCCCCAGAGAAATTCGGATCGCAATCTCCTTCTCGCGGGCTGCGGCGCGGGCCAGAAGCAGATTGGCGGTGTTGGTGCAGGCGATCAGCAGCACGGCCAAGACGGCGCCCAACAGGACCAGCAGCAGTGTGCGCGAGTCGGCCACCAGAAGCTCACGATACGGAGTCAATACCACACCGGTCAGGTCCTCATCGGCTTTCTGGTAGACGGGGAAGAGTGTCTGAATTGCCGCCTTGCCTTGCGCCAGGCTGATGCCCGGACGTAACTTTCCAATCACGCGCAGGAAGTTGAGATGTTCCGGCGCAGATTGCGTGTCCAGCCGCAGAGGCAGAACGACCTTAGGGTTGCGCCCAAGATGGAAACTTGCCGGCAGCACCCCGACAACCGTATAGCTGCGGTCGCCCAAGGTGAGCTTCTCTCCAATCACTGATGCGCTGGCATGGAAGTGGCTTCGCCAAAATGGCTCGCTGAGCATAGCTACCGGGTTGGCGCTGCGCGGTTCTTCTTCCGGCAGAAAGCCGCGGCCGGCAATCGGCGATATGCCGAAGGCCGGGAGCAAATCGGCCGAGACATTCAGGATGTTGATCTGCTCAGGCTCTCCCGAGCCCGTGAAGGCCGCCGTCCCGTCGTACTGCGTGATCACGTGGTCGAATAGCTGGTGCTGGCCTTTCCAGTAGAGGTATTGCGGGTAAGAAATAGGAACGTTGCCGACTTCCTGGTAGCGGTCTTGAATCACAGCCAGTCGATCGGCATTCGCATAAGGAAGCGGCCGTAACAAGACTGCGTCCACAAAGCTGAAAATGGCTGTGTTGGCGCCAATGCCCACGGCCAGCACCAGCACAGCGACCGTCGCGAACCCCGGGTTCTTGCGCAGCATGCGTAGCGCGAAGCGTAAATCTTGGAAGATATTGCTCACACTTCTCCCCTTTCTTCAGCCAAAGCCTTAGACCCTGTTTGCCGAAAACGGTTAGCCGCCGAGTATCCCTTCTTCTGATGCCACCCAACGACGGCTCCTCAAGCGGGCTTCAGACTCCGGTTTTTCTTCCGGGAGATTGGACGTTTGTGTGTCTTATGCCGGCTTGGCAATATCCGTAGCAGGGCGCGTCTCCCTGGCTCACGGTCGCCTGTAATCAAATAGCGAAGGACGCCTCCCTGGAAGAGTTGCAGCACTTCTTCGACGGCGGCTCGATCGGGCAAAAACTTCAGAAGCAGTTCCACCCACAATCTCTGCTGCTCCTCATAAAACGCTTTGGCTCTCTTGGAGCCGTTCCAGGCGCGTCGCGAAAGATCCATCACCAGCAACAGAACGCCCCTGGATTCAGGAGCCGTCGCCTGGTCCCAAAGAGCAGCCACAACGACCGCTGCCGTTGCGCCACGAGGAAATGCGTCCGGCACAAACTGTGCCCGCAGTCTCTCCTCCAATCGCGTCATGGCTTTCTCTTCGATGTTTTCCCGGCCCCCGAAATAGTGAATCAGCATACGCTTGCTGCTCCCGACCCTGGCTGCCAATTCGTCCAGGCTCAGGTCGAGGGTTCCGGCTTGAACGAATGCGGCCAGGCATCGCTCGAGGAGGCCGTCCAACTCCGCCTTTCTCGGTTGCCGCACCTTGCCTCCGCATGTACCACGTGGTACATTCTCTCATGTACCATATGGTACATCCTATTTGAAGGAGTGCTTATTATGAAGCTACAAGAGAGCGCGCTGCTGTTTTTCCTGGGCCTGACGATCTGGGTCCTGGGCACCGTCTATTACGCGTATCGCGGTCCCCACATGCTGGAGACGACAGCGGTGCGCTACTGGGTGAGCTTTCTGGTTTCTCCAGTCGTCTCCGCCGCGATCTGCATCGCGATTCTGCGCTGGCGCAACATCGCCCCGTCGAACTGGGCCACGGCGATGCTTCTTCTGGCCATTCCGGGAATGATCGGAGAGGCCGTGGTGCTCTCCAACCTGGCGACGTTCATGCCCAAGCTCCATGAGACATCCGGCGGCCGCTATGGAGCCTTTCTCTTCGCTACGTACGCACTCGTACTCGGTATGGCCGAGGTTGTCACGCTTCGAGCAACGCCGTAATCGGGCGGCCCTGCTCGACTGGCGATTGCTTGCAGAGAGCGACGAGCACGGCAGCTTGCCGTGACGCCGGCCGATCGGGGGCTTGCAAACCGGGATACGTTGGGAGTATAGTCGTTCATCGATATACTGATGATCGATAGATATGCCCAAACGAAAACTTGACCCGCTGCCTTCCGCTGCATTCCAGATCCTGCTCTCCCTGGCTGGTGAAGACCTGCATGGTTACGCCATCATGCGGCAAGTCGCAGACCAGACCGAGGGTCGCATGCGATTGGGTCCGGGAACGCTCTATAGCTCAATCCAGACTCTCCTTGAAGGGAAATTTATCGAGGAGGTTGACTCGCGCGAGGACACAAGACTCGGCCATGAGCGGCGCCGATACTACCGGCTGACCTCGGCTGGACGCAAACTGGCGCGCTCCGAAGCCGAGAGACTTGCCAGTTTGTTGCGCGTTGCGCGGGCCAAGAAGATCTTCAGGGGGGACCATGTCTGAGAAGATCTATGTATGGCTGTTGCGCCTGTATCCCTCACGCTTTCGCGAGGCCTACGGTGACGAAGCCCTGCAACTGTTCCGCGACCGCGCTCGCGACGAAAAAGGCTTCTTCGCAAGCGTCCGGCTCTGGTTGGATCTGCTGGTCGACCTGGCTGTCTCCGTCCCACGCCAGTACCGCCATGCCAACCCGGCGCTCATCGGCGCTTCAGCCCAGCAGCGTTTGGACCGCTTGCCATCATTCCATGTTCTGGAAAGCGAGTCACCGCGTCTCGGAGCGCTACTCTCCGGAGGCGTGCTTACGCTGGTGGCCCTCTGGGGCGTTTCGGTCTTGAACGGCCACGCCGGAAACGACCCGCCACAGGGCGCCTCGGTCGCCCAATCTCAGGCTCCGGCCTACGCTAGTTCTGCGTTCAGCGGTCCGACGCCACAAGCCGCCAACGACGTAGAAGAAGAAACAACCGCCTCCTTGCAGTCGAGGATGTACGGCACGAACCCTCAATCGGGCGATGCCAACCCTGGCAATTTCCAGTCGAATCCGTTTCTGTCGCCAAAGGGCTCCGAATTTTCCCAGCCGCAAGCTCAGCCGCCCAAGGTGCAGGCGGCTGCCCAAGACGACGATGTGAAGCTGGGCGCTGCCGAGCGGCATCGCGTGATTGCCGGTGCGATCGCGATCCTAAAGGAGGATTACATTGATCCGGCCGTTGCCCAGAAGACGGCGGATGCGTTGCTGGCACACGAAAAGAGCGGCGATGACGACGCAGCCACGGATGGCGCAGCCTTCGCCGACCTATTGACCAGGCAGATGGCGGATGCGAGCCATGACCAGTATTTGGTGATGGTTTACTACCGGGTAACACCGCCCGACCGGCCACGCGGACCACCACCACCCGAGTTGGTTGCGCAGTATCGGAAGGAAATGGAGCAGAACAACTGCACGTTCGAAAGGGTCAAGATCCTGCCGCACAATATCGGCTACCTGAAGTTCAATTCATTTCCTGATGTCTCCATCTGCCGGCCAACGGTGGTCGCTGCAATGGCTCAGTTGAACCACGTGGATGCGATCATCTTCGATTTGCGTGACAACCATGGCGGTTCGGTGGAAATGGTCGCGCTGATTGCCACCTATCTTTTCGACCATCCGGCGCACATGAACGATTTCTACGACCGCAAGGAGAATTCGACGGAAGAGTCCTGGACACTGCCGCCGATTCCCGGAAACAAACTGGTGGACAAGCCGGCCTATGTGTTGACCTCAGGCTCATCGTTCTCCGCGGCGGAGGCGTTCAGCTACGATCTGAAAATGCTGAAACGCGTCACCCTGGTGGGTGAGACGACTTCGGGTCGTGGCCATATGGGGCTCCCCCATCGAATCGACGATCACTTCGCGATCCGCGTTCCTGGAATCAGAGCGATCAATCCCATCTCAAAGACCAACTGGGCGGGAACAGGCGTGGAGCCGGATGTGAAAGTGAAGGCGGAGGATGCACTCGCTACAGCAGAAAAGCTGGCGGAGAACAAGCCGCGGAAGAAGTAGCAGGTCTGGAAGCTCCTGAACTACCGGCCGTGGGGAGACTGGGGTAGGATTGCCGACGACATGCCCCACACGGCCATGGCGCTTCCCATGAGCCCGTCCATGAATAACTTCCGTGTAGCCGACCATCTACCAACAATCTTGTTCTTGAAGAAACGAGGATATTCTTCTCGGCTATGGGCATGGCACTCGGGGACGTCCAAAGTTTCATGTTGACATCCTACATGAGGGTCGGTATTCTGCTCTCCTGTTGATGATCCAAAGAGAGCACGTGTCCAAACCAAAATCCGAAGTCCTGCAGGGAACGTTGGACCTTATCGTTCTCAAGACGCTTGATTCCATGGGGCCCATGCACGGTTTCGGGATAGCCCGGCGGATTGAGCAAGTTTCACAAGATCTTTTGAGCATGAACCAGGGCACGCTCTACCCTGCGCTCCTGCGCCTGGAACAAAGCGGTTGGATCAGGTCCAAGTGGGGAATTTCGGAAAACAACCGCAACGCCCGCTTCTATTCATTGACCAAAGCCGGGCGTAAACAGCTGGAACAGGAAAGCGAAAACTGGGAACGAATGGCGGCCCTCATCGCCCGACTTCTTGCCGGTGCAGGAGGAGCCTGAGATGATCTGGCTGCGAATCTTCACCGCACGCGTTCTTGCCATGTTCCGCAAGCAACGGCTGGAAGGGGAACTGGATGCGGAACTGCGCTCCCACATCGAAATGCTGATGGAGGAGAACCTGCAGAAAGGGATGTCTCCCGAAGAAGCACGCCGCGCAGCATTGCGCACCTTCGGCTGGGTCGACCAGGTTAAAGAAATCTACAGGGAACAAAGGGGGCTACCCAAGCTCGAGACTGTATTTCAAGACCTGCGCTACGGGCTGCGGATGCTGGCGAAGGGTCCCGTGTTCACCGTCGTCGCGGTGCTTACGCTCGGTTTTGGTATCGGACTGAATACCACGTTGTTCAGCGTCGTCAACACGGTCGCGCTCAAGCCGGTGCCGGTGCGCGACTCCGGCCGGATTGTCCGACTGGAGCGCTGGTTCGCGAGCAACGCTCATGGAGCAAACCAGTATGCTTTTTCCTATGCGGAGTTCCGCGATTTCGCGGAGCACAACCGAGTCTTCTCCAGTTTGATTGCAACCAGTTTCCCGATCCGGATGGCCGCATCGCTGCCGCTCGACGCCTCGGCAACGCGGGCGACCAAGGCCTTACTCGGGTCTCCGGAGAACGCGACCGTGCAGATGGTGTCGGAAAATTATTTTTCCGAACTCGGCGCGGCTCCGGCGCTTGGACGCAGCTTTCGCCCTGACGAGGGCGAAGTGGTGGGCGCAGCTCCGGTCGTGGTTCTCAGCTATCCTTATTGGCAAACTCGTTTCAACGCCGACCCACTGATTCTCGGAAAGCTTCTGAAGATCAACGACACAGCGTTCACCATCATCGGCGTGGCGCCTCGCGAATTCGTAGGAACGGGCAACCCGCCAGTGACGCCAGACTTCTGGACGCCGCTATCCATGCAGGCGCAAGTGCTTCCCGGGCAGGACTGGCTGAACCAGCCACTCGATTATGAAGTCCAGTTGCTCGGCTACCTGGCGGCCTCGGTGTCGATGACGCAGGCACAAGCGGATGCGTCCGTTCTAGAACATCGATTCGCACAGTATCATCCGAATCCCGACAACCGGACGATTACCTTGACCACCCAGTCTGTAACATTTTTCGGAAATACTGAAGATCCGCGCTTCAAGGCGATTGTCGTACTGCTGATGACGATTGTCGGCATGGTGCTGGCAATCGCCTGCGCGAATCTTGCGAACATGCTCCTGGCCAAGGCCAGCGGGCGCCAGCGCGAAGTCGCTGTTCGACTCGCCCTGGGGGCGAGCCGAGGTCGTCTGGTGCGGCAGTTGCTCACGGAGAGCGTGCTGCTGGCCCTTCTTGGAGGGATGGCGGGAGTGTCGTTTTCGTTGTGGGGTACCCGTGTGCTGTGGCTTGCCGCCGGGCAATTCGCGGGATCGTACTCCGCATTTGTCACCGAGATACCGCCCGATGGGCGAGTCTTCTGCTACACGCTGCTGCTTTCCGTCGGCACTGGAGTGTTGTTCGGATTGTCCCCGGCGCTACAAAGCTCGCGGGCCGATCTCACGACGTCGCTCAAAGACGCGGGCACGGCATTCGGGCACCGGTTGGATCGCTCGCGCTTGCGCGGCGTGCTGGTGGCCGCGCAGATCGCAATCTCCACTCTCTTTTTGATCGTTGCTGGTCTGCTGGCACGCGGCCTGGTTCGTTCCCAGAGCGTGGATCCCGGCTTTCAGGTGCGTGCGGTTTATCCCATGATGCTGCCCTCCGACAACGATCCCGCAAAGAGCAATGCCTTGCGCCGGCAGGAGATCGGGCGGCTTGAGGCTCTACCCGACATCCAAAATGTTGCGCTGACCGATTACGTGCCGCTGGGCGGCACGTGGACGACCGAGGTCGCTGTGCCGGATGCCAAAGCTGCGCCTGGCAGCACGCCAACAGGCACGCTGGCGCGACACATTTCGCCGTCGTATTTCGATACCTTGGGCATTCCCATCGTTCGCGGTCGAAACTTCACGCGCGAAGAGGCGCAGTTCGGCGCGGAGCTCGCGATCGTCAGCGCGGCCCTGGCGCGGCAGGCGTTGCCGGGAGAAGATGCGCTGGGAAAAAAGATCAAGCTGCAAACCAGCCGAACCGAGTGGTCGGTTTTCGAAGTAGTCGGGATCGCCGGCGATGTACGCAGCGCGAATATCTCCCGCCTCGATCCGGCTATCGTCTATCTGCCGACCAGCTCAGCCAAGCTTTACGACTATTTTGCCCTGCTTCGGATTGCGGGCGATTCGCGAAGAGCCATGATGGCGATTCGTAGCACTCTGGAACAAGTCGACGGTCGGCTGCGGCCGGGGTTCTTGCTCGCGAGTCTGGAAGATGGCGCCGTGCAGGAGCAGATCCTCATGGCGCGAACCTTCACCTTGTCGGCAATGTTCTTGGCCGGAGTAGCTCTGGCACTGGCGTCGATCGGCGTGTACGGCGTGATGGCGTTTCTGGTCAGCCAGCGAGAGAAAGAGGTTGGCATCCACATGGCACTCGGGGCGACTAGAGGAAATGTATTGCTACTGATGCTGAGTCAGGGAATGCGTCCGGTAGTGCTTGGTGGCGTGCTCGGCATTGTGGGAGCATTGGGCATCTCCGGTCTCCTGCGAGCGCTGCTGATCTTTCCCGGCAGCGTGGACGTATTTTATGGCGCGCGTTGGTTCGACCCGGTGACGTTCATCGGGCTTTCATGCCTGCTGGCAGCTATTGCACTGGTCGCCTGCTATCTGCCGGCACGGCGTGCCACTCGCGTTGATCCGCTCGTGGCGTTGCGCCACGAATAACGGGCTATACAGAAGTATTCCGGGCCCGAAGTCCGCTTCAAGGAGTTTAGCTCCCAGATCAATCTGGAGTGACGGCCATGCGGGAACGGCCCTCGCCCGCCCATGCCCTTGACACATCCCTCTCAGGCATGTACCTTAATCCACATGCGAATTCTGTGCCAGAAGATGTGTATGTGTTGCTGTCCGGCGACACCTATCTCTCTGGCCATTGAAGCCGCTACCTAAGACGCAATTATTTCAAGTTTAGGAAGGGCCCATCGCCAGACAGGCGATGGGCCTTTGGCTTTTTGGGGCCGAATTAGCACAAAGAACGAGCCAGAAAGTGGGACCATGAGCGCACCGGCAGAAACGATAACCGAAATAAAAGAAACCAAGGCGCAGAAGGTGGAGCGGTTCAAGCGGGAGAAGAACCCCTGGGAGTGTCTCGACGAGATACGCGCCTTCGCGCGGCAAGGCCAGACCGCCATACCCGAAGCCTGGATCAAGACCTACTTCCGCTGGTGGGGCGTTTACACGCAGGGCGACGGCGCGGGCGCACTCGGCGGCGCCAACGGCGAGGGCAAGGCGGTTCCTTACTTTATGCTGCGCATCCGGCTGGGCAACGGCTTCCTATCGTCTCGCCAGCTCCGCACGGTCGCTGCGCTTTCCGAGAATTACGCACGCGGGTCAGCCGACATCACAGTGCGCCAGAACATTCAACTGCATTGGGTTACCATCGACGACCTTCCGGACGTCTTGCAGACCTTGGTCGATGCCGGCCTGACTTCGCGATCCACCTGCGGCGACGTGACGCGTAACATTACCGGCTGCCCGCTCGCCGGGCTTGATGCCCATGAACTGTGCGACGCATCGCCCCTGGTCTTCCAGGCGGACCAGCTGCTTGCCGGCGCCCAGGAATTTTACAACCTGCCGCGCAAGTACAAGATTTCCATCAGCGGCTGCCGTGACTGGTGCTCCTATCCGGAGATCAACGACCTGGCGTTCACCCCGGCGGTCCGCGAGGCGGGCGGCAGAAGAGAGGTTGGTTTCTCCATTCGCGTTGGCGGCGGGCTCTCCACGGATCCACACCTCGCTGTCCGGCTCAACGCTTTTGTACGCTGGGAACAGGTGCTTCCCGTGACTAAGGCGGTGAGCGAGTTGTTTCGCGATGCTCCCGGCCTGCGCGAAAACCGTGAGCGCGCGCGGCTGAAATTCCTCTTTTTGCAGCATGGTTGGACCGCGGAAAGCTTCCTCGAAGAAGTTGAACGGCGCGCCGGCTTCAAACTCGATCCGGCCGTCCCCGAAGGTGTTCCAGCGGACGTCTTTCGCGACCACGTGGGCGTGCACGCGCAGAAGCAGCCGGGGCTGTTCTACGTGGGAGCAGCGGTGTTGCGCGGCCGCATAACGCCGGAACAGATGCGCGCAGCCGCCGACCTGGCCGAGCGCTGCGGCAGCGGCGAGCTGCGCACCACCAACACTCAGAACCTGGTGATCGTGAACGTGCCGCAAGTGCATGTCGATGATGTGGTAAACGGTCTCGAGAGCGTGAGGCTGCACGTGGGCGCTTCCCCGTTCTGGCGCGGCGCTGTCGCCTGCACCGGCACGGAATTCTGCAAGTTGGCGATTACTGAGACCAAGGCCTTTACCCGCTGGTTGGTGGACGAACTCGAAGATCGCCTTCCGGCCTTCGACCAGCCATTGAAATTGAACGTGACCGGCTGTCCCAACAGTTGCGGCCAGCACCGCATCGCCGATATCGGCCTGGAAGGCAAGAAGGTCAAGGTCAACGGCGCCATGCAGGACGCTTACTACTTTTGCCTGGGCGGCGCCGTCGGCGAACACGCGGGATTTGCTCGTCCCGTGGGATACCGCTGCCCAGCCCGGGAAGTTCCTGAAGCTATCGAACGCCTGTTGCGAACCTACCTGATGACGCGCTATTCCGGCGAGAACCTGCGCGAGTTCTTCGCCCGGCATACGGAGCCGGAGCTGCGCGCGTATCTTGCCGGCGGGCTGATCGCTGAAGTTGCGCGGGACCCGGCGCCGGGAAGGGTGCCGCACGGAGTGGAGGGATAGCTCATGTCGTTATATCCAATCTTCCTGAAGCTCGAAGGCCACAAAGTCCTGATTGTGGGCGGGGGCGCAGTGGCCGAACAGAAGATCGAGGCGGTTCTGCGCTCCGCGACCGATGTGACCGTCATCGCGCCCCAGTTGACGGGCCGCATTCGTACATGGGTCGAGGAACGGCGCCTGAAACATGTTGCCACGGAATATGCTCCGGGTATGGCCCAGGGATATTTCCTGGTGATCGCCGGCACGGACTCCGAGCAAATCAACCGCGCCGTGTATGAAGAGGCCCGCAAGTCGGGAGCCCTGGCCAACGTGGTGGATGATCCCGGCTATTGCAGCTTCTACGCGCCGGCGGTGGTCAGCCGGGGCGATTTTCAGATCGCCATCTCTACCGGCGGCGCCAGCCCGGCACTGGCGCAGCAGGTGCGCCATGAGTTAGAAGATAAGTACGGACCGGAGTACGGGCCCTGGACGGCATGGCTGGGACGCACCCGCGCGGCGCTGCGCCAGGCGCTGCCGCGCAGCGAAACCAGGAGGCAGTTGATCCGCATGCTGGCGTTGGGCCGGCCCAAGAGATTGTCTGATGATGATCGAACGAATGGAGACCACCATGGACGATGTAAAACGCAGCCAGTTGGAAAACAGGTTGAGAGAGGCCCTGAGGGAGCATCAGCGTGAAGGGCTGAACATGATCGGCAGCGTGGACCAGTTGGTGCAAAGGCTGGTACAGGCCGTGGAACAGTGGGTTGACAAGGACAGTTTGGCGGACAGAAAGAGCGCCTAGGTCCGGGCTGAAACAGGATAAGCATGCCAGGAAGAGTCGCGATTGTCGGAGCCGGGCCGGGGCCGGCCGATCTGCTGACGGTGCGCGCAGCGGCGGCGTTGCGCGCGGCGCAGGTGGTGCTGTACGACGACCTCGTGTCCGTCGAGGTCCTGGGCCTGTGCCCGTCCTCGGCCGAACTGATTTACGTCGGCAAGCGCCGGGGAAAGCGCGGCAGCAGCCAGGAGCAGATCAACGCGCTCATGATCCAGCATGCGCGCAAGAATCGCGCCGTGGTGCGCCTGAAATCGGGCGACCCCGCGGTTTTTGGCCGGCTGGGTGAAGAGTTGGACGCGCTGCGCGAAGCCGGAATTCCCTTCGAGATCATCCCCGGCATCACGGCCGCTGCCGCCGCCGCTTCGGCTGCGGAGCTGACTCTGACCGACCGGCGCGCGGCGTCCACGCTGGTGGTGCTCACTGCCCACAGCGCCCGCGGGAATCTGCGCCCGCAACCGGCGCTGGATCTTGAACGTACGACCTTTGCGGTCTATATGCCCGGCCCTGATTACGCCAAGACGGCGCGCGAGCTGGTGGAGATGGGCATCGATGCGGCCACGCCGTGTGCGGTGGTGTCCAACGCCTGCCGCGGCGAACAGAAGGTCCGCCTCATTACTCTGGCCGGTCTTGGCTCAGCGCGCGGCATCATCGCGCCCGCGGTCCTGATCGTGGGCCGGGTTGCCGGCCGCCAACAATTTGCAGAATCCCTGTTATTCCTGGAGAAAACACATGACGCCATCGGCAACCGAATCGAGAATCCCGCGTATCAATGAGCCGGCGCCGGATTTTCAGGCGAAGTCCACCCACGGCGTGATCCGCCTGAGCGATTACACCGCCCGCGGCAAGTGGGTGCTGCTGTTTTCGCACCCCGCGGATTTCACTCCCGTGTGCACTACCGAGTTCGTGGAGTTTGCCCGCAATTACCAGGAGTTTGAAAAGCGCAACGTGCAGTTGATCGGCGTCTCCATCGACTCGGTCTATGCGCATATCGCCTGGGTCAAGAACATCGAGCAGAATTTCGGCGTCAAAGTCGAGTTTCCGGTCGTGGCCGATCTCGACCAGAAGGTCGCCGCCAGCTTCGGCCTGGTGCACGAAGCGGTGAGCGACACCGCGGCCGTTCGCGCTGTCTTCTTCATCGACCCCAAGGGCGTTGTGCGGGCGCTCTTGTATTATCCGCTGTCGCTGGGCAGGAACATCGACGAGATCATCCGCGTGTTTGACGCGCTGCAGACCGCCGAGGCCAACGCGGTTTCCATCCCCGCCAACTGGGTGCCCGGCAAGCCGGTGATCGTGCCCCCGCCGCTCACCAAGCAGGATGCCGACGCGCGATTGAAGAACAACGGCGATTTGAAAGTGGTGGACTGGTACTTCGCGCAGAAGGAATTGGCGGTGAAGTGAAGCTTTTCACCGCAGAGGCGCGGGAAGCTGAGGAGAATTTGGTAATTGAGTAATTTGGTAAATGGGTAATTGATACACAACTAAAACAGGGCAGGTTTTCAATTACCCAATTACCAAATTACTCAATTACCCAATCGCTTCTAGCCTCCGGCGATCGAAGGCACCAGGGTTACCTCATCCCCTTCCTTGAACGTGTAATCGTTGCCCAGGAATCGAATGTCCTCGTCATTCACGTAGATATTGAGAAAGCGGCGGACTTTGCCCTGCTCGTCGCGCAGATGAGGCTTGAGTTCGGGGAAGCGGGCGCCGAGCGCGTCCAGCAGGTCGTTGAGGCCGGTGGCGGCACACTGAAACTTGTCCAGGTTGTCGGTGTGGCGGCGGAACGCCGAAGGGATGGAGATAGTCACGTTCGCGTTCATTCTAGGCGGCTCCTTCGGCGGCGCGCGCAGCCACTAACTCGCGTTCCAGATATTCTTCGAACGCAGCCAGCTTGGGCGGCAAGGGTTCGGAAGCGGCGAAGCGCCCGACGAGTGCGTCGGTAGTCTTGAGGCCGTTGCCGGTGATGCAGAGCACGGTGGTCTCCTCCGGCTTGATACGTCCTTGAGCGAAGAGCTTGCGCGCCGCGGCCACGGTCACGCCGCCGGCGGTCTCGGTAAAGATACCCTCGGTTTCCGCCAGCAGGGTCATCCCGTCGACGATTTCGGGATCGCTTGCGTCTTCCGCCCAGCCGCCGCTGGCGACGAT
>DATDGY010000188.1:0-77069 GCA_036521855.1 Candidatus Angelobacter sp.
ACCAACACCCTCCCCGTCTTGACCTACTTGATGAACTGGGACAAGGCATTCCAATCGCCCTTCAAATCGGATGTGTATTTCTTTGCCACGCGGATGCAGACGGACCAGCACTGGGGCACGCCCAATCCCATTACCGTTCGCGACAAAGAGTTTGGCGCCGTACGTCTTCGAGCTTTCGGCATTTACTCCTACCATCTGGCCGATCCCAAAGTCTTCTACCAGAAGATCAGCGGCACGCGCGACCAATACATGGTGGCCGATCTGGAAGGCCAGTTACGCGATTCGATCATTGGCATTCTGGCCAACACGTTTGCCCAGAGCAATGTGCCGTTTCTCGATATGGCGGCAAACCAGACACAGCTGGCGCAGCAGGCAACAGAGCTGCTCAAGCCGGTATTCGCCAATCTCGGCCTGGCGTTGGACGCCTTCGTGGTGGAAAACCTTTCGTTACCGGACGAGCTGCAGAAGGTCCTGGACCAGAAAATCAGCATGAATATGATCGGGGACATGGGCCGTTACACGCAGTTCCAGGTAGCGCAGTCCATGCCGATTGCAGCTGCGAACGAGGGCAGCGGAGGCGCAGGGCTGGGCGCCGGTTTGGGCGTTGGCATGGGCATGGCCCAGACCATGATGAGCAGCATGAAGTCCGCAACCGATGCCACTGGGACTGCGCCAAGCGGGGCGGCCCCTGCCGCTGCGGCCGGGACCAAGTTTTGTACGGAATGCGGCAAAGCAATGCCCGGCGCAGGGAAGTTCTGTCCGAACTGCGGCAAGCCGCAGCCATAGTCGAGGGAACCGCAGAAGGCCCGAGACCTGCGATCCTATGGTGGTGCTATATACTTCGAACAGCAACGCTCTTTCGCGTGGCCTGCGAACTCAGTGATTGTTGTTGTAGAGAATAATCAGCCCCACCACGACCGCGAGAATCGCTACCACCAGCGTCCCAATCTTCCAGGGGCTATAGGGCCGCTCTCCTTCCACATCACCGGTGCGAGCGTTGACGACAACGTGGTAGACCTGCCCGCGAAACTGGTAAGCTCCAATCCACACCGGTAACAAAAGATGCAGGAAGAAAATTCTGGAGTAAGCCGTGCTGATGCTGGAGACGCGCTGCTCGTCGCCGCCAATATCCTCCCGCACCGAGCGGTCGATCTCCCTGCCCATCACAATCTTGGCTTTTTCAAAGCCTTCGGCCAGTTCGATCTGATACCTCTGGGCGCGGAAGCCGGCCAGATAGGCTGGCTCATAGCCGCAGAGCGCATTCAGGTCCCAGGGTTCCAGCTTGTTCAGCCGTGCTTCAGGGACCGCCTTGGTCGCCGGTATCAGAACATTGCTGAAGTCTTCTTGCACGCGTCCTGATGCCGAATACCACCTGGTGTGCTGCACCTCGCGCGTTTGTCGATGCCCGTCACTATCGGTGTAGCTTTCCGTCTCGTAATAATGTTCGCCCCGCTCACCCACATAGCTGCTGTCTGTATGGCAGTAATAGGTCCAAAACGGGAGATACACTCCGTTGATTCCTTCAGGCCGGGCCAGGCGTTTGAGAGCGTTGGGAGCGAACCACCGCGACCTAAGCCATTCCTGTAGCCGGGTCAGTGCGCCTTGCTTGGGCACCTTGACCGGCAGTACGCCGTCCGGCGCAATCAGCGGGTCGGCGGCCTTGGGCTGGGCCACAATCGCGGTCCCACAGAAAGAGCAGGTTCCGGCTACTTCAGGGGGCTCGAAGGCCACAACGCTGCCGCATCCGGTGCAGGTCACCTGGAGCGCCTGGGCGGTGATGGGCTGTAGCGCTTGACTGGCGACCGTTCCAGTGAACTCATGCGCCACAACCGACGAACCGGCAATCAGCGCTTGCGTTTGTCCGCAATGTCCACACTTCAGTTGTCCCGATTCCGGGCTGAACTGCATTCCTGCCCCACAAGCCGGACAGGCAAATTGTTCCTTCGCTGCTGTTTCAGGCATAGGCTAGGTTGTTGGAGAATCCGGGATCACCGATCTTAGGTTGTAGCTGCGGCGAGTGTCAATTAATGATTTCTCTACTTTGTCTTTTGCTGGGACGCCGCGGCGACGAGATCCGCGAGCGCGCGCCAGATTGAAGCCGCTGAGTCAGGACCAGCAGAGTTGATCTCGCCATAAAAAGCTTGAGGACTGTTGTTCAACCAGGGAGGGCGTTCATCCCATTCGGACTTAGGGATGATGTAACCGATCTCATCATTGCCCAGACCGATGATGAACTGATTCTTGCTGTGCAGGACGCTACGCAATGGAGTTTCCATCGCAGCGTCCGGATAGTCGGCGCCAGGATAGCGGGTGATGCCGCCGTTCACCAATTCCGGAAAAATCTCGCCGGGAATGGTGACAAACTCAGCCAGCAAACGTGGGCCCTTCGTCAATTCCACATAGTCAACCTCACTCTGCAAGTCGCGCCCAGCCGCGTAGCGGACGGTTTGCCCATCAAACTCTCGTTCTGATTGAGACGAGTCCAGCTTCCCCTCGGTAAACAACGGCCGGCGGCCAGCGAAGACTCCGGCGGGCTCCGCGATGCGAAAGCGATCGTTGGCCAGCGGCAAGAAGAAGGCGGAAGAACGCGCTAGCAAGGCGTCCGGGGAGACCGTCTCAGCATGCGCTAAAGCTGCTTCCGCAAGTTGGCCGATGAGGGTCCCCAGCAACTCAGGTTTGCGCCACGCGCCGTCTTCGGCGACTCTCCCGGTTTCGGGGTCCAGGAGCGCAACCTGGCTTCCCAAGGCGGACACTTTTCCAACCGCCCGGTTGAAGAACAATGCCGTGCCGCCATAGCGCTGCTCCAGAAACTTGCAGATCGAGCCGGGATAGTCGGCCGTGATGACCGTGTTCTTCCGGTTCAAGATTTCCGGGTGATCGCTCCAGTTCACCAAGGTTGCGATGGTCCCATTGTCGGAGGCGCGCACAATCCGCATGGCAAACAGATGCGGATCCTTCACGTACGGTGGCCGGTCCACGCTTTGCAACTGGCTGAGAAGCGGATGGTCATCGCGAGCCAGTTGCATGCGCGCCGGTTGCAGGGAGCGGATGGCTTCAAGGGCGGTGTCCGCGATCCGGGTTTCGACCCAGTCAAGATAGACGGGATCCACGCCGCTCTCGGCGGGAGTGGGCCCCCATAGTCCGAGCGTGTCCGGTCCCTCGTGCACATGGGTGCAAGCCACGATCAGCAGTGCGTCCGCCGGAGCGCGGGTGAGGAACTTGCGGCGGACCGCCTGCACGTCCTCATAGAACAACCCGATCAGATCGGCTGCGCAGAGCACGAGCGTAGTGTGGCCGGTCGCGAGCGCCAGGCAGCGCACGTACAAGGAATCATGTACCGCGCTGGCGATCCGGTTGTGGCCGAAGCCGGCCAGATAGACCTTGTGAGCGCTTACATCGGGCGTGATGTCGTTCTTTGCAGCGCCAGCGCGAAGTTGTCCGTAAGCGGGAGTCAACAACAGCAATGGCAGCAAGAACGCTAAGAACAGGTTGGCTCTCGTTCTGCGCATGATCTTGATCGAGCAAAGGCCCCGCCAGTTGGGCCGTTGCGTATTTAAGGATCAACCGAATCGGCTGTCGCTGCAACCGGCGAGGATCCCAAACGAAGCAGGCTTTCCCGCAGGCCATCGTGTCCTTGAAGAAGATGCAGATAATCGGCTTCGTGGGGAGAGGCTTTGGCGCGAATTACACTGACCAAAGCCTGCTTCTGCGCGGAAGTCCAGCGCGCTTTCTCCGCAACCAGTGACATCACAACGGCAAAGTTTGCAAAGGCGTTTTGCTCCACCGGGCTCCACGATCCCGGGTCCACATTCAAGAGCCGGGCGAGGGCGGCTTGAGCGTCGCGGCACATAACTTCGGGATTGCCACCGAAGTTCGCCGCCATGTGGCGTTGCACGGCGAAGCCAAGGTTGCGGGTTGAGAATGTGTCCCACCGTCCGCGCGGCTGTTCTCCAAACTCGTAGAACGCGTGTCCGTTCGCCAGCTTACGCAGAATGCGAGCGGAGGTCCGGTGTTTGGGGTCGCCGGCCATCCTGCGTTCTTCCTTCTGGGTCAGCGCCAGCAAATCGGGCCGGCCCGGCCGAAACCCGAGCTTGCGGTAAAACCAGAAGGCACCCGACTGGATGGCCTCCTCGTTCTCGTGGCCAAGCTGGTAGGGATACACTGAGATGCATCTGACACCCGTGAGCTGATGCAGGAAGTGGAGCGCCTTCGAATAGATCCACGCAGTTTCGCCGTCGCGGTAGGTATAGAAGGTGTTGAACCCGACCTCCATCCATTCAAACAACGAGATTCCCTCGATGTAATTCACGGGAATGCCGTTCTTCAAGGTAAAGCCGGCATGATAGGCGCGCAGCGGGAGACGCCGGTCGGGAGGAAGGCCCCAGAGAAAAATCTGCACACCGCGTCCGGGCGCGGCTTCGTAGACTTGCTCGGGATCGCCGCGGGTGGTGCCGTAGAGTTCGCGATAACGGACGGTGACCGCCTCGCGGCACATGTCTAGGATCTCCCCACCTTCCTGGTGGCCAAGCTTGCGTACGGGCAGTGGCGGCGACTGGAACTCTTCGGCGAGCGATACCTGGTTGCGGCGAAGCAGCGGCGTTTCGTGAAAGAAGAATTCCGGCTGCGCCCGGCGGGCCAGCGTGCGGCTGGCAGGGGAATTGCGAAGCTCCCATTCAAGCTGAATTTCCAGGGCATCGTAGAGTTCTGTCTTCTGCGCGATTGGAATGGGAGCGTCTTCGAGGCGTTGCAAAAGCCACTCTAGTTCGCGTCCTTCGCCCGCGGCATCTCGGAGCCAGGTCAGATAGGGCGTGTCAGCTTCAACCAGGCAATCGTCGTCCAGCAGGGGAATAAACCTGGGCAGTGCGGCCCCGAGGCGGCGGGCTTGCGCATCAACGTCCCAGACGGCGCTCACTTGCCGGGGATAACGTTGTGTCAGCCAGCGCGCGACGTCGTAGGTAAAGCTATCGGTCAGCACCGTGCCGGCAATGCCTGAGACCGCCTCGGTATCGAACACGTCCAAATCGGAGCCGCCTTCACGCAGCCGGGCCACCTGAGGTCCTACGCGCTTCAGCAAACGCTCCGCCTCGCGGACCACTCCGGCGCTTTGCGGGAAAGCACGCAAGAACAGAAGGACATCGTGAATGTGAATCAAGGCCTCTGCATGGTCGACAGCGTCAAGGCGGAGCGAGCCCAGGAGCCTCCGGGTTTTTGTGCCGCATCCGGGGCCGCGCCAATTTTTCGCCGACTCCAGCTCTTGCAGTCGAGCAGACAGGCTTCTCTTCATCGGTGACCTTGCGCCGATCTCTTCGCGGGCAGTCCTCGGCGCGAAACTGATTCTACCTGCAAGTATTGATTTGAGTGTAAGGTGGCCGCTCCTACGGGCGGGGCTCGCAAAGGGAAAGCTACTGCTTGTGGGGCGGCTCCTCGACCCGGCGCAACATCCTCTTAATCTCGTCGAGGCTTTGATGAAGCTGTTCGCCCAGGATGCTGTTTTTGTGGGACATAATGACCAGCTTGGCAGACACCAGGAGCACGCCCGCCTCCAGGAGCAAGTCATGAGTCATACCGTGCAGGAACAAAGCGACGGTGAACAGAATCAGGGTGAGACTGATCACCATCGCTGACCAGGGGTCAAGATATTTGGCAAAGTTCCTGAGCATTCGCATCCGCAGGGCCGCGTGCCTGCTCGCCGGCCCGCGCGCGGCCAAACCGCTAAGTCAACTCGCCCTGAATCCTTCCGAGAAGGCGCTGGACGTCTTTCAGACTACGTTACCTTGAGCCCTGGTTGCGGCGCCCGGCCGGCTGTGCGCCGGCACTCTCTCGCTTTCCTGGGAGTCAAGAGCGATTAGCGGCGTTTGGAGTGACACGAAACTGCGGCGAGAGGAAGCGGTGACAAGGCAGCGCAACGCCGGAACAGCGTGCTAGTGTGGCATGAGAGAGGGTTACGCTGCCGGGCCGCGTGGAATCCGGCAAGGGAATGGATAAAGCATCGAGCTTTCGCGGTGTGTCTGCCGCATTTCGCAGCCGTCGTACGTTTGCATTAAGACGTAATGCCGGGCATCGCGACTCGCGCCTACCGCTCCGCAGGATCCCGCCGAGCGCTGACGAAATGGCCGCGACGAAATGGTCCCGGTGAATCCAAAATCCGGTGTCGCTGAAGCGCGCAAGCTGTGCCGCCACCTGATGGACGCGGTCAAAGACGCGATCCTGATCTTCGATCCCCGGTCCTTCCGCATCCTGGACGCGAACAAATGCGCCTCTGAGATTTATGGCTATCCACGCGAAGAGCTGATCGGGAAGGAGATGCGGGAGCTGACGCACGAGGTTCCCAACTACTCCGATCTGTTGCGCGGCTCCCATTCCATGGAGAGGACGGACTTCAACAAGGCAGGAGAGAAGATCGAGTTTCTTGTGAGCCTGAGCCTGATCGACTTCTGGGGCCGCAAGGCTGTGCTGAGCATCAATCGCGATATTCGCGAGCGCAAAAGGATCGAGGAGGCTATCACGGTCGCCGAGAAGAAGTGCCGCTCGGTCGTGGACAACGTTTCTGAAATCGTAGCTTTGACGGACGCCCAGGGCCTGGTCACGCTCATCAATCCCCAGGTAGAACACGTTCTCGGTTTCGTTCCGCGGGAATTGCTGGGGCAGCCCGTATTTGACTTCATTCATCCCGATGATCGTCCGCGGGCCGCCGCAGAATACGCGACGACGTTGGCAAAAACAGGGCAAAACATTCCTTCGGTGCTGAGGTTCCGGAACAGCAACGGCCACTGGATCCCCATGGAGGTCATTGCCAGCAACCATTTGCATGATCCGTCGGTCGCGGCCGTGATCTTCACCGCGCGCGATCTTCGGTTTCGCCATGAAGCGGAAAGGAACATCCGCGAGGCCAATGCCGACTTCGAGAAACATCTTAAAGACAGAACCATGGAGCTGGCCAAGGCCAACGCGGCGTTGCGCATTGAAAATCAGCGAGCCCGCTACACCGAGTCACAGCTTCAACAATCCATCTCACTGTTTCACGCCACGTTGGAGTCCACTGCCGACGGCATTCTGGTGGTGTCCCGAGATGGGAAGATCAGTGGTTACAACCAAAAGTTCCTGGAGATGTGGCATATGCCGCGTATGAGTCTGCAGGGCTTGCGCGACGAAGAGTTGCTGCCTATCGCGGTCGAACAACTGCAGGATCCGGCTGCGTTCCACGCGGGCGTGCAAGCTTTGTATGCTCAGCCCGGCGCGGTCAGCTTTGATACGCTGGTGCTCAAAGATGGGCGCATCTTTGAGCGCTACTCACAACCACAAACCATCGGCGAACAACTTGTGGGAAGGGTGTGGAGCTATCGCGACGTTACCCAGACGCGGCTCCTGGAGGAGGAGCTTCGCCAGGCCCAGAAGATGGAAGCCGTAGGCCGGTTGGCCGGCGGGGTGGCGCACGACTTCAACAACTTGTTGATGCTGATTTCGGGCTATGCGAACCAGATCCTGGACGACAAGAACCTGCCCCCACAACATCGCGATTCCTGCGAACAGTTGGTCGAAGCCGCCGGCCGCGCCGCGTCGTTCACGCGGCAACTGCTGGCTTTCAGCCGGAAGAATCCCGTTCTGCCGGAGGTGATGGACTTGAACCGCGTCGTCGCCGGCGTGCAGAAGATGCTGCAGAGGCTCGTCTCCGACCGCATTCAAGTGATGATGAACCTTCTCGGGGAAACCTTGCCGGTCCATGCCGATCCTTCGCAGATCGAACTCATGATCTTGAACCTTGCCATCAATGCCCGCGATGCCATGCCGGATGGCGGAGTACTTACGCTAACTACGACTCGCGAGGCCGCGGAAGGAGCGATCTCGGTGGTTCCCGAACTTGCGCGGAACGACTATGTCGTTTTGCAATTGGCCGATACCGGCTACGGCATGTCTGAGGACATCAAGCGCCATATTTTCGAACCGTTTTTTACGACCAAGGACGTGGGCAAGGGAACGGGACTTGGCCTGTCCACCGTGTATGGAATTGTCGAGCAGGCGGAAGGGTACATCAGCGTCGACAGCAAGCCCAACGAAGGCAGCGTCTTCCGCATTTTTCTGCCCCGCTCCACGAAGTCCATTTCCGAAAGGACGAAGCCGCTGGACCTTCCGCCGGAGACTGGTCATGAGACCATCCTGCTGGTGGAAGACGAAGCCGGCATCCGTGCGATGACCCACATGTACCTGGAGAGCTTGGGCTACAAGGTGCTGGAAGCGGCCAATGGCCGTGAAGCCGTGCAGATTTCCCGCCAGCATAAGGGCGTCATCGATCTGCTGCTGACCGACGTTGTCATGCCGGGCATCCGCGGTGACGAACTCGTCCGGCTGATTCGCCAGGAACGTACCGGGCTCTCTGCGATCTTCATCTCCGGTTACCCCGACGTGCAGGGCCTCGACGAGGACGTCACCGTCCTTGAAAAGCCGTTCACGTTTCCGGATCTGGGACGGTGCGTACGTTCCGTCCTGAGCCAAGCCCCGTCGGAGGTAAAGAAAAGAGAAAAGCCGCGCACGCGACGGCAGGCCTGACGTTCACCCGCAGCCCAACGGGACGCCGCCGCTCTCACGGCTTCGTTGGTCATCCAGCTTTTCGTTCGCCCTCCGTCGCCTCATCTACACTGTTAACTTGTGCCGATGACCGCCTCTTCGCGCAATCTGGTGCTGATCTGTGCAGCCGCGTGGCTGCGGTCGTTCGGGACCGGCCTGCTGGGCGTGGTGCTGGGGGTATTTCTTTATCGCGAAGGCTTCAGCGCGGTTTCGATTGGACTGGTGATTGCCGCGGGCCTGGCGGGCGCGGCGGTCGGGACCGTATTCGTCACGCTGCGGGCGGATCGCCTGGGGCGGCGATCGACCTTGTGCCTCCTGGCAACGCTGTCGGCGTTGGGAGGGCTTCCCCTGGCATTCCATGCCGGGCTCGCGGTCCTGTTGCCCATCTCCTTCCTGGCCATGCTGAACGGCATGGGCACCGACCGCAGTGCGGCCTTCGCGCTCGAGCAGGCGGTGATCCCGTCTCTGGTTCCTGATCAAAGACGCACCTGGGGACTGGCGTGGTACAACGTTGTGCTCGACGCCAGCGGCGCCCTGGGTGCGCTAGCCGCCGCTGCGCCTCTGCTGGCACAGCGCCTGTGGGGCATCGATCTCTCGACCGCTTATCGCGCGTTGTTCGGCGGATTCTCGGCGTTGAATCTCTTGAGCGGCATGCTTTACTTGTTGCTTACGGCGGACGTGGAGGTCGTCCCGACGAAAGCCGGGAGAAGTGAAGCGCGTTCGCTTTCTCCTGAAAGCAAGTCCCGCGTGGCCCGGCTGGCAGCCCTGTTTGCCATCGACAGTCTTGGCGGCGGCTTCCTCACAGATGCGCTGGTTTCCTACTGGTTCTTCCGGCGCTTTGGAATCGCCGAGAACAAGCTGGCCCTGCTTTTCTTTATGGTCCACGTCTTGAATGCGGTTTCCCATTTGGGTGCGGCGGCACTGGCCCGCAGGTTCGGTTTGCTGAAGACCATGGTGTTCACGCACTTGCCGTCCAGCATTTTTCTGATTGCGGCCTCATTCGCGCCGTCAGCGAAGTGGGCGGTGGTACTCTTCCTCCTGCGCGAGTCGATGGTGGAGATGGATGTGCCGACGCGGCAATCGTACGTGGCTGCCGTGGTGCGTCCGGAGGAGCGCACCTTTGCGAGCGGCGTCACCAACCTGTCGCGCAACGTGTTCTGGGCCGCGTCTTCGTCAGTCGCTGGTGTTTTCATGCAGCGCGTGGCATTCTCGGCGCCGCTGTTTCTGGGCGGGGGACTGAAGATCATCTATGATCTGCTGTTGTGGCGGTCGTTCCGGCGCCTGAAGCCGCCAGAAGAACAAGCTTGAAGGAGACTTGTGTCCCGATCCCTCCAGGAATCGGGATCCGGAAGGGAACTAAAGCATGCGTAGCGGTGCATTTGATTTTTTTTCGTTTTTCCGCGAAACGGAACGTATGTTCATTGCACTACCTATGGGGGGGCCTGTGCAGAGCCTTCGGTCATCCAGGGGTGGAAATCGTGGAAAGTCCGATCTCGTTCTAATACAGAGAAGGCCAACTCGCCCGAGCGTTCCCCATCAACGAGGCAGATAGATGTACGTCCTGCTTTTTGCCGACCCTGAGCTTGCTCCGGGTCTTCCATCGCCCGTGCTTCTTGACGCGTCTGGGGGCGGAGGCCGCCCGTGAAGCGCGCAGGGATTGTTGGCTCCGTGGGAGGGACCCTGGTTCTTGGCGCCTTGCTGCTGCGCAACTCGGCGCCGGCTCCAACGCCGGCGACGCCGCAGGCCGGAACTCAGTCAAAAGCCTCTTCGACGCTGCGCCGATCGACGAACACGGCAAAACGCGAGCACCCGGGAACAGCCGGGGACGGACAGAAGGATGACCGGCTGTCAGAAGATGGGCCATGGAATGCGTCTCAGGACCATTTTGCGGGCGCGTGGCCGGGCCGTGAGTGCCCTGCCGCGGAGATCGTTGATGCCGGCAAGAAGAGCGTTGCGGCACTGAACGGAGTAAGTCTGGTCCTGCAAGGGGACGAACGCGAACGACCCATCAGGAATCCGCGAAGCGACCTGTGGTGCATTCCCGACCGGGAACGCGTAGCGGCAATGATTGCTATTGCGCCGGATCCGGCCCACACGCACTTGGCGCTGATGTTCGATCGCACCGTGGAAGCCATCCAGTTGGCCGCAGGGTCCGCAAATTACGTCATTGATCGCTACTGGCTGCCGTGGGATGCTGCACCCAGAACCGACTGGGCCGACTACAATTCCCTGCAGAGGGCAACCGAGGATCAGAAGCAAAACGAGAAACAGCCCGGTCTCCTGCTGTACCGCTGGGACGGGAAGCAGGAAGTGGACAGCAATGGGCGGGCAAAACATGCAGCCGTTCTTTACGTGTTCCTGGTCACGGACACCTCCACGGCCGGCATCAATGGTGAGCAGTTCAGCCATTCGGTAGGTTACGTCAACGAAGTGTGCGCGCAGGCGGGCGGCTGCGTCGGCGATGGCACGATCCACATTATGGGGCCTACCTTTTCGGGTTCTCTGGATTCGCTAAGGCGCCTGACTGCGGCCAACGCTCCGCATAGCTTCACTGCCAACAGCGGCACAGTCTCAAGTTCCTCTGCGATAAGCAATCAACGCCTCCCATTTCGTTTTCAATCTATGGTCAATGAAACTGAGTCCGCTGTGTCTGCTTTCATCGAAGAGCTGATGCACGACCGCGACATCGCTTGCGATGGCAGTCCGGAGGTTGCCATATTGTCGGAAGCGGGCACGACCTTCGGGGGAGTTACCTTCGGGCGTTGCTACACGAGTTTCGTATATCCGCGTGAGATTGCGAGTCTGCGAAATGCCTATCAGGCTGCGGGGAGCGGCGGGACCGCGAACACGGCTGCGACGCCGGCGAGTCCCTATTTACCCCTGGAACTCACTGACCGAAGCAATGGAGGCGATGAGCCCCCGGATTTCTCGAATCCGCAAGGGCCGCTGTCCAAGGAAGCCGTACTGATGAATGATGCTGCGGAGATGCGGCGCGATCACTACCGATACATCGGCATTAGTGCTACCAACGTCCTGGACGCTCTGTTTCTGAGCAAGTTTCTGCGGACTGCCGTCCCCGACGCCCGTCTCTTCATTATTTCCGATTCAGATCTGATGTTCGAACGAGCGTTGGACAATTCTTCCTACATCGGCACCTTGGCCATCACCAACTATCCTCTCGCTCCGCGATGGAATTGGACCAGCACCGGTCAGCTGCCTCTTGACTTGCCGTTGGCGGACCAGTACGAGTGGGGTCAGTACAATGCCAGTGTCTTTACCATACGCGAAGCGCTCGGCTATCAACCGGCAGACACCCAAGCGCCCGGGGCGCTTCATGGGTGCTCCACGCCATGTTCACAAGCGAAACTCCCGCTTTGGCTGACTGCTGTTGGCACAGGCGGATACTGGCCGGTGCAAATGCTGGCGAGTACGGGACAAACTCTCCCACCTGCGCCAAACCTCACGGTGTTGCGCGGCAATGATTTTTCGACGGCGTGGAAGGTGGTCTGTGTACTGCTCTGCGCGCTGGCATGGGTGCAGGCGCTGGTGCTGCTGGCGAGCTCACCCATCGCGTCGCATTTCCGCGATTTCGCCTTTGTCGATGCCTTGCCCGAACAGAGGCTGTTCTTCATCAATGTGGCCTCTGCCAGCCTCGCGTTTGCCTTGGCCATGGTGGCGATGCCCCTTCACTTGAGGAGCAATGCCGGGAGCATCGTGGGCCTGATTGCCGGCGCCGTACTGGTAAGCATTCTTCTTCTGTTGGCGGCCTGCCTCATCCTGCACGCATGTCTTATCTGGCGTTCGAAATGGGAACGTAAAGAAAAGAAGGACCGTCGGCCGCTCGGGCGGGCGCCTCTCGTGTCTCTCTTGGTGTGGACCCTGGCGCTTGGTGCGTCCGCATTGTGGTGGAGATTGTTCACGAGTGATCCAACGTTGTACGGCTATTTTTTCGCTTATCGCTCCGTGAACCTGGCTACCGGCGTATCGCCGGTGATGCCCATGCTTCTATTGCTGGCTGCAGTGTATTTGTGGAGCGTGTTCGAGATTTGGCGCTTGCGCTTCAACGAGCTATCGCGTCCACGGGTGCGCACCAAGAGGCCCTTTCCCGGGGCGCGCAATGCGGGCCGTTCGACGGAAAAGGACGCTTCTGTGGCGGTGTACGCATTCCGGCTCAAGAACAGCTACTTGGTGGGTCTGGTCGCGACCTACCTGCTTTGGTTCCTGGCTCTCAATCCTTGGCATCCCTTTCAACTCTTTGAGCGTCCACTTTTCGGCCAAATCTACGGGACACTGTTGTGCATCGTTGTTCTGATGATGTTGTCCAAAGGGTTTCGCTTGGGACAGATCTGGTGGGAGCTCCGAGCACTCCTGTTTGATCTGGACCGATCGCCCATTCGTCTGGCATTCGGCCGGTTGGAGGGCTTCGACTGGTCCCCGATCTGGCGGCAGGGAGGCCAAGAGGCGGAGTGGGTGTTTATGGCCCGTTCGTTCGAGGCCTTGCGCCGTCTTGGAAATTGCGATCTTAGGTTGTGCCGGTCCTCGCAGCCTCCGGCAGGATCAGATGACCCGAAGCTGAAAGAGATCCATGAACGGCTGTGGAGCATGCTGAGGGAGCTGGAAAAGGGCGGGGATAGATCGGGATTGCAATCCCAGCTGGACAGGACTCGCTCCGAATTGGATGAGATTGCAAGCGGAATCCAGGGGTCCGATGGTTGCAAGCTGTCGCTTCTGCGAGCGATTCGGCGGGATCTGGCCGCCATTGATGCAATTCTCAATCTGCCCGATGTCATCGCCCGCACGGAGGGCGAAACCAACCGGATTTTGAAGGTCGTGAGACAGATTCGCGAGCGTGGCCCACTTTTCTTCTTGCTCCGGACGGCCAGGTGCTACCGGGGTTCCGGGCACCCCAAGGATAAGGACCTTCCTGACTTTGAGAAATTTCTGGGCGCGTTGCAACGGCGGCTGGCGCGTGCTCTCTATTACACTCTGGACATTCTGAACTTCCATTGGAATAAGCCGCGCGGCGATGGCGGGAAGAGCGACGAGCCGAAGGAAAAACCAGCGGGCACTCAAGCGCGCCAAGAGAATGCAGACCCGGAAGCCACACAGGTTGAAATTCTGGAACAGTTCGCAGCTCTGCGATATGTGTCGTTTATTCGCGCCGTTCTGGCCCAGCTAAGGCACTGCCTGATTTTCTTGGCGATTTCCTTCAGCCTGATTCTGTTATCGCTCAACGTGTATTCCTTCGAGCCCCACCAGTCCCTGATCTGGTCCTTCACCGCTATCTTCGTGATCGTTGGTTTCATCGTCGTGGTGGTGTTGATGCAAGTGCATCGCGACCCTATCTTGGCGCGCATCACGCGTACAGAGGCGAATGAGCTGGGGCTGCCCTTCTATGTCCGCATTTTCTCTATCGGTCTGGTTCCTTTGCTCACCTTATTGTCCGCGCACTTCCCGGCCATTGGACACTCCCTGACTTCATTCCTGCAGCCCGGTCTGGACGCATTGAAATAAGTCGTCCAGGAGTTGCGCTCGGAGCGGACATCTGAATCAACAGGGAGCGCTTTTGAGCGCTCCCTTTCACTCATGCGGAGTGGCTTCCTCTCCTTCCGTCCGCAGGGAACAACCACTCAATGGAGCGCCACATCTAGAATCTGGACGCAACCGTCGATCCGGCATATCTTGGTGTATCTGGGGACCTCAATGCGGGCTCTTACGGCTTCTTCCATTCTTGGCTTGCTCCTGCTCGCGGCGCCGGCTTCACATCTGTCCGGGTACCAGGACGCGGGCCATGCTCAAGACCCGGGAGTGTATCGTGTCAACGTTCGCCTGGTGCTGGTGGACGCGCAAGTTGTGAACAAGAAGACCCACCAAGTCGTGAGTTCGCTCCAGCGGGACGACTTGCGGATCTATGAAGATGGCGTCCGCCAGCAGATCAGTTCCTTCAGCCAGGACGAGCTACCCCTGTCGGTGGTTTTGCTATTTGACCTGACCGACAGTGTGCGCCCTGTCCTCAAGCCGCTGGCCGCAAGCGCCCTGGCGGCTTTGCAGCACTTCAAGCCCCAAGACGAAGTTGCGGTGATGGTCTATGCGGCATCCACGCGCGTGATCCAGGACTTCACCACCGACCGCTCGCTAACGGCCGCTGCGATCGATAAGGCCAGCCGCATGGAGAGCGGCGAGGCCGCATTCTTCAATGAAGCCATCTATCAAGCTTCCGGCCAGTTGTCCCATGGGACGAACCCAAACAGCCGGCGAGTGATTATCTGGCTGACCGACGACGTTCCCAACATCCCCTCTGAAGAAGTAAAAGACCGCTACGGAAGAAGCCTGCGCGGGGGAGTGCTGCACACCGAAAAAGAGGCTTTGAAGGAGCTGTTTCGCACCGGAGTGGTAGTCTGCACGCTGCTCATGCGAAGCGAGATTTCCGACCAGGAAGATTCACTGCGCGATAGCTCCAAGATCATCGGCCGGATGCTCTACCCGCCGGGCGAAGTGTACAAATACGCGCAGGCCAGCGGTGGCGAAGTAGTGGAGTCGAATAGCAGGAAATTGCCGGCCAAGCTGGCGCAATTGATTGACGATATTCGCACGCGCTACAGCCTGGGCTACCATCCGTCTATGGCCAAGCCCAAGGGCAAATTCTGCGCCATTAAGGTTGACTTGGCGGCCGAAGTCAAAAAGGCGCAAAAAGACCTGGTCGTTCAGGCGAAACAGGGATACTACCGTTAACGGTGGATTTCCGGCTATTCGGCGCGGAGGGTTGCGGCGGGATCGATGCGCGCGATCCGCAGCGTGGGCGCAAAGCTGGCCAGGAGCGCCGCCGATAATAGAAACAGCGACACCCCAATTAGCGTGGCCGGGTCGAGGTTGCGCACGCCGTACAGTTGGCTTTTCAAAACGCGTAAGGCGAACGCCGACAGAATCAGGCCGGTACCGAGTCCGAAACCCACCGCTACCAATCCCGAGCCCGCCACGGTCGTCATGGCCTGACCGAGCTGGCATCCTAGGGCCATGCGGATGCCAATCTCCCGGCGGCGCTGCACTACCATGTTGGAAACCAGACCGTAAACGCCGACAATCGAAAGTAGAAAAGCAAGGCCCGAGAGGACTGTCAACAGCAAGACTTCTACGCGCTGCTGGGAGAGAGCTGTGGCTTCGAGATCGTCCAAGCTGTGGAAGCTCGAAAAAGGCAACTCAGGGTCGGCCTTGCTCAGCGCTCTCTGCATGGCCTCCGGTAGGCCGGCGATTGGGCCCTGCCCGCGAACCATCCAGCTCGGCTGAAACCAGCCGTGAACCAGCTTCAGGTAAGGTTGGTCGACCTGCGTAAACGGGATGTAAAACATGGGTTCTGTCGAAAGCGGCGCGTTCATAAACATCCCCGGAGGTTTTTTCACGTTGCCGACCAGACCGACCACGCTGCAGATCGTGTCTCCCAAGCCAAGGTGCAGTCCGACGACGTCAAGAGTCCCCAAGTGCTGCTTAGCGAAGGATACGTTCACAACCACCACCGGCTCGCTGGTGCTGGCGTCAT
This sequence comes from Candidatus Angelobacter sp., assembly GCA_036521855.1. GTDB lineage: Bacteria > Acidobacteriota > Terriglobia > Terriglobales > Acidobacteriaceae > Angelobacter. The sequence continues at coordinate 16,097 of DATDGY010000188.1, forward strand.
CGTCGGTAAACGCGCGTCCGGCAAGAATGGGAATTCGCAACGCGCGAAAATATTCCGGCGTGATGTATGCCGTGCTGCTGCCCAGCTCGTCCTTGCCCTTTGGCGCGTCCAGGATCTTGACGCCGTCATTCAATCCAACCTCATAGGGCAGGCTCAGCCCAACCGCAGCCGATTCCACACCCGGGATTTGTTTCATCGCAGCTAAACTCTCCCGCACCAGGCTCTGAAACGCGGCAGGATCGTGATAGCGCGGGTTGTCCAGGGACGCTCGCGCGGTCAATACGTTGCTGGCGTCGAAGCCGGGCGGCAGAGTTTGCAAATACACAAGTGTGCGGACCAGGAGTCCGGCCCCTGCCAGCAAGACCAACGTGAGGCAAACCTCAGCGCCGATGAGAAGATGGCGCGTGCGGCCGCTCGGAGCCCCGTCGCCGGACATACGGCCGGCCGTGGTTGGGCGGATCTGAACATGACCACTGGAAGAGACGGTGAACATCCCAATGAAAATACTGACCCCCGCCGTGCACAGGGCGGTGAAAGTCAGAACTCTGCCATCGATGCTGATGCCGCCAAAAGGCAACATGTCCGGAGGGAAGAGAGCGGCGAATGATTTCAAGCCAAGCAAGGCGAGGGCCAAGCCACAAAACGCTCCAGCCAGGCTGAGAAGCAGTGGTTCCATGAATGCCTGACGCATGATGGCGCTTCGCGGGGCACCCAGAGCCAGGCGCGTCCTGATCTCGTCCTTGCGGCGCGATAGCCGCACCAGCATCAGCCCGGTGAGGTTGGCCGCAGCGATCAGCAGGATTACGCCGACCGCAGACATGAGGATCAATGTGGGAGTGCGTTTTTCCTGCGCCAGAGCTTCCTGGAACGGCGTGGCCATGAGCTGCGCTTTCATGTCCTTGCGGAAACGATCGAACAGACCGGGGTGCAGCACAGCCAGTTGACTGTCGACTTGAGCCCAGGTCGCGTCGTCCTTCAGGCGCATCACGATCCGGTAGTTTATCCCGCCGCCCTCGCCTCGCCGCCAAGGCTGTATCGGCGTCCAGAGGTCCGCTGCAGCCGTGGTCTCCGCCCCCGGCGGCATCACTCCAACCACGGTGTAGGGCACGCCTTTCAGATGGATGGCCTGTCCGAGAATGTTTGCGTCGCCGGCAAACAATGACCGCCAGAATGCGTAACTGAGGATGACGGCCTTCGGGCCGTTGGGCCGGTCTTCCTCTTGCGTGAAATTGCGGCCCAGCAACGGTTGAATCCCCAAGACATCAAAGAAGGTCGCGGAGACACGCTGATTGTGAACGTAGCGGACCTGATGGTTGACTTCCAGGTTGATGCCGTTGGAGCCGGGCTTATAAGCAGCCGGCAGCACTGAGGGGACGTTGTCGCGAACCAGTTCCCAGGTCTCTCCGTCGTGCCCGCTGTCTGCTTCTTCAAAGACTCTTCCACCGGGCAGCACACCGCCCAAGTGCCGGGTGAGGGCGGCAAGCCGCTCCGGCTGGCGATAGGGAAGTGGACGGAGCAAGAGCGCGTTTACCATGCTGAATACGGCTGTGTTGGCGCCGATGGCCAGCGTCAGAGTGAGGACGACAATCAATGTGAATCCAGGATTGCGGCGCAACTGCCGGCACGCGAAACGCAGGTCGCGCAGGATGTTTTCCAACCAGGACCATTGCCACATTTGGCGGCCGCGTTCCTCCAGCAGCATTGCGTTGCCGAATTCGCGGCGGGCCGCAGCCAGGGCTTGTTCGTGGGACATCCCGCCGGCCACCAATTCTTCAACCTTTTCTTGAAGGTGTTCCCGTATCTCTTCAGAGAGATCGCTATACATGGCGTGTCGCGAGAAGAGTTGTCTCCACCAGTTCATGGCTTAACTCCGTTGCCGGGCCGGAGCCAGGACGCGGGTGATTCCCTCCAGCATGCGTTCAAAGCTGGAGACTTCGCGCTCTACGTGCTTGCGGCCTTCGAGTGTGAGTTGATAGGTGCGTACGCGACGGCCGGTGGCAGAAACGCCCCAGGCTGCCTTGACCAGGCCGGCTTTGAGCATGCGCTGCAGCGCCGGGTAGAGCGACCCCTCTTCTACCTGCAACAGGTCGTCCGAGGTGCGCTTGATGTGCTGGACGAGGGCATACCCGTGTAGCTGCTTGCGTTTGAGCGTCTGCAGAATCATCATCTCCAGGGCTCCCGGAAACAGGTCGCGTTGTTCCGTCATCAGTCGTCATCCCTTTTCGCACAAGGCGTTGCTTAATAAGGCATAGACTAAAATAGTGTCAATTGTCAAGAGATTGGACTCTATGTCCGGGCAAGTGTTAGCGGACTGACAGAGAGAAAAACTTTCTGGGCTGCGGTAACCTGCCGCTGCCTTGTAGGCCCGGCGAAGGCAAACCGGCAGCCAAAATCAACTGACGGAGCTTTTCGAGCCGATGAATATCTCCATCGCGTGGAGTAGGTGAAACAAAAAAGGTTAAGTGAATTTCAGGGGCGAGCCGGCTTCAGACCAAGATAGACTCGCGCAGCCAGGACGGCTCCGGCGAATGGGGCAACAATGAACAGCCAGAGCTGCTCCAGCGCCCATCCCCCGACCCATACGGCAGGACCGATACTTCTCGCCGGATTAAAGGAACCATTGGTCACGGGGATTCCGGCCAGGATCATCACCGTCAGGATCAGGCCGATGGGGATGCCGGCAAAGCCCGCCGGCGCGCGGCTGTCTGTTGCGCCCAGCACAGTAACCACCAGGAGCATGGTGAGAAACATCTCGGCGAGGAAGGCCGACCACATACCGTAGCCGCCAGGGGAATGCGCGCCGTAACCAGTGGCGGCCAGCCCCGACAGGGCGGCGTTGTAACCCCCGGGAGCGCCGTTGGCGATCGCGAGCACCACCCCAGAAGCGAAGATAGCACCGATGGATTGTGCAGCCCAGTAACCCAGCATTTCTTTCAGCGGCATGCGCTTGCTGAGAAAGACGCCCAAGCTTACGGCCGGATTGATGTGGCAGCCGGAGATCGGTCCCAGCGTATAAGCCATCGCCATGAGCGCGAGTCCAAAAGCGAAGGCCACGCCCACATTGCCGACTTGACCGCCGGCAATGACGGCTGTCCCCAAGCCCGCGAAGACCAGGACAAAGGTGCCGAACATCTCTGCAGCGTATTTCATCGTATTCTCCTCAATGTGTGCGCTCCAGCCGGAGAGAGTCCTCCGTCGTTGATCGTCGATCGTTGATCGTCGATCGTCGATCCATGGTCTGCGTCACGACGGCCCGAACATATCCGCGGGCGCGGCCATTCTACATGGCGGCCACTTGCTTGACAGCAGTTTTTCTCTTGCCGAGATGCGCTAAAATCGCAGTCCTTGATGGCTCAAGGTGAACCCAAGACGGGAGGGCGGGCCGCGTTGGAGCCAAGCGCCGGTCCCGTTCTTTGCCGGACGCCGGCAGAAAGGGCATGGCACTAACGGTATCTACTCGGAACAGGGTGGTGATGGATATAGTGCAGCTTGTCCAGCGCACCAGCTGTCAACGCGTAAGTTATTCTCAAACAATAACTTATATCTGGGCACGATTCCCGAATGATGGAGCGCGCTGTGCCGTCAAGGTCCAACATCGCAATGATTCTGTTTCGGCTGACTCTCCCCGGCGGCCTGCTGTTGGCGATCGCCGTCGTGTTCCTGCGCCTGGGGATTCTGGTCGAGCCATCAGGCAAGGCCCGCCTCCTGCCGCTCATCGTCGTCACCTTCGGCTTGATCTTGAGCGGCGTCTTCCGCCGTAGCCGGCTCTTTTTTGCCCAGCTGGTGCTGGTCGCGGCCCAAGCCGCTTTGACTTGCCTGGTGCCGCATCTGGCGATTCCCGCGGGCCAAGTGCTGGTCAACGCCGTTGCTGTGCTCCTCCCTTTGAACCTGGTGGCGCTTGCCTTCGTGCGCGAACGTGGAATCATCTCTCCCGCGGGCCGAAGACGGCTTGCCCTGGTAGCGCTCGAAATCATTGCTGTCGGCGTTCTGTGCATGCCCCAACTGGCGCGTGCCGCGAGCTGGCTGGCCCGGCCATTTTTTCCCGAACGGTTCTCCGCGTGGAGCCATCTCTCGCAACCGGGACTTCTGGCGTTCGCAGCGGCTGCGGTGGTCATGGTGGTCCTTTTGGTGCGGCGCTATCGGCCCGTCGAAAGCAGCTTTCTGTGGGCGCTGGCAGCATCCTTCGCTGCGTTGCGAGTGGGCGGCACGACCTACGCCGCTGCGATCTTTTTTTCGGGCGGCGCGCTGGCCATGATCGTGGCCTTGCTGGAAACTTCGTACAAGATGGCCTACCACGATGAGCTTACCCAGCTGCCCAGCCGCCGCGCCCTCAATGAAGCCCTGATGAAGCTGCCGGGGTCGTACACCATTGCCATGGTGGACGTGGACCACTTCAAGAGATTCAACGACACTTACGGCCATGCCGCCGGCGACCAGGCGTTGCGTCTGGTAGCGTCACGGCTGGCCTACATTACCGGCGGCGGCAAGGCCTACCGCTACGGCGGAGAGGAATTTGCCATCATGTTCCCAGGCAAGACGACGGACGAAGTGTTTGTCTACCTGGACAGGATGCGCGGGCTGATCGAACAATCCACTTTCGTAGTGCGCGGCAAGGAACGCAGAAAGAACAAGAGGGGCAAGGTCACCGCCACCAAGGGAGTGAAGCGAGAGACGCACGTAACCGTGAGCATCGGCGTCGCCTCCAGCAACGGCAACAACCTGCCGCCGTCCGAGGTCCTGCGCGCGGCCGATCAGGCTCTCTACCGGGCCAAAGCCAAGGGACGCAACTGCACCATCAAGGCCCGGTACGGCAAGACCGCGGGAAGCGAGCAGCCGGCTATGAGCATCGTCAGCGTGAGTTGACCTCCCACTCCATCCATTCGATTTCCTCTAGTTCCGGCGTGGCCGAAATTCTCAGGGACTCTCTCCGAGCCAGCATCATTTCCTAAGCAAAAAATAATTGATCCTTTGCGGTACGACCGTATCATAGGGGAGTTGTTTGCAGGAAAGGAGAGGAACATGCCCCTGAATCAAGCACTACTGCCGGAATTCGACCATGAGATGGCCAACACCCGAAAGAGCCTGGAGCGGGTACCGGACAACAAGCTGGCGTTCAAGCCTCACACCAAATCCATGACCTTGGGCGGCTTGGGCACGCATCTGGCCACCATCAACGGGTGGGCCGAAGCAATCATCGGTCAAGACTCTTTCGATGTAAAGAACGCTCCGACGCCTCCCCAACTGACGTCGCATGCGCAGATGCTCGAAGCCTTCGATAAGAACACGGCTTCGGCCCGCAAGGCGATCGCCGGAGCCACGGATGAGCAGCTCATGAAGCCCTGGTCGTTGGTTTCCGGCGGCAAGGCAGTCTTTACGCTGCCCCGCATCGGCGTCCTGCGCAGCTTTATCCTGAACCATACCATTCACCATCGTGCGCAATTGGGGGTTTATCTGCGATTGAATGACGTTGCAGTGCCGTCAATTTACGGCCCGTCGGCGGATGAGGGGAATATGTAAGTAATCGTGGGTACCCGCAAAATACAACAGGCCTCGGGAACAACCGAGGCCTGGTTATTGGTTTGGTTCAAACTTTTTCTGACCAGCGCTTTTCCCCCGAAACCGCCGGCCAGAAGTTGTTCTCACACGGGAGCCATCTTCGCAGCAGACCCGCAGAGCGGCAAGAGTACGTTGGTAACCACGGCGGAGCTCTGCTTTCTGCCGGGCTTCGGCGAGTGGAAGATGGCGCGTCTATCGCCCGTGGTTCATGAAAATCGGTCGCCAAGAGTTGGCCTTGGGACCAGGGATGGCAGCGGCGTTGAAAAACGTGCATCCGCGGGTAACTCTTAGTAAGCTATAAGCGCATGGCCGAAAATTCCTTTGACGTTGTAAGCAAGGTCGATTTGCAGGAAGCCTCCAACGCGATCCAAAACGCGTTGAAAGAGGTCCATACGCGATTCGACCTGAAGGACTCAAAATCCAACATCCAGTTGGAAGGCAAAGATGCCATCGTGCTCTCTTCCCAGGACGAATATAAGCTCAAGGCGGTGAATGATGTTCTGCAGGGCAAGCTGGTCAAGCGCGGCGTGCCGCTGAAAGCTCTGACGTACGGCGTAGTGGAGCAGGCCGCAGGTTCTTCCGTGCGCCAGAAAATCAGCATGCAGCAGGGAATTCCCACGGAGAAGGCAAAGGAGATCGTCAGGGTCATCAAGGATTCCAAGAAGAAAGTGCAGGCCTCGATTCAGGGCGACTTCGTCCGCGTGAGCGGCAAGGATCGCGATGCCCTGCAAGAGATCATTGCGCTGCTGAAGGGACGGGATTTTGGAATCGATATGCAGTTCACCAACTACCGGAGCAACTAAGGGGTGTTTTGAGTTCACCAGCCACATCGGGCGCTAGGGAAGTTTTTGAGCTGCTGCGCGACGACTTGGCGGCCATCGAGCGCGAATTCGGCCGCGACACCGTCTCCGGCGTGCGCGCGATTACCGATATCGGCGAGTACTTGCGCGGAGGCGGAGGCAAGCGCATTCGCCCGGCATTGCTGCTGCTCGCCGCCAAACTCTTCCCCCACGATGAGCGCAGCGCGGTGCGCCTGGGCGGCGTGGTAGAGATCATCCACACGGCCACGCTGGTTCATGACGACATTATTGACGAAGCCAAGACCCGCCGCGGCCGTCCTGCGGCTAATACCCAGTGGGGCAATTCCAAGTGCGTGCTGGCCGGCGACTGGCTGTACATGCAGGCCTTCAAGGTCGCCGTCCAGGAACGCAATTTCAGGATCCTCGACGAGCTGATTGACCTGACTCAGCAGATGGTGGAAGGGGAGCTACTGCAGATGGAGAAGCTGGGCAAGTGCGTCAGCCCGGAAGAGCATTTCGATCTCATTTTCCGCAAGACCGCGTGCCTGTTTTCCGTCTCCATGCGCCTGGGAGCGATCCTGGGCAAAGCGACGGAAGAGCAGGAACAGCGCCTGGGCGAGTACGGACGCAACCTGGGCCTGGCCTTTCAGATCGTGGACGACGTTCTCGACCTCACCGCATCCGAAGAAGTTCTGGGCAAGCCTGTGGCCAGCGACCTGCGCGAAGGCAAGGTAACCATGGCCGTGATCCACGCTCTGGAGCGCTGCGCGCCGGGCGAGCGCAAGCTGGTGGAAACCGTCCTGGAAGAGCGCGCCTTTCTCAGCGTGCAGCACGAACAGATTCTGGCCCTGCTCAACCGCTGCAGCTCCATTCAGTATGCGTACGACGAGGCGGCTAAATATGCTGCCGCGGCTCGCAACGCCATCTGCAGCTTCGCCGACTCAGAGATCAAGCGCGCGCTGCTGGCCATCCCGGAGTTTGTGGTGGAGAGAAGCAACTAGGAGATGTGGGAAGCATGAGGCTTGCGTTCTTGTGCACAATTCTCTTCTCTGTGCCTCTGCTGGGCCAAACGAGTGGTGAGCTTGCGCAACACTTTGCGGGCTGCTACCAGATGCGTATCGTTTCGGCGCCTGCCAACGACAAAGAATCCCTGCCGCCGCGATTTCAATTGCTAGCACAGCCGTTGAGCCGGTCCGTAGCCGAGTTTGCGATCAGGGCGTTCGTCCCCGAGGCTCCGCAATGGACTTTGTCCTCGTGGCGGCCACGAAATCGACAGAGATTGGAAATCACCTGGAGCCAGGGTTTGGGTGGCTATCGCGTAAAGCTCACCGAAAAGGACGGGAATTTGCTTGGTAGTGCCAAGTTCTGGTGTGACACTCGTTGCGCCTTTAAGACGCCCAAACTGGCGGTAGAGGCTCGCCGGGTGGAGTGCGAACCAGGAACCGCAGAGCCATGATCTCCCTGGGACAAAGGAAATCCAGGTGCATAAGATGCCTACTGTTTGACTTCGCTCAGCCGCTGCGTTAGATACTCCTGCTCCACCTTGTTTGTCGCCAGCCGCAACGCCTGACGATACGCCCCGGCCGCCTCTTGGCGGCGTCCCAGCCGGCGCAGTATGTCAGCTCGGGCCGCGTGAAAGAGATGATAGTGTTCGAGATCACCTGATTCACCCAGGTGCTCCATCTGCTTCAGTCCTTGTTCCAAGCTTCCGCTCATGGCCACGGCCACGGCGTGGTTCAGCGCGACCACCGGCGACGGCGAGACACGCAAGAGTTCCTGATAAAGCGCCGCAATCTGCCGCCAATCTGTCTCCGCGGGCGACTGCGCCTCGGCGTGAAGCGCGGCAATCGCTGCCTGCAACTGGTAGGGCCCGATGGCGCGCATGGGCAACGCCCGGTGAACGAGCGCCAATCCTTCCTGGATTTGCTTCTGGTCCCAGAGTCGGCGGTCCTGCTCTTCCAGAGTTACCAGCCGGCCTTGACCGTCGATACGCGCATCGCGACGGGAGTCCTGGAGGAGCATCAGCGCGAGGAGTCCCAGATTTTCCGGCTCCTGGGGCAGCAGTTCGCACAGGGTCCGGCACAGGCGGATGGCCTCGGCGCAAAGTTCCCGCCGGATGAGGCTGTCCCCGGCGGTCGCCGAGTATCCCTCGTTGAACACCAGATAGATGGCGGATTGAACCGAGGCCAGACGCTCCGCCAGCTGCGCGCGCGGAGGCACCTCGTAGGGAATGTGCGCTTCCTGGATCTTGCGCTTGGCACGCACCAAGCGCTGGGCCAGGGTGGCTTCGGGCAGAAGAAAAGCCCGGGCAATCTCCGGCGTGGTCAGGCCGCCCAGGGTTCGCAGGGTAAGCGCCACTTGCGCTTCCTGGTTCAAGGCGGGATGGCAGCAGGTGAAGATCAGCCGCAGACGATCATCGGGATACGTCATGGTCGCAGCGTCGGAGAGATCGAGGTCGAAGGAATCGGCTTCGGGTTGATGAATGCTCGGGGTCTCATACTGCAGCGAATCCTGTTTCTCCCGGCGGACGCGCTCGCGGCGGCCCTGATCGATGAGCTTGCGATGGGCCACAGAGGTGATCCACGCCCCCGGGTTCTCGGGAACACCTTTGGCCGGCCAGTTCGTGAGCGCAGCGGCGAAGGCTTCTTGCATGGCCTCTTCAGCGCGATCGAAGGAGCCGGCGAGCCGGATGAGCGTGGCGATAATCCGGCCCGACTCCTGGCGAAATACCGACTCAACAATGGTCTCAACTTGCATACTGCGGCTCGGCCGCTGCCACCTCATCTCGTGCAGGCAGAGCGCGCAGAGCCCGGACCTCCACGCAGCCCTGCACGCCACCGCAAGCGGTGGGGATCTTGGCCGCCCAGGCAATGGCCTCGTCCACATCCTTGCAGTCCAGGATGTAGTATCCGGCCAGTTGCTCCTTGGTCTCTGCGAACGGGCCGTCGGTGACCAACGTATTGCCGTTCTGCTGGCGCACCGTCGTGGCCGTGGCGGCCGGAGCCAGCGGCTCGGCGCCTTGGAGTATGCCTTTGCCCCGTGTTTCGTCCATCACGGCCCTATGGCCGTTGATGATTTGCGTCCTCTCTTCCTGTGACGCCAGGGCTGCTCCGTCTTCTCTCGTATAGATCAGCAACATGTATCGCATAAGCCTCTCCCGGTGAAAAACTTCGGTACAAAAACTTGGGATGGGGTCGCGCCACTCGTTTGGATGATCAGTGCGAGCGCCGCGACCCACGATTTCCGGTGGCCCAAAAAGTCATCTTACACGGTGAAACTGGATGGGCACGGTGAAGGCGGCCTTGCCGTCCTTGTAAAGCGTCCAGTCGGCGTTGAAGGCATCCGCGCCCAGGAATGTGATCTGCGCCGTGTGCATGTGGGCATCACCGGCGCTGGCCAAATTGGTGGCGCCCGCGAAGTCGAAGCGGATCACATTGGAAGCCGGGTCAAACGCTTGGGCCTGCATGTGCGGCTGGTTGCCCGCGCTGCAGTAGTGGGTGAGCACCAGGTGATGGCCGTCAAGATAGTAGACGGTCACCATCTCGCCGTCGCCCGGGACGTTGATTTTCTCCATCAGAGCCGTCCCGTTGGAGACCAGTTCGAGAGATGACGTGACCTTGCCTTTGTCTGAGTCTGCTTCCCACTGGCCCGCCAGAGCCTTCAGCTTGTCAAAGGCCGTGACGGCGTTGGACTGGTCTTTGGACGGGGCCTTGCCGGATGTTCCAGCCCAGGCAAAACAGGCTGCCATCGCCACGAAGAAACCTACGACCATAAAGATCCGATTCCTGCTCATCGCAAAATCCTCCTAAGAGTTACATGGTTGGAATCCGTCGCCCCTGTGAGGGGCTAGTTCCGTTCAATGAAGTGACGTGCAAGAGCCGCCGAATCGACACCTGGCGACACATTTTTTTAGTTCCCGGCGCGGGGCCAGATTTCGGGTGGGTGAGGCCCGGCGAACCTTCCCGGCATTAGGCCCGGCGTTGAGTAGGGGAGTGTACTGGCTCTATACTGGGTTCATGGCATTGTCAGCGGTGATCGTCGACGACGAGCAACTGGCCCGCGACGAGTTGAGCTATCTCCTCAAGTCAGTGGACGACGTGAACATCGTGGCCCAGGGCCGCAATGGGCTCGAGGCCGTCAATCTCATCAAGGAACACGCTCCGGACGTGGTGTTCCTGGACGTGCAGATGCCCGGACTCGATGGTTTCGGCGTCATTAAGAAGCTGGTCGACAAAAAGGTTTCTTTGCCGCAGATCATCTTTGCCACCGCCTATGACCAATATGCCGTGAAAGCCTTTGAGGTCAACGCAATTGACTACCTGTTGAAGCCGTTTGACAAGAAGCGCGTCAGCCAGGCCATCGAGAAAGCGCGCAGGAAGCTGCAGACTGCGGCGGCGGTGGGCACGGAGAAGCTGGATACGTTGGTAAAGATGCTGGAGGCGCAGCGTCCGCAAAATTCAAAGGTTCTGCTGCGTTCGGCCGGGCGACTGCTTCTGGTGGACCAGAAGGACGTTTGCTTCGCCTCCATCGAGGACGGGATCATCAGCGTGGTGGCCACGCACCTGGAAGGGCACTCCAACTGCCGCACTCTGGAAGAACTGCTCGGCAGCCTGGATTCCGACATGTTCTGGCGCGCCCATCGCTCCTTTGTCGTCAATATCAACCGCATTAAGGAAGTGGTGCCCTGGTTCAAAAGCTCTTACCAGCTTCGCATGGACGACAAAAAGCAAACGGAGATTCCTGTAAGCCGCGCGCAGACCAAGCGGTTGCGGGAGTTGTTTGGACTGTAAATCCGGTCCTCAACCACAGAGGCCACTGAGGAGCGCAGAGGAGTTGCGGCTGCGACGCTTCAGCCCCTGGATTTCCTTTACGAGTGCCTTGTTTCAGGAACTATAGCCAGTTCCAATTTCTTGGATCCACGGAGAACCGTGAGCTGGGTGGTTTGACCGATGCGGTCTTCGTTCAGCAGCCGATGCAGTACGTCTACGCCTTCCACTGTTTCGCCTTGCAATGCGACAATCAGGTCTCCCTCTTGCAAGCCGGCCTTCGCAGCCGGGCCGACCGGCTCAACCGCCAGCACCAGAGCGCCGGTCGAGATCCGCAAATCGTAATGGCGGGCGATGTTGCGGTTCACACCCGCGGTCTGGGCTTGCACGCCGATAAAGCTGCGGCGAACCACTCCATCGCGGATCAGCTTACCGGCGATGAACTTCACGGTGTTGATGGAGATGGCAAAGCAGAGACCTTGCGCCGGCAGGATGGTCGCGGTGTTCACGCCGATCACCTCTCCAGAGGCGTTCACCAGTGGCCCGCCAGAGTTGCCGGGATTGAGCGCAGCGTCAGTCTGGATCACGTCCTCGATCAGCCTGCCGGATTGCGAACGCAAGCTGCGGCCCAGGGCGCTGACCACTCCGGCGGTTACGGTGTACTGGAACCCGTAAGGATTGCCGATGGCGACCACCAACTGGCCAACGCGTATCTTGCGCGAATCGCCCAGTTGCACGGCATGCAGACCGGGAGCGTCGATACGCACCAGCGCCAGGTCGGTATCCTGATCTTCGCCGATAAGCTGCGCCGGAAATTCGCCGGCGTCCGGAGTCGCCACCTTGATCCGTTCCGCGCCGTGCACAACGTGGCTGTTGGTGATGATGAATCCGTCCGGAGTAAAGATAAAGCCGGAACCGCCCCCGCCGCGGCCTCGGCCGGCTTCTGCCGTGATGCGTACGACCGAGGGGCTTACCGATTCGACCACGCTGGTGACCACCCGCGAGTAGGCGTCGAGGGCCTTCGCTTCGGATTCGGATGGTCCGCCCTGTTGGGGGAGAGCAACATAGGAAAGATGAGTACCCATAGCGGATTGGATAAAACTCAAGCGTAAAGGATTCACAGACGCTAACGGCCGCATAAGGCGCGGCTGGCGCTCTCCACTCCGGGCCGTCGTCCCGCGAAAGCCGTTACAATGCCACTCATGAAAGCCTTGGCGGGGAAGACGGTTCTTGTCACCGGCGGCGCGCGCCGTTTGGGTAAGGCCATCGCTCTGGCTATGGCTGACGCCGGCGCAAACGTGGCTGTGACTTACCTGGCGTCGTCCGATCCAGCCAGAGTGACGGTCGACGAGATTGAGGCCAAGGGCGCCAAGGGACTGGCCGTTCTGTGCGACGTGCGCCGCGAACAAAGCGTCTCCGCAGCCGTGAACACGGTCCTCGAGAAGCTTGGCGGCATCGACGTGCTGGTCAACAACGCAGGTGTGTTTGCCACCGCTCGTTTCGAGGAGATCACTCTGGATCAATGGGACGATGTGTTCGCGACCAACGTGCGCGGACCATTCCTGGTCTCAAAACACTGCGTTCCAGCGCTGCGCCGCACCCAGGGGAGGATCATCAACCTGGGATCGCTGGGCGGAGAGAAGCCTTGGGTCACGCATGCACACTATTGTTCGTCGAAGGCGGCCCTGCACATGCTGACCCGGGTCATGGCCAAGGCGCTGGCGCCTCAGATTGCTGTAAACTGCGTGGCCCCCGGCACCATCGATGCCGAAGACGGTAGGGATGATCCAGGCTTCATGAACCGCGTAGCCCAGCGCACCCCCATGGGCAGAAACGGCACATTGCAGGAGCTGGCGGATGCTGTCCTGTATTTTGCCGCGGCTTCGCATTTCATTACCGGTCAGATTCTGACTGTGGATGGCGGGTTGGGGCTCGCGTGATTAGATTCTCAGCGATGGGACGCCACCCTTAGCAATATCCTACCGTTGACTCACAAAAGCTTTCACCACGATGGCGCGCGGATCTTTACCTACAGGGATCATAGTTTCCATGGCCGGCGGCTGGGGAAAAATAGGATGCCCTTTGCGGTCGATCAGTGACAAGACCGAGAGGTCGTCGCTGCCGGTGTTCACCACCAGCAGCAGGAAGCGGCTGGGCGAGAGCGCCAGAGCCTCCGGATGCTGGCCGACATCCACCGAAGCGGTCCGCTTTCCGTTGTCGATGCTGTAGACCGCAACCGAGTTCGACCCGAAGTTAGTCACGTAGAGCAGGGAATTGTCCGGCGTGACCAGGGCCTGGACCGGGTGATCGCCGATCAGGAAGCTATTGGTCACCTCGTTGGAGCCGGTGATGATCTCGGAAACCGAGCTAGCATCGTAGTTGCAGACAAAAACCTCGCCGCCATCCGGTTTGACCGCGACGTGCACGGGCGTCGCGCCCACATCGAGCTGCGCCAGCAAAACGTCAGGATCGGTTTTGGAAGCCAGCTTTACGACTCCGACCTGCTTGGACTCGCTGCAGGCGACAAAGACCTTGCTGGAATCGGGCACAATGCCGATGTCGACCGGCTTGGCGCAAACTCTCACTTTGTTGCGCAGGGCGAGAGTGGCGGCATCAACGATGGCGACGGAGTCTTCGTCGCGGAGCGCCACCACAATGGTTTTGCCGTCGGGCGAGACGCGAGCCAGATTGCTGCCGTTTCCCACAAAGATCGTCTTGAACAATTTGCGCTGGTCGAGATCGATCACGGAAAGATTGGCCGAGCCGGAGTTGGCCACGTAGGCGCGCTTGCCGTCGGCGGACACGTCGATGAAGTAAGGAGCCCGGTGCACGCCGATGGTTGCCACCACGTGGTTGGTTTCGGCGTCAATCACGCTGATGTTGTTGGATTCGGTATTGGCGACGTAGATCTCGTTCTTTCTGGGATTGGCGGCGATGCCCGTGGGGCTCTTGCCGACCGGCACCGTGCCCGCGATCATCAGCGCCCGCAGATCGATCACCGTGACGGTGTTCTCCCCGCCGTTGGTGATGTAGGCATACTCGTGATAGTTGGGAAAAGGCTCCGGGGACTCGCTGCAGCGGCACAAGCCGGCCAGAATGAGGAGTGCAGCAAGACGCCAGACTGAACAGGCGGCGCGCAAGCTACCTGCTGGCCCGGACAACTGCGGGCTGCAAGCGGGGCTCTTGAACATTGCGTTTCAGGACCGCCGCGATCTGCCGGATCTCCGACATCAATTCATCAAACTGGTCGGGCAGAATCGACTGCATGCCATCAGAAAGCGCGTGGTCGGGATCGTGATGCACTTCCACCAACAGGCCGTCCGCGCCTACGGCAACGGCCGCTCGCGACAGCGGCAAGACCTTATTGCGCTTGCCGGTGCCATGGCTGGGATCCACCACGATGGGCAAATGGCTCAAGCGTTGCACGGCGGGAACAATGCTCAAATCCAGCGTATTGCGCGTGTGGTCGGCGAAGGTCCGCACACCCCGCTCACAAAGGATGACTTTATAGTTGCCTTCACTCAGGATGTATTCCGCGGCCATCAGGAATTCTTCCAGCGTGGCCGACATGCCGCGTTTGAGCAGGACCGGTTTGCGCATGCGGCCCGCCTTCTTGAGCAGGGAGAAGTTCTGCATGTTGCGCGCCCCGATCTGGATCACGTCAGCGTATTCGGCCACCAGGTCGAGAGACTCGTTGTCGATGGCTTCGGTAACAATGCGCAACCCGAAGCGGTCGCGGATCTCGGCCATGATCTTCAGTCCCTCTTCACCCATTCCCTGGAAGGCATAGGGAGAGGTGCGGGGTTTGTAGGCCCCGCCGCGAAAGAAGCGCGCTCCCGCCTTGGCCACTCGTTCGGCGATGGTGAAAGCCTGCTCGCGGGATTCGATAGAACACGGCCCGGCGACAACGCCGAGATCGCGCCCGCCGAAACTACCGTCGCTGCCGGGAAAGCTGACGACCGTGCCTTCTTCCTTGACGTCGCGGCTCACCAGTTTGTACGGCTTGGTGACGGCGATGACTTCCTGCACCCCGGACATCTCTTCCAGCGTGCCCGGCTCCATGGCGCCCTGGTTGCCGGTAATGCCGATGGCAGTGCGCGACGCGCCCGGAATGGGATGGGCGCGGTAGCCCAAAGATTCGATCCTGTCACAGACGGCGCGCACCTGCTCTTCGCTGGCGTGCGCTTTCATCACGACTAGCATGGAGGTCCGACCTCAGTCTTTGGAACCCTTCAGTGTACTGTGATCGGGGCCGTCGGGCAATGAAAAGCGATCACATCCGCATGTTAAAATCAGTGGTTTAGCGCATGTCGCCGGAGAGCCGCGGACAGAAGCAAAAGCTCGGCATGAAAGACGTCCTGTTGTGGGCGCATGGCGAGCCGCCGAAGCCCGGACCGCTGCGCATCGGGATTCATACCTCGACCGCGAGCGGCGCGGAAATGGCGGCAGAGCGGGCCTACCGACTGGGCGCGAATACCTTCCAGATATTCTCTTCCAGCCCGCGGCAATGGAAGCCGTACTTGCTGGCGCAGTCGCAGTGCGACCAGATGAAGCGACTTCGGGAAAAGTACGGCATCGGGCCGCTGGTGATCCATGCGGGTTATCTGGTGAACCTGGCCAGCGTGACGCCGGAGTTCCACCGCAAGTCGGTGAAGGCCTTTCGTGGTGAACTGGAGCGGGCCTTGGCGCTGGGCGCCGAGTTTCTGGTGCTGCATCCGGGATCGTTCCGCGGACGCAGCCGCGAAGAAGGTCTGGAGTTGGCCGCGCAATCGATTGCCGCCGCCGCCGAAGGTCTGGAGCTCGAGAAATCGAATCTCACCGTTCTGATCGAGAACACGGCCGGCGCTGAGTTCTCGTTGGGCGGAACGTTTGAACAGGTCGCCCAGATGCTGGAGTATTTGCGGCCGGTCTGTCCGGCGGCGGCTTGCATTGACACTTGTCATACGCACGTTGCAGGCTACGACATAGTTTCAGAAGCAGGCTGGAACGAAACCATGCGGCAATTGGATGCCGCCATCGGCTTGAAGAACGTACCGGTATGGCATTGTAATGACGCGAAACACCCTCGAGGTTCGCGGCGCGATCGCCACGAGCACATCGGCAAGGGGACGATTGGGTTGGAGGCGTTTCGACGTTTGTTGAACGATCCGCGGACGGAGCACGCGGCTTTTATCGCGGAAACGCCCATCGACGAACCGGGAGACGATCTGGAGAATGTGGCAATATTGAAGTCACTGATCAACATGCCAGGAACAAGGGAAGCGAGCATAGCCAGCATGGCCGAAACACGAGATCTTACCGCCCGGCAACCTGAGCAGCGCGAGCTCCGGTATGAGCCGCAGCGCATTGAGGAGAAGTGGTCTGCGCGCTGGCAGGCCAATCCGGCGCTCTACGCTGCTGAACCGCACACCAGCAAGCGCAAGAAATATTACGTCCTGGAAATGCTGCCCTATCCCTCCGGCGTGCTGCACATGGGCCACGTGCGCAACTATGCGATTGGCGACACTCTGGCCCGCCACATGTGGATGCGCGGTTACAACGTGCTTCATCCCATGGGTTGGGACGCCTTTGGGCTTCCCGCGGAAAACGCCGCCATCAAGAACCAGACTCATCCCAAGCTGTGGACGCTCGGCAATATCGCCCGCATGAAGTCGCAGATGCGGCGCCTGGGCTTTGCCTACGACTGGTCGCGCGAAATTACCACCTGCTTCCCCGAGTACTACCGGTGGAACCAATGGTTTTTTCTCAAGCTCTATGAAAAGGGCCTGGCGTACCGCAAGAAAAGCAAGGTGAACTGGTGTCCGGAGTGCGCCACGGTGCTGGCCAACGAACAGGTGGTAGGGGATGGCTGCTGCTGGCGCCATGAGGAAACCAAGGTGGAGCAACGCGAGCTCGAACAATGGTTCTTGCGTACCACCCAATACGCTGAAGAGTTGTTGCGCGGGTTGGACCAGCTTGAAGAATGGCCGGGAAAAGTGCGCACCATGCAGCGCAACTGGATCGGCCGCAGCGAAGGCGCGCTCGTGGATTTCTTGATCGACGGGCCGGCCGGTCCGGCGGGCGGTAAGATCACGGTCTTCACCACGCGCATTGACACCATCTTTGGCGCTACCTCGGTGCAGCTTGCTCCGGAGCACCCGATCGCCGCCGATCTCGCCGCGGGCGATCATCATCTTCGCGGCAAGATCGAAGAATTGGTGCGCGAGCAGGTCAAGGCCAGGGAAGAAGGCGACGTCGGCGCCATCGAAAAGCATGGTGTCTTTACCGGGCGCTACGCCGTCAACCCCTTCAACGGAGAAAAGATCCCGATCTGGGTGGCCAACTACATCCTCATGGACTACGGTACCGGCGCCATCATGTCCGTACCCGCGCATGATGAGCGCGATCACGAGTTCGCGCAAAAATACGGGTTGGAGATCCGCGTAGTCATCTTGCCGCGCCGGGTCGGGGAGCCGCCGGAGGCCAATCAGGAAGAGACGCCGTTGCTGCCCTATACCGAAATGGACAGCCTGCTTATCAACTCCGGCGAGTACAACGAGCTTTCCAACCGGGAAGCCATCGCGAAGATGACGCACGACGCCGAGCAACGCGGTTTTGGCAAGGCGACCGTTACCTATCGCTTGAAAGACTGGGGTATCTCGCGGCAGCGTTACTGGGGGACGCCCATCCCCATGCTGTATTGCGAGAAATGCGGCGTGGTGCCGGTTCCGGAGTGGCAACTCCCGGTGCTCTTGCCGGATAACGTGGACATCACTTTGACGGGAGGCTCTCCGTTGGCCCACGTGGCGGAGTTCGTGAACGCCAGTTGTCCCATGTGCGGCGGTACGGCACGGCGCGAAACCGATACCATGGATACCTTCGTCGATTCCTCGTGGTATTTCTATCGCTACACTAACGCGCAGCTCAACGACCGGCCGCTCGATACGGCAACCGTGGAGTACTGGTTCCCCATCGACCAATACATCGGCGGCGTGGAGCATGCCATCCTGCACCTGATTTATTCGCGCTTCTGGACCAAGTTCATGCGCGACCTGGGCATCATCCACAATGACGAGCCGGTGCTCCGAATGTTTACGCAAGGCATGGTCATCAAGGGCGGAGCCAAGATGTCCAAGAGCAAAGGCAACGTGGTGTCACCCGACGAGATGGTGGCCCAGTTCGGCGCCGATTCCACGCGCATGTACTCGCTCTTCGCCACGTCGCCCGACCGCGAGCTCGACTGGCAGGAGGCTGGGGTTGAGGGCGTGCATCGCTTCTTGAGTCGCACGTATCGTTTCGTAATGCGCCACGCTGAGGCGGCGCGGCGCAACGGAAAAGTCGCACCGGCAAGAGGCGAGCTTTCAGCCAAGGCGCGCTCCATCCAGCGCAAATTGCACCAGACGATCAAGCGCATCACCGACGACTTCCAGGGACGCTGGCACTTCAACACCAGCGTTTCGGCGATCATGGAGCTGGTCAACGAGCTCTACGGCGCGGAGGACGACATTGCCGCCGGCAAGGTGCCGATCGAAATACTTGCCGATGCCCAGCGCAGCCTGGTCTTGCTGCTTGCGCCTTTTGCGCCGTTTCTTGCGAGCGAGCTTTGGGAGGTCTTAGGCGAGACCGGCGATCTCCTTCGTCATCCCTGGCCGGAGTATGACCCGGCGCTGGCCAAGGAAGACGAGATCACGTACGCCGTTCAGGTCAACGGTAAGCTCCGCGGCCACATCGCCGTGCCCGTTGACAGCCCAAGAGAACTTGTTCAGGAACGCGCGCTGGCGGACGAAAAAGGCCAAGCCGCGATCAAAGGCAAGCAGGTGGTCAACGTGATTGTCGTACTGGGCAAGCTGGTGAACATCGTCGTTCGCTAGGTGAAGAGGCGCCAACGGATGTCCACGAAGAACCCTCTTACGTACGGTTTCCGCGCCATCCGCAACGACCCTT
This sequence comes from Candidatus Angelobacter sp., assembly GCA_036521855.1. Classification (GTDB taxonomy): domain Bacteria; phylum Acidobacteriota; class Terriglobia; order Terriglobales; family Acidobacteriaceae; genus Angelobacter. The sequence goes on from DATDGY010000188.1 coordinate 35,142, forward strand.
CGCTTCTGCTGGTCGAGGTTCTGTGGCGCTGGTGCTGTGGCGCCGTCGTGCTCTTGCTCCTGTCGGGCTTCCTTGTAGTACACCCGGTCGCCGTGGCCGCAGCCGACACCTCCGCCTGGAGCAGTCGCGATCCTCTGCTGGTAGCGCAAGCCTTCCTGCATGTGCTGGCGGGGCTGGGAGGCACACCGTTGCTGGTCGGTGTTGGTCTTCTATTACCGGCAACGGCGCTGTGGACCTTCCTGGGCGCCTTTGGCCGCACCTTCACCTTGAACCGTCTGGAACCCAGCGGCGTCAGTTTTCGCAGCATTCTGGCCTTGCAAACCCTGCGGGCGCTGTTTCTCTGGATCGCCGGCGCGGCCCTGGCGGGGACCATCGCGCTCGATGCGCGGACTGCCGGACGCGGAGCCAAGCCCGATATTTTCCTGTACTCTGCCGTAGCCGCGTGGTCGGTGATCCTGATCGGGGTTCTCTGGGGTGTAGTGAACTGGCAGCTTTCGCTGGCCGCGGTCTGTTGCGCCAAGTATGCCGGAGGCTTTGGCAGGTCCATCCGCCAGGCGCTGGGCCTGTCGCGCTCCCATTCCGGCGATCTGCTGGGCGTGAGCCTGGTGTTCGCAATATGGCGCCTGGTAACCGTGGCAGTTCTGTTCGTGCTCTGGTTTCTCCCCTCGGGGGTGATGGGAACGTCTCCGCGAGCGTATTTCGCCTGGCTGGTAACCACACTGCTGGCCTATCTGGTTGCCGGCGACGCTCTTTACGTCTCCAGAATGGCGGGATACCTGGCTATCGATCCCCTCGAGTCCGATGACAAGGAGACAGACACATTGCTGCCGGGCGCGTCCGGCAACAAATCGACCCCTCGCTGAATGGGGCTTTACACTCCCGCGCGAATCGTGCAAAATCGTTCGTGGAAGAACAATCCATCGTCATCCTCGACTTTGGCGCGCAATATACGCAGTTGATCGCCCGGCGCGTCCGCGAACTAAAAGTCTTTTCCGTCGTGCTGCCCTGCACGGCATCCCTCGATGAGATCAAGCGTTACCGGCCTGCCGGCATCATCCTGAGCGGAGGTCCGTCTTCCGTGTACGACGCCGATGCCCCGCCCGCCGACGAGCGGGCGCTGGCGATGGGCCTGCCGGTGCTGGGCATCTGCTACGGGTTCCAGTTCATTGTGCACAAACTCGGCGGCAAGGTCAGGCCTGCCCCCAGGCGCGAATACGGGCACGCTGAAGTCAGTGTCTCCGGCCGGTCCAGGCTGTTTCAGGGCCTGCCTGAATCCATGAACGTGTGGATGTCACATGGTGACGAAGCCGTTGATCTGCCCCAGGGCTTCTCCGTGGTCGCCAGGACCACGAATGCGCTGGCGGCAATCGAGGACGCATCGCGGGGCATCTGGGCGGTGCAGTTTCATCCCGAGGTCCACCACACGCAGCGTGGCACCGATCTCCTGCGCAACTTTGTGTATGACATCTGCGGCGCTCGCGGCGATTGGACTCCGCAACACTTCATCGAGGAGAGCATCCGCCAGGTGCGCGAGACCGTGGGCGAGAAGGGCAGGGCCATCTGCGCGCTCTCCGGCGGCGTGGACTCCGCCGTCGCCGCCATGCTGGTACACCGGGCCATCGGCCGCAGGCTGATCTGCGTCTTCGTCAACAACGGCGTGCTCCGGAAGAACGAGTTTCAGAAAGTCCAGCAAAACCTCAAAGAAAAGTTGGGGCTTAACTTGGTGGCGGTAGACGCGAGCCGGAGTTTCCTCGGCAAGCTGGCCGGCGTCACCGAGCCGGAGCAAAAGCGCAAGATCATCGGCAACGAATTCATCCGCGTGTTTGAGGAGCAAGCCCACCATCTGAAAGAGGAGGTCGGCCACGTGGAATGGCTGGTGCAAGGCACGCTCTATCCGGATGTAATCGAGTCGCGCAGCGTGCGCGGCCCGTCGCAGACCATCAAGACCCACCACAACGTGGGCGGGCTGCCCGAGACCATGAAACTCAAGCTCATCGAACCATTAAAGGACTTGTTTAAAGATGAGGTCCGGCGCATTGGCAAAGAACTGGATATGCCGGATGAAATTCTGCAACGCCAGCCCTTCCCCGGGCCCGGCCTGGCGGTGCGAATCCTGGGCGAGGTCACGCGCGAGCGGATCGCGCTGCTCCAGGAGGCCGATGACATCGTGGTTAACGAGGTCCGGCGTGCGGGCCTCTACACCCAGATATGGCAGTCGTTCGCGGTGCTGCTGCCGGTCATGTCGGTGGGCGTGATGGGCGACCAGCGCACCTACGCCTATACCTGCGCCGTCCGCGCCGTGCACTCCGAGGACGGGATGACCGCCGACTGGGTGCCCTTGCCTTACGAGGTGCTGAAACGAATCTCGAACCGCATTGTGAATGAGGTGCGCGGCATCAACCGCGTGGTCTATGATGTGACCTCAAAACCTCCGGGAACGATCGAGTGGGAGTAGTGCCGATGGGAAACGAAGCAGCCGCCTTGCAGCAACAGATCGCTGACGTTCGCCGGCGCGCGAACGAGCTGGTTAGCGGCCTCTCTCCGGAGCAACTGACCCGCCGTCCCGATCCTTCCAGGTGGTCGATCGCCGAATGCGTTGCGCATTTGAACTTGGCCGCCGGAGTCATGCAGCCCATGATGATTGCCGGCATCGACCGAGGTAAGAAGAGGAAAGTGTACGGCCAAGGACCATTCAATCCCGGATTGCGAGGCGGGATGCTCATGTGGATTGCTGAGCCGCCTCCGAAGTTCCGACTGCCGGCTCCCAAGTTGATCGCTCCGCCCGCGACCATTTCCGATCCCGCAACGGTGTTTTCCGACTTCATGGGTGTCCAGGATGAATGGGAGCGTCTGCTGAAGGCAGCCGAGGGGGTTGATCAGAGCAAGATCGCATTGGGCCGGTGGTGGTCTCCATTCTATTGCCGGTTGAGCGCCGCCTTTCCCTGGATGATGGCCCATCAGCGGCGTCATCTCTTGCAGGCGGAAAACGTAAAGCGGCAGATCGTCTCCGCCGCTTCCGGTTCATCAGCCAAGGCCGGCTAGGCAGCCCAGGGAACAGCCCGCTTGTTCCAGGGACTGTTCGGGTATTTTTGCTTGAGTTCGCTGACGACTTTCCCCAGCTCGTGGTGATCGTTGGTCTTCTTGTAGCGTGACACCCCCAACCAGTACACCGCAGCCGGAGCAATGCCGGTGGTGGGATATTTCTCCACGACCTCTCGGTAGAGTTGCTCAGCGTCGGCCCATTTCTTGTTCATAAAAGCTACGCGGGCCAGCCCCATGAGGAGGTGCGCGGCGAACTCGTCTTTGGGCAGGTAGCCTTCGATCCGAAAGCGCTCTTTGGCGTTTTCGTCGAAGATAAGAACTGTCGGCGTCCACAGCACGTCGAAACGGTGGAAGCCGGCGGGGTTTTCCTTGATGTGAACGGTGGCGGGAATGAAGTGTTCCTCGATGAATTGCTTGACTTGCGGATCGGCGTACGATTCGGCTTCCAGCCGAACGCATCCGCCTCAAGCCGGCGCGGCGCTGAAATCGAGCAGCACAGGGCGATGCTCGGACTTCGCCTTGTTGAACGCAGAGTCAACATCCTTGATCCAATCGATCGCCATGAACACCTCCGTTTTTGTAATTTGACAGTCTGTCCGATGCGTCAGTACATGACCAGGACGCAAACTTTATTCCTCCCGTTCCTGCACGCTGCGGGCAATCGCCGTGACCAGTTTGCGCGGGCTAAAGCGCACTGATTCGGCCATCATCCAGTTTCGCGCTCCGGGAATGAGCAGGGTCTTACCGCGCATCATGGCGCTATAACCGGCGCGGGCCACGTCCGCCGATTGCATTTTGCCCATCTTGAACAGCCGGGATTTTTCCATATCAGCGCGTTTGGCGAACTCCGTCGCAGTAGCTCCGGGGCAGAGGCAGGTCACGGTAATCCCGCTGCCTTTCAGTTCGTTAGCGATGGCCTCGGAGAACGAGATCACATATGCCTTGGTGGCGTAATAGACAGCCATCAAGGGCCCTGGCTGAAAGCCGGCAGTGGAAGCAACATTCATGATCCGGCCGTGCTTTCGCTCCAGCATGCCCGGTAAAGCCAGCTTGGTGAGGTGAGTCAAAGCGCTGATGTTGACCCGGATCATCTCCAGTTCGTTCCGGAGATCGGTTTCGGCAAAAGGACCGTAACCACCGAAGCCGGCATTGTTGATGAGGACGTCAACTTGTAGCCCTCTCCGCCGGATTTCGGCAAAGATCTGTTCCGGTGAGTCCTGCTGGGCGAGGTCGGCGGGAACCACATGCACACGGTTTCCATGCTCCTCAAGTTCTTGGCCACGCTGTTCCAGGATGGCTTGATTGCGCGCGGTGAGAATCAGGTCGAAATCCGGCGCCATGAGACGGGCCAGTTCCAGGCCAATTCCGCTGGAAGCGCCGGTGATCAATGCGGTTTCGCGTTGGTTCTTCGGGCTGAGTGCGCCTGCGAATGCGGGAATGACCATGGGTCCCTCCTCAGGGACATCTTATCGTGGACTCCTTCGCTTTCCAGCGACGGCGCGTTCGGGTTACGTTGGTTCTCGACGTATCCGCTCGCCGCCATCGTGTTTTTAATGGGTTACAAGAGGTCATGGGGCGGCGCCGAGGGTCTGCCGCCGGCCCACCTTACTTCTGTCACATGCGCCCCCTGTACTTGAGTGCTATAACCACCGTAAGCAGGAAGCCAAGCCAGGTGAAGTGAGCAGGTATGTTGGATACAAAGCAGTTGAAGGTCCAAGGATTGCGCTTTGCGCGCTCGTTGCAGACGCTGGTCAAGATGGTCAACATGTTTTCGGCCGACCACAGGAGCGCTGCCGGGATGCTGCGGCGGAGCTACGATCTGCTCAATCCGCTATTGAAACAGTCGCGCTATCTCACCTTTGGCTTCGTAGAGCAGCGCATTCTCCTGAACAGCATCCTCACCGCCGAAGAAACCCTCAAGCCCCTTGAAAACGAGTTCCTCAAGCGCGGCATCGGCGCGGTCAGTTTCGACGCCGGGATTACCGTGGCGGCCTTCGGCAAAGCGATTGCCGCCCTCGCTGCCAGTCCCAAGTTGATCGAAGAGTGCGGGGGCCTGCTGCCGTTCCTGGAGACCCGCCAGCTCGAGTTCGTACGTATCTTCCCGGCGGTCAAGAACGAGGTACGCAATGAAGATGGAGACACGGTCCTGGAAATGGGATCGGAAGAGTATCTGATCTCCAAAGCCCTAGCTAACATCAATGCCAACTCCACGCAAGGCATCGAGGCCCTCCTGGGGCATCTGGAAGCAGGCGGTACCGGAGATGGATTCGGCGGAGGCGGTGGCGGCAGTGGCTTCGGTATCGGCGGCGGCGGAGGCACGGGTAGCGGGACGGGCAGCGGGAACGGCGGCGGTACGGGGAGCGGTTCCGGCGCCGGCAGCGGAGGAGGCGGGGGCGCCGGATCGGGCGGCTCTGGGGGCCATGGCGGTGGCAGCGGTCTTTTCGCCGGCGACGGCGCCGGACGCAGAAACAGCAACGGCTACCTCACCGAGATCCAGCAGATCGCAGAGCAGAAGTTTGAAGCTTCGTTGAACAACCCGGACGAAGACCCGCAAAAGGCGTATATGGAGTTGGCGCGAATGCTCAATGGGCTGAGGCCGGACTCCGTGCTGTCGAGCCTCACCGACGGTGCGGCCGGGCCCGGCGAGGCTGCGCCGAAAGAGGAAGTGACCGCGGAAGTATTCGAGGACACAGCCCTGCGCTGGGCCTTGCGCCGTCTTGCCTCCACGCCGGATGGCGACGAAGCAGTCATCGTGGAAGAGCAGATTTTCCGCGTTCTGATGCGCAGTCTCCAGGCGACTCATGCGGCATCGCGGCTGGCGCAAAAGCTGGCCGAGTACGCAAGAGAGTTTGCTCTGCCCAAACACACCTTCGAGCGCCTGCAGCAGGAAGTGCGCTGGCTCACCCTCACCCCGCAGGGAAAGCTGCGCGAGTTGCTGAGCGCCGACCACTTCAACGCGTCAGAATTTCGCCGGGCCCTGGACCTGATCAAAGAGCTCATCCGGACCGGGAGCGTCGAGCAGGCGGGCGCTCTGGGGGCCCAGTATTTCTCGATCTTTGAGGACCACCTGTCGATTCGCATCGAAGAGGTTGGACGCATCCCGGAACTGCTGCGCAATCTCTCCGGTGTTCAGGGTGAGTTTTGGATTATGGCGGAAGACCGCCTGTCTCGCGCGCTGACCTCGCAAAAACTCAACCAGTTGATCCACGTTCAGGTGGTGAACGCTCTGGTCGCGCTGGCTAGAATCGCCGCGACCTACGAGAATTTTGCCCTGGTGCGGAAGGTAGGCGGCGCCCTGGAAGCGAGTGCGTCATGCGACCCTCAGGTCCATAGTCTGTGTTGCTACAGCGCGCTCCGGATGTTGCTTCAGCCGTCCGCCGCCGACCGCATCGTGGAGATCTTCCTGGAGTACAAGAACGATTCCGCCTGGATCAAGACCGTGACCGTTCTCCTGCGTTGGACCGATCCCGGCACTCTGGAGCGCGTATTCCAGCGCCTGGATACCGAGCCTCTGGCCGCCAACCGTCTGGCGCTGATCCGTCTATTGGGGCGCGTTGGTCCGGCGGGATTGTCGGCGGCGCGGCAGCGCTTGCAGCACCCGGAATGGTACGTGGTCCGCAATGCCTGCAAACTCGTGGGTGAGCTCAAAGACCCCGAACTTCTGGACCGGCTACTGCCGGTTTTTGCGCACAAAGATGAGCGAGTGCAGAAGGCGGCATTGCAGGCAGTGAAGGAGAGCCGCCTGCCCAAGCGCAAAGGAGTCATCGCGAAAGCCCTGCCCTTGCTTTCTCCGGCGTTGCTGGAAGATGCCTTGCATGAACTGATGTTTCAGCCGGAGCCGGAGATCCTTCCGGTACTTGAGGAGTACTTCAATGCGCCTGAGTCCGTCGGCGTTTGGGCCATGGTCCGGGTGGTGAAGGTAGTGGCTGGGATTCCCGGGGTCCCGGCGGCCCACGCGCTCGCCAGGATATCGCTCATCGCGAATCTCGACGAACGTGTTCGCAAGGCGGCACAAGATGCCCTGGCCGTGCGATCTTTCCGCTACGAGGCTGCGGAGTCGAGCCAGCCGAGCGGAGTTGATGATGGTACGCCGTTTTTGCGCCAATCGCTGGACAACACTCGTCCTTAGTCAATGGGCTACGCGCCGGCCAGCGCCGACTCCTTGACCTCATACAGGGAAAACCACGGGGTTGCCGCCTTCAGGCTTTGATTCACGTTTTCGATGTTCTTCACGCCCTCGCTTTGCAGCCACTCCTCAAAGGCCTTGGCTCCCTGCTTAGCGTAGACGGGAATGCCGTCTTTCCAGGTGGCGCGCCCGCACAGCACGCCGTTGAACTTGACGCCGGACTCGGCGGCCAGGGCCAGGGACTCGTTGAACTCGGCGTTGCTGACGCCCGCGGAGAGATAAATGAACGGGCGCGTGGCCACGGCGGCAGCTTTGCGGAAGTGATCCATCGCCTCCTGCTTTGAATATGCTTTCTGGCCGGAATACGACTTGGAGCCTTCGACAAACTTCATGTTGACCGGAACCTCGACCTTCAGCACGTCCACGCCGTAGCGGTCTTTGGTGAATTCGGCCATCGATCCGAGGACCATCTCCGGTTTCTTCTTGGCGAAGTCATAGCCTTTTTCGTCTATGCCCTCTTGGTAAGCTACGAGTTCTAGAAAAAATGGGATGTCGTTGGCGCGGCACTCGTCGCCGATGAGCTCCACCCAGGCATGTTTCCTCTCGTTGATGGCCTTTCCGTCGGCAGGCGTGTAGTAGAGCAGGACCTTGACGCAGTCTGCTCCGGCTTCTTTCAGCCGGCGGGCCGACCAGTCGTCGAGCAGGTCGGGCAGGCGGCCGGGACCGGTCTTGTCGTATCCGGTCTTTTCATAGGCCAGCAGCAGGCCGGCGTTGCGCGAGCGGCGTTTGGAGGCCGGCAATCCGAACTCCGGATCCAGCAAAATGGCGCTGGCGTGCGGGGTAAGCACCTCGGTCACGATGGACTTGAATTCCTCCAACATCGCGGCGGGAACATCAGCGCCCTTTTCCTTGGCCAGGGCTTTCTGCAGCGATCCGCGCTGGTCCATGGCGGCAGCCGCAATCACGCCACGGCTGTTGGAGACAGCCTTCATTCCAGCAAGCTTTCCGGGAGTCAGTTTCACGGTTGAATCCTCCTCTTGGAGCGACCGAGATAGGCGGACCGGCTCAAGAATGGCAAGAGCACGAACTTAGATGCTAAGAGCAGAGGCACCAAACCGCTTATTCTACTAAAACAACGTGAGAGACACACTGTCGCCTGGCTCCTTCGGGGTTGCTCAGGAAGCCCAGGGTTAAAGAACGGTCTCAACCAGTGCAGAATGTTTAGAGCTTCCTCACTGCCTCAGCGGCAAACTCTTGAGCACACTGCGTTGTTTTGCAATCAGTGATTCAACGCCTCGGGCGGCCAAGTCCATCATCTGCTTGAGCTGGGCCTCGTCGAACGGATGCTGTTCCGCGGTAGCCTGCACCTCGACGATCTTGTGTCCAGCGGTCATCACGAAGTTCAAGTCCACTTCCGCCTGCGAATCTTCTTCGTAGCACAGGTCGAGCAGGATCGAGCCTTCGACTATTCCTACGCTGACTGCAGCCACAAAGTCGCGGACAGGCGCGGCAGAGAGTGTTTCCGCCTGCACCAGCTTCTCCATGGCCAGGCCCAGAGCCACGAAGGCGCCGGTGATGGACGCGGTGCGGGTGCCGCCATCGGCCTGGATCACGTCGCAATCCAGGGTGATGGTGCGCTCGCCCAGACGTTTCAGGTCCACCACCGCGCGCAGAGCTCGCCCAATCAGGCGCTGGATCTCGTGGGTGCGGCCGCTCTGCCGACCGCGCGATGCTTCGCGCGGCGTGCGCGTCAAAGTGGAGCGCGGCAGCATGCTGTACTCTGCCGTAATCCAGCCCTTGCCTGAGCCCTTCATGAAGGCGGGCACGCTTTCGTCAATCGAAGCGGTGCAGATCACGCGGGTGTTGCCCACTTCGATCAGGGCCGAACCTTCGGCAGTAGAGATGAAATCGGGAACGATGTTGACCGGACGCATCTGGTCCGGGGCCCGGTTGTCGGAGCGAAAAACCATGTCTTTATTTTTCAATGTCAATCAACTCAACGCTTTCAATTGCACAACCCAGGAACTTTTCTCCGAGCCGGCGGAATTTTTCCACGGAATCGGTGGCATAGCAGCGCACGCTGCCTCTTCCGCCTTGCCCGCAGTTCATTCCCAGAAGCTCGGAGACGCGGGCCGCAGTCGATTCCGCGGAATCCACAATCTCCACCTGCGCCGGGACCACGCGCCGCAACAGCGGCCGGATAAGAGGGTAGTGGGTGCAGCCCAGTACCAGGACATCGGCGTCTCTCGCTCCCGATTCGTTCCGGAACAATTCGTCCACATAAATATGGGCCACCCGCTCCGTCACCGGATGTTCCACCCAGCCTTCCTCCACCAGCGGCACAAATAGAGGGCAAGCTTTCTCTGTGGCTTCCAGTCCTAGTCCGTGCAACGCCTTCCGATAGGCGTGGCTGGCTACAGTGGCCTCGGTGGCGACGACGGCGACCTTCTTCGTCTTTGAGATTTGTGCGGCCCGCTGTGAGCCTGGTTCTACCACGCCGACAACGGGAACGCTGACGGCGGCGCGAATTTCATCCAGGGCCAGCGCTGTAGCCGTGTTGCAGGCAACCACCAGCATTTCGATGCCGTGCTGCTCGAGAAAATGCGCGCTGGCAACCGCGTATTTGACCACGGTACGCACCGATTTTGCGCCGTAAGGAAGGTGGGCGGTGTCGCCAAAGTACAGGTAGCCGGCGCCAGGCAGGACCGTGCGCAGTTCGCGCAAAACCGTCAGTCCGCCGAAACCGGAATCGAAAACGCCGATGGTGGGCGGCACTATTCAAACTCCTTGGCGAGTTCGTGCACCGCCTTCGTCTGGTAAAACGACATGAGGTCGGCGTGGCCGGCCAGAGTCTCGCGCTCCTGGCCCTCGACCAGGAATTTTACCTTGCTGACGCCTGGTACGTTGGCAGCCAGGGTTTCAATGAGCGAAGTCAGAGTCAACTGTTCCAGCAGAATCCCCGAGGGATGTCCGTCGGCAAATTGCGAGGTGGTGTCGACAACCATCGTGTCATCGCCAAGGAGATAGATTTCCTTGATGTCAGAGCCTTTCTCGAGAGGGTGCGGCGAAGGAGTTTGCAAATACTGGGCCAGCACGGCGCGCAATACGGCGCGGGCACGGAGACTCCGGTCAGCCGGCATAAAGACCGCCGCATCACGCCAGCGGAGTGCCTGATCGTCATCGTACGCCACCAGCATGCGAATTTGCTCCAGCCTGCCGGGGACCGCGGGCGCCTCGGGGGCTGCGGGCATGCCGTGCAGGCTCATCTCTTGCTCGCCACGGCGCAGGCGAATCACCATCACGCCGCTGACCAGGATCGCCAGCAGCAGCAACGCGATCGTAATTTGAAAATGCCGGGGTATCACGGGCGTTCAGCTCCCTGGCTGCGCGCCTGGACGATCCCGGACGCGATGGCGGAGGCCAGCATGTTGCCGAGCCTTTGCGCTTGCGGGGGGCGCAGGTCTTCCGGCCCGGGCGCCCACTCCACGGCAATGGCCGGCGTGATCAGGTTATTCAAAGGACGCAGCGGCACGGAAAGAGTGGCCACCGGGAGCCCGGTCTTGCGCATCTCGTTGGCAACGATTCGCGCTACCGCGCGGCTGTGTTCCAGAGATCCTGCCTGCGCGGCTTCCCAGGGCAGGAATCGCCCGGCTGCGGGTGGTTGCGCCAGTGCCAGCGCCGACGAGTAGACGCGCACGCCTTTTCCCGGCTGGCCGGCATGGAGAGCGATATAGATGCCGGGGCGCTCTTCGTTGGTCGCAGTAGCGCGCCGCTCCAGGCTGAGATTCACGTCGGAGTCCCGCAACAGCCGCACGGCGATGCCGCGTTCTTCGAGTTGACGTTTGAGTTCGCGGGCCAGGGTAAGTGAGATTTCTTTCTCCGCGACCTTGCCGCCGGCGAGCATCGCGCCTTTGTCGTCGCCGCCATGGCTGGGATCGATCATCACAAAAAACTCCGGCAACACGCGCTTGGGGGCCTCCGGGGAGGGCGAGGGTAGCGGCGCCGGCGCCGCTTGCATTGTCAGGTTCGCCGACAGTTGCGCTCGCGGAACGGCCCTGGCCATCAGCAAAGCGCCGCCGAGCAAAGCGGTGGCCGCGAGCGCGAACTGAAACCGGTTACTCCAGCGCATAGATGGCCAGGCCGCTCAGCAGTTTGGGGTAAAAATCGGTGGACTTTTGCGGCAAGACTTCGCCGGCAAAGGCAGCGTCGCGGACTTGTTCGATTCGCGCCGGGTTCAACAGAAAGGCGACGTTGGCGCCCTGGCGCACGCGGGAGATGGCTTCCGAGGCATCGCGCTCGTAGACTACGTGCTCCTGGTTACGGATGGCTTCTTCGGAAATTCCCATCACGCGCTCCAGCATGATCTTATGCAACTGCACCACGTCGAGTTCGCGCTGGCGCGCAGAGACCAGCGAAGACAAGGCGTCCTGAACGGCGTGCTTCTTCGCCCGCAGAAGATATGGGCCCTGCCGGGTGACGGCGACAAACGCCGTCCCTGATCCTCCGGCTTCCTCGAGCAGTGTGGTCGCGCTGCGGCTCTCGGTACGCAAATCGATGCGATCGATGTCGAAGAATCGTCCGGCTCCCTCCAGCATCTGCTCGCGGTCGTACGTGGGCAAACCCTGGACGACGCGGTGCGTGGGCAGGATCACCAGCCCGCGGCTCTCCATGGGGATGAAGGTCATCATCACGAATTCATGCGCCGCATCAGGGTCTGCGCCCTCGCTCTGCCGGCGGCGCTCGTCACGATAGGCCAAGGCAGTCTCGTAGCGGTGATGGCCGTCGGCAATGAGGGTTCTCTTGTCTCGCATCTTTTCCCGCACGGCGCTGACCAGTGCCGGGTCATGGATCCGCCATACGCGGTGCAACACTTCATACTCGTCAAGCACCGAGGCGTCCGGCTCCTCGGCTGCCGGCCCGGTCAGCAATCCTTCCACCTCGGACTGGGGATCGCTGTACAGCATGAAAATCTGGCCGAAGTGCGCTCGCGTCGCGCGCAGCAGGTTCAGGCGGTCCTCCCGCGGCTTGGCCAGGGTCTGCTCGTGGCGGAAGACGACCCCGTCCCCGTAGTCGTGGAGGCGGCCGAGCGCGATCATGCCTCTGCGTTCCGCCGAGTCGCGGGCGCCGGGGAGGGTGAAGGTTTGGGAATACAGGTAAATCGAAGGTTCAGGGTCTTGCTTGAGGATGCCGCCCGACCGCCAGTCGTGCAGATACTCGGCGGCCCGCGTGTACACGTTGAAGCCCGGCGTGTCCCTCTCGCCGCGCCGGCCAAGAATGATGCGGACCAGGTTGTGCGGGCTCAGATCGTAGTACCGGGCCTGCATAACCTCGGCAATCTTGTCATAGGGTTGGGTGACCACGTCGCCCAGCTTGACCTGGTGCGGGTCATAACGCAACGCTCTGAAGGGACGTATATCTGCCATGGTGGAGGAGGCCTATGGCATTCTACCAAGCACGGCGGCAAACCTGGATTTGAGCGCAGCACATCTAAATGGTTAATAAACCGGACGCATTTTGCCGGGAATAACGTCCAAGTTCCTTTGTTCAGACGAGGGCGGTGTGATAACATCGCCGAAAACGAGGTCTTTATGGCCCGCTATGCACGGCGCGGGTTTGGCAAATCCCGTTTATCCGATTTCTCTGGTTCCTCGGCGCTAGAGCGGGGGGTACTGCGCGGCCTGCCGGCGCTGGTAGTGGTGTTGGGGCTGATTGTGTATGCGGGGGCCCAGGACGTCAACGTCCACATCGAGCCTCGGGCTACGCCCACTCCTGCCGTCCCGAAAGATCTTGCCGCTCCGCCTGCCGACGTCAATGTCGAGCCCGGCTTGAAGGTGAACCACGGCAAGCCCATGCAAGTGGACGTGGACCTGGTGCTGGTGCCCGTGACCGTTACCGATGACTGGAACCGCATTGTCACCGGCTTGGACAAGGAAAACTTCACAGTGATGGAAGGCAATCAACCCCAGGAAGTGAAGCACTTTTCCAGTGAGGACGCTCCGCTTTCGCTGGGCGTGATCTTTGACATGAGCGGCAGCATGTCCGACAAGATCGAGAAGTCGCGCGAGGCCGTGATTGAGTTCTTCAAGACCGCCAATCCGCTGGACGAGTTCTTCATGATCACTTTCAATGACCGTCCGGAACTGCGGGCCGATTTCACCAAGTCGGTGGAGGACATCCAGGGGAAGCTGGTATACACGGTACCCCAGGGCTCGACGGCCCTGCTGGACGCCATCTACATGGGCGTCAGCAAGATGAAGGACGCGCGCAACACCAAGAAAGCGCTTCTGATCATCTCCGATGGCGGCGACAATCACAGCCGCTACACCGAAAATGAGATCAAGTCGATGGTCAAAGAGGCCGACGTGCAGATCTATTCCATCGGCATCTTCAGCCTGGCCCCGCCCACCCCGGAGGAGGTCTCCGGTCCCGCCCTGCTGACCGAGATCAGCAACGTCACCGGCGGACGGATGTTTACCATCAACAATCCCAATGAGCTGGCCGATGTCGCCACCAAGATCGGAATCGAGCTGCGCAACCAATATGTGCTCGGCTACCGTCCAAGCAACAAGGCCAAGGACGGCCGCTGGCGTAAGATCAAGGTTAAGCTAATTCCGCCCAAGGGGCTGCCACACCTCAACGTCTACGCCAAGACGGGATACTATGCACCTTCGCAATAAAACTGCGGTCGGGCCTTTTCTTTTCCTATTGCTGGTGACGGCGCTTTTCGTGTGGGGACACCGACAGCTGCAAGCCCAGCAGAATCAGCCGCAAAAGGTCCAGGCCACGCCTTTGCCTGCGGATGTTGATCCGGCCGATCCCGTCTTACCCGTGTGGTTGCGCGCCACGGCGGCGCCGCACGCAACTTCTACGCCGGCCCCGGCCCCCGCGGCGGGCGTTAGCCCCACCCCGCAGCCGCAAGTCGGCGCCGGCGTCGGCGAGGTCCAGCGCAAGGGAGACCAGTTCACCATCAGGGTCCAATCCGATGAGGTCACGCTCCAGGCCACGGTGGTAGACCAGAAACATCATCTGGTCACCAGCCTCGCTCCCACGAATTTTGAGATTTATGAGGACGGCCAGGTGCAACAAATCACTTCGTTCCGCCGGGAGGACATCCCGGTCTCCATCGGGATCGTGGTGGACAATTCCGGCTCCATGCGCACCAAGCGGAGCGCACTGACCAAGGCCGTGGTCAACCTGGTGCAGGCCAGCAACCCAGGTGATGAGGTTTTCATCGTCAACTTCAACGACGAGCCTTACCTGGACCAGGACTTCACCAACCGGATCGACTTGATGCGTGAGGCGCTGGACCGCGTGGATTCGCACAGCGGCACCGCGCTCTACGATGCGGTGATTGCCTCAGCTGAACATCTGGCCAAAGGCGGCCAGCGCGAGAAGAAGGTCCTGCTCGTGGTCACCGACGGCGACGACAACGAAAGCCGCGAGTCGCTGGAACAGGCCGTCCGCAGCGTTCAGAACGACAAAGGTCCCACCATCTACTGCATTGGCATCCTGGCCAAGGAAGACAGGAAACGCACGGCCAAGCGGGCGCTGGAAGCGCTCTCCCTGCAGACCGGAGGCGTGGCGTTCTTCCCGGAAAGCCTGGATGAGGTGGATGAGATCAGCCGGGAAGTGGCGCGCGACATCCGCAACCAGTACACCATCACCTACAAACCCAGCAACCCCCGCACCAACGGCGGCTACCGGTCGGTGAAGGTCGTGGCCCATGCCCCGGGATTCCATGATCTCCAAGTACACACCCGCACCGGCTACTACGCCACCGAGCAGAAAACAGCAGCTTCTTCTCCCAGCGGGCATTAGAACTTCCCAGTCTGAAAGAGCTCCAGCCGCAGATGTACGCAGAAAAAACGCAGATAGGCTTTGATTCCAACCCCGTCCCGGGGCTTCCTGAGCGGAGCGCCTGCAAACCGCATCCCGCATCCGAGTGATGGGCGCGGAGTCGAAGGATCCCGAAAATGTTTCGAGCTTGAGTGCAATGTCGAGGCGTTCTCACGAAACTGTATCGGGAGAATTCCCTGAATCAGCATGGCAAAGGACGCATGCTCGGGATCCTTCGACTAGCCCTCGGTCGCACTCGCTCCCTCGGACTCGCTCAGGAAGCCCAGATTCAAGTTGGTGTGCTTCCGGCGGCGCATGACACCGTTGCACGGCTCTGTTGATGGGAATCCGGTGATTCTACCTCTTCGTCTTCTCCCATTCCGCGAGCACTGACTGCAATTGTGCCAGAGCATCCTCCGCGGCTCGCGCAGCCTGGCTCGTGGGGGCCGCGTCGGCGCTGTCCACTACGCCAAGAAGCTGCGCCATGGTTCCGGTGAGTTGGGCCAGGGTGACATGTCTTTCTCCCGCAGGGCCGGCCGCCTCTTCTTCTTCACCGGAGCGTCTGCCGGCTCTTCCTGCCAGCTTGCTTTCAGTATCCTCATTGATGCGCCCGGCGGCGCGGGCTTCGTGAATCTCGCGAGCCGCCTGCGTAGCCTGTTGCAGACCTTGGGCCAGCAGAGTCTCTATTGAGAATTGCCTTCCCAACTCCTCAGCCTTAGCTTGCACGCGCGGATCCATGACCAGAGCGAAGGTCTGCACGTAGCTCTTGCCGTCGGCAGTGAGCCTGACCTGGTATGCGCCGGGAAGAGCCAGGGGACCTTCAGGCTGGAAGGGAACATTACGTCCAAATACCGTGGACATGCTGTATCCCCGGACAGGCAAGAGCGCAAGAGAATACCGCAGGTTCCAGACGAAGCGATGCATTCCCGCCGCGGTTGAGAGCTGGTCCGATGGGCGAAACCAGTATGCGGGGAACGGCGGCGGCGCCGGCGGACGCGTAGCTTCCGGCTTGTCGCTGCTGGAGTAGCTGCGAACAACCTCTCCCCGGCTATTCAGGACTTCAAGTCTTACTTCACCTTGTGCAGGAGACTTCAAGTAGTAGTAGAAGACGGCTCCGGGCGGAGGGTTCTCTCCGGCAGGCACTTCGGGAGTCAGCGGCGTGTCGTGGTTGGTGCTGGCGCGGATACGCATGGCTCGCGCCGGGCGGAAGAGAAATGCCGCGGAGGACTCGACCTCGCCGCCGATCTGGCGTAACGGTGAAACGTCATCCAGGATCCAGAAAGAACGTCCGTGCGTGGCGATCAACAAATCGTTGTCCTTGATGACCAGGTCGTGTACCGGCGCCACCGGCAGGTTGAGTTGCAGCGGTTGCCAATGATCGCCGTCGTCGATGGAGAAGTACACGCCGAGTTCCGTCCCCGCAAAGAGCAAGCCCTTGCGCACGGGATCTTCGCGAACCGCGCGGACGTAAGCGCCATCGGGGATGCCGGAGACGATCTGGGTCCAACTTCTGCCAAAATCGCGCGTGCGATAAATGTGCGGGCCAATGTCCGCCAGGCGATGACGATCCACAGCGGCGTAGGCCGTGCCGGCATCGGAGTGGGAGGCCTCGACCAGACTGATCTTGCTCCACGACGACAGGCCGGATGGCGTAACGCCGGTCCAGCTCTTACCGCCGTCACGAGTGAACTGGACCAACCCGGAGTCCGTGCCCACCCAAATCTCTCCCGCCTTTACCGGAGACGGCGCAATCGAATAGATCACACCGTGGCCGCGCGCCTTGGAGTTCTCCACGGTCGTGGGGCCTTCGTGCGATGCGTTGGGGTCGGCCCCGGTGAGATCAGGGCTGATCTTCTGCCAGCTGTTTCCGCGATCGCTGCTTTTCAGCAGATACTGCGAGCCAAAATACAAAACATGCGGGTCCTGTGGCGAAAAGACGACCGGTGAGGTCCAGGTGAAGCGGTATTGCGCTTTCGTGGGATCCCCCCCGAAGCTGCGCACGGCCTCCGGCGCGATGACCTGGCCCTGCCCGGTGCGCTTGTCATAACGAAACAGCTCGCCGAATGTGCCTCCGCCATAAAGGATGTTGGGGTCGCCGGGATCAGGAGTAATGTAACCGCTTTCGCCCGCCCCGGCCGGATGCCAGTCGCGGAAGGTGATCGAACCATCATTGCCACGGCTGGTGGTCTCCACGCTGCCGCTATCTTGCTGCGCCCCGTAAACGTGGTAAGGGAACTGGTTGTCCACGGCCACGTGGTAGATCTGGGCGGTGGGCTGGTTGTACCAGGAACTCCAGCTCTTGCCGCCATCCACGCTTATGCCCACGCCCTGGTCGCTGCCGAAGATCATGCGCCGGGGGTTGGCGGGGTCGATCCACAGGGAATGGTAGTCGTCACCGCCGGGCGCGCCTTTGATGGCGGTGAAGTTCTTTCCGCCGTCGGACGACCGATAGATGGAGACGTTGGGGAGATAGACCGTGTCGGGATCCTTGGCATCAACCGTGACTTCACAGAAATACCACAGGCGTCCTCGTATACGAGGATCGGTTCCCACCAAAGTCCAGGTCTTGCCGGCATCGTCGGAGCGAAAGAGGCCGCCCTCCTTGGTGTCGATCAGGGCGTAAACGCGCTGGCCGTGCGCGCCGGCCGCCACTGCCAGCCCCACCCGTCCCCAATCGCCGGCGGGCAGACCCCCGCCGGTGATCTGCTGCCAGGTCACACCGCCGTCTGTGGATTTGTAGATGGCCCCTGAAGTGGTGTCGGGTGGATAGGTGCTCCACGGCGGACGCTGATCGTGGAGCAGAGCCGCGTAGATGGTCTGCGGATCGTCGGGGTCGCGCGCTAAGTCGATGGCCCCGATGTTCTCGTCTTTGTAGAGGACCTTCTGCCAGGTCGCGCCGCCGTCGGTGGAGCGAAAGACACCGCGCTCCGGGTTAGGGCCATAGGCGTCGCCCACGGCGGCCGCCAGAACGATGTCAGGATTGTGCGGATCAACCAGCACCCGGGCGATGTGCCGGGAATCACGCAGTCCAATATGGCTCCAGCTCTTGCCGGCGTCGGTGGACTTGTACATGCCGTTGCCGTACGTGAGGTCCGAACGAAAGTCGGCCTCGCCGGTGCCCACGTAAATTACGTCGGGGTTCGAAGGCGCTACCGCCAGGGCGCCAATCGAGGCGATGGGCTGACCGTCGAAAATTGGATCCCAGGTTTCTCCGGCATTCACGGTCTTCCACACACCGCCTCCAACCGATCCGAAGTAATAAACGTTGGGCTGGCCCTCAATGCCGCTGACGGCGATGCTGCGTCCGCCACGGAAGGGGCCGATCATCCTCCAGCGCAGCCCGCTGGTAAGGCCGGGATCAACTTGCTGGCCAAGGCTGAAATGCGGCAGAACGAGCCATACGAGCAGGATGAGTGCTACGCGGTTGCGCATGATCGAGGAGAATGGTTTGTGCATAAGCTCAGCATTATAAGAGACGGCGGAGAGATTGCAGAATTTGTCGGATCGGGTAGTGGGCTGCTTTTAAGTCGATACAAACTGTCGCCAGGCGCTGGCGGCGTTGTGATCCCCAGGTGAATGAATCAGCTCGCGCCCGGGTTCTTCTTCCTCACATAGAGCAGCTTGTCCACTTCGGCAATCACATTGCCGTCAACGTCGGTGATCACGGTCTGGAACTGTGGTTCGATTTTGCCCTGGGCGTCAGCCTGGGCGCGGATCTCCGCAATTCTTTCCGCGGGAACATGGAAAACGGCTTGCACCAGCCCTTTGCCCGGTTTCTTAAAGCGGATGGTTGCCGCCTTGTCCCACACGATGTAGTCCGGCCCGAGATTGTTGATGAGGATCAGCATGAAGAAGGGATCGCACATGGTATAGAGCGAGCCGCCAAATTGCGTGCCCACGTAATTCCTGTTCCAGAAGCGCAGCGGCATTTCGACTTCGATGGTGCGCATGTCTTCAGAAATACGCTTGAGGCGCACTCCCGCGCCCAGAAACGGAGGATAAAAACGAATGAATCTCTGGAGTCGCTTGCGTTCCATCTGCAGGGAAAAAGTCACGATCTGATCTTTGCCTCCAAGGGTGTGCGTCGATTTCATTGGGCCTGCGTGCATTCAGGATTTCAGCCGCAGATCAACGCAGATTAACGCAGATGAAGGAATCAGCCCCACCTGCGTTGTTGTGCGTCCATCTGCGGCTGGGAATTTCTGCTACTTGTCCCATCCACAGGTACGAAGTTGGAACGCATTGGTTCAATGCTGCTCGGCAGTGTTCAAGGTGTTGGCCGGCGGGATGGAGTGGTTCATGTGCACGACGCGCCACTTTCCGTCCTCTTTCTGGCAGAGAGCCGTTCCCCGCGCGGCAATGACCTGCTGGTTGCTCAAGTCAATGTGAAGATCGTACTCCACCCAGATAGCCTCGCCAATCGCATGGTACGCTCGTGGATGGAAGGAAAGCTGGGCGGGCGGATTCTGGCGGAAGTAGCGGTTGCGATGGTACTCCAGGACCGCGTCCCGGCCGTAATAATCGCCGCCGACGGCGAACATCACCACCTGCGGATCGAAACAATCGGCGAATGCGGCTTCATCGGCGCGGTTGAATGCCTGTTGGCATGCCATCAGCTGCCGGTCCAACTCGGCGGCCCGTTCCTGCGCAGTCTCAACATCGGCCGCAAGACGCGCGGTACGGTTCTTCAGGTCCACGGTGGCGCCCAGTTGGGCCAGGAGGTCGATGCCCAGGATTCCGTCAATGCGCCGCCCGCACGCCATACCGATGGCGGAAAGATCCACAGCCGTGAGCCGGAGATTCTTGAAATGGTGCCGGCCGACTTGCAGATCGCCTACCGTGACATCCTGAGCGTTGGTTTCAACGGTGCCATTCCAGGACTTGACCGCAGCCTTGATGGGCTCGCCGTGCGCGAAAGATTTCAAGTTGAGCATGGATACCGCGGCCGTATCCACCAGGAAGAGAAACTTCATTCCCGAGATCCGCACCTGGGCAACCAGCAAACGGTCGCAGTTTTCGAGCGGGATATCTTCGGCGCGGAGAAGCGACCAGGGAAGCAGGAAGACCAGGAGGAGCAGGGTTCGTGACGTGATTTGCGGCGTGGTTCGCAGGACGGGCCTCCGAGACGCCATTCAGTATGGCATAAAAAACGAACGTTCGTGCTATTATTTTTCCGGAGGTAGAATCCGCAGCATGCCGGTTTCCAGTCCTGTGAAGCCCGGGGAACGCGTTGCCAAAGGAGCGCGCACCCGGGAAAGCATCCTGCGTGTGGCCGTCAACCTGGCCTCGGTGGAAGGCCTGGAAGGGTTGACCATCGGCCGCATGGCGGACGAGCTGAATATGAGCAAGAGCGGCCTGTTTGCCCATTTCGGGTCCAAAGAAGAGCTGCAACTGGCGACGGTGGACATGGCCCGCAAGATTTTTGTCGAGCACGTGATTCGTCCGGCATTAACCAGGCCGGCGGGGATGCCACGCTTGTGGGCGCTTTGCGAAAACTGGCTGGAACACGTGGAAACGCGCGTGTTCGAAGGCGGTTGTTTCTTTACCGCCGCTTCATTCGAGTTCGACAGCCGGCCCGGTCCGGTGCGCGCCAGTATCGTTGCCGCCATGCGCGAATGGCTGCGCGTCCTCAGCCGCGCGGTGGATGAAGCCAGGAAAGCCGGACACCTCAACGCCGTCAATGCTCAACAATTCGCGTTTGAAGTCTATTCGCTGGCGATCGGCGCGCACTGGGGACATCAGTTGCTGGGCGATAAGAAAGCTCTGAGCAATGTGCGCTTGACCATTCTTGGCCGCATTCGTGCTCTCTCCACTCCCGGCTGCCCGTCGATCAAGAAGAGCGGCTCAGACATGAAGTGCAGGGAACTGCCGTCAAAGGCAAATCTCCCAGATCGTGAAGGCTCAAGCCGCCGAGGTCTCGTCAGATGATCTGCGGACGCTTGGCTTACTCCGCCGTGGTGGGATCGATAGTGGTTCTTATCTCCGAAATCTTGTTGGCCGGGAAGCCGCCCTGCCGGGCGTGTTCGCGAACCGCGTTCTCATCGGGAGCGATATAAACGCAGTAGATCTTGTCCTGGGTCACATAGCTGTGCAGCCATTGCACCTGAGGGCCAAGTTTTTTGAGCACCCCGCATGACTTCTGCGAGATCGCCTGTAACTCTTGCGGTTTGAGATTGCCGGCTCCGGGAATCTCGCGTTCGATCACATATTTGGGCACATAACCTCCGAAGAAACAGACTGGGCGGCCAGCGAACAGAAACAAATCTATCACAACAACGAAAGCCAGCTTCTTTCAATCAACCCAATTCACTCCTCACGCAGCAAAATCAAAGGATCAACCGAGAGGGCGCGTCGCGCTGGAATCCACGTAGCCAGCAGCCCCAGCAACGCCATAGCCAGAACAACGCCGCTCAGTACCAGCGGATCGCGGGGAGTTGCCTGATACACGATGAGAGCAAGCAACCGGCTCGCCAGAATTCCCAGAAGCAATCCTGTAGCCGAGCCAAAAGCCAGCAGTTTGAAAGACCGTCCCAAGGCTGCCTGCAACACTTCCTTACGTTGGGCGCCGAGGGCGATACGGATTCCCAGCTCCCGCATCCGCTTGCTGACTGAGAACGCAGCCATGCCAAAGATGCCGGTGACAGATAACATGGCGCCCATCATGCCCAGCACGCCCAGTGAGATCGCCGCCATACGCGAAGCGAACAGAGCTCCGTTCATTTCTTTGTCCCATGTCTGGATGAAAGAAGGCAGCCCCTTATCCAGCTGCCGCAGCTTCGTCCTGACTGCTCCGCCGAGTTGCTGCGGATTGAGACTCGAGCGCACTACCAGCCAGGTCTCATTCGAGGGTAATTGCAGGATAGGAAGGAACATTGCAGGTTGTGGATCTTCGGCGAGGTTCGCTGTGTATTTTCCATCTTCTACAATGCCTACGACTTGAATGCGCGTTCCATCCGACATCTTGTAGTAACGGCCCACCGCGTTTGTCACCGAGCCGAAGATTTTGCGCGCAAACTCCTCATTGGTCACGGCAACGCGCGTCGCATTCTTGTCATCATGCCAGGTGAAAGCTCTGCCAGACAGCAAGGCGGTGCCCGCCGCATGGAAGTATTCGGGAGAAACGCTATACGTGACGGCCTCTGCAGCGGCGTTCGATGGCCGGAGATCCGACGTTGTGTCGTTAAAAACCTTGGAGGTGTCCCAGCCCATATGCAATGGTGGATACAGACCAACCAATCCGACGGACGTAACCCCAGGAACTTCTTCCATCGCTTCAATCATGCGCTTTTGCATCGCAGGTATCGCGTTGCCTGTATAACCTGCCCTCTTCAGATCTGTATCGACCAGCATGGCATTCGTCGGCTCAACACCGAGATTGCTGCGCATCGAGCGCGCCAGTCCACGCACCGCGACCAGCGAAGAAGTTACTAATACGGCGCAAATGGCAATTTGCGCGCCCAGCAGCAGGTCTCGTCCAGTAAGCCGCCGTCCGGCCGTGAAGGTCGATGCTGACTTGACGATCTGATAGGGATCGGTACGAAGTATCTGCTTCACCGGGACCGCCCCAAAGAGGAATCCACTTACCAGGGCCAACAGCAAAGCTGTCCAATAAACATTTGCATCTGGACTCAAAGGCACATTTATCGGAAATTCGGGAAATGGCTGCCACCGGCTCAGTCCGCGCAACAGCAGGACGCTGCCCCATAGTCCGACCGCGCCTCCGGCAAGCGAAATCAGCAAGGCCTCGGTAAACAGCCCCCGCAGAATGCGTTTGCGGCTCGCTCCAAGGGCCAGCCGCAAGGCAACCTCCCGGGAACGGTCAGCGGCGCGTGCAGCAAACAGACTGCCCATGTTGGCACATGCGGCCAGCAAAATTAAGCCTGCCAAAAGCATCAATCCTGTCAGGAACGTCCGTATCGCACCACCAAAGACATCGGCAAGACCCGGCCGTGACAATGCAAAGGTGACTTGGCTCTCATCCTTGGGATAGGTCCTTTCCAGGTCTGAGCCAATCGAGTTCAGATCAGCTACTGCCTGCGCCGGTGTGACCCCAGGCTTGAGGTGTCCCAACATCTCGTTCATCGAACGGTTTCCTCGCGCGTCTAGGACGTTCTCCCCGTCCACCTGTTCCTGGTTCACTATCGGCACAAAGAAATCGGTATTGAAGGCCACGAAGGTCCCGCAAAACTCAGGCGGCGTTACACCGATGATGGTAAAAGGATGCTTGTTAACCTGAACCATACGGTCCACCACGCTGCGGTCGTCGTGAAAATGAGTATGCCAATACGCATAGGTCAACACGACATACGGAGCACTATTGGGACCATGCTCATCGGAGGCGTGGAAGACGCGGCCGAGATACGGTTGGATGCCTAAAACGTCGAAGTAGTTCCCGCTGGTTTTGAAGCCCCACGCGAGCGATGGACCGTCGCCCGTATCCAATCCCACCTGGGCGAAGTCATCAGCGGCCAGAGCATCAAAGCTGTGATTACGGTCACGCAGATCGATATAGTTGGGATACGATTCGTACCCAGGCTGATCAATGGCGCGCCCAATTACATGAAGGCTCTGGGCGTCAGGCACATTCAGCGGTCGCAAGACGAGCGCATTTAATGCTCCAAAGGCTACCGCGTTTGCGCCAATTGCCAAGGCCAGCGTCAAAACCGCGACGATTGTGAATCCGGGAGACTTGCGCAGCACGCGAAGGGCATAGCGTAAGTCCTGGAGGAAGATTTCGATGAACTGCATTCCTCGCTCGGCGCGATAGTCCTCCTTGGTCGCCTCCACCGCGCCAAACTTCAGGATGGCTTGGCGTCGTGCCTCGACGGGTGACAAACCGGCGCGAAGGTTTTCGGCGGTTTCGAGAGCGATATGCTCCTCGATCTCTTCCCTTAGTCGTTCGTCATGCGCCCGCCTTGTCGCCGAGTTGACTATGCGGGTGAAGAACCGTCTCAGAGATCTCATGACAAATCCTCCGCTTTGGCCTCGAAGAACCGGCCGATGATGGCTGCCGTTTGCTGCCAATCCTGGGTTTCGAGCTGCAGCTGCTTGCGTCCTTCGCGTGTCAGCCGATAGAAGCGCGCCCGGCGATTATTCTCGGAGGCTCCCCATTCAGATGCGATCGCGCCTTCTTGCTCGAGCTTCAACAGCACGGGATATAGAGTCCCTTGATTCACGGCCAGCAGATCGCCGCTGATCTGCTCGATGCGCCGCGCGATCCCGTAGCCGTGCAGCGGTCCCAGGACATGGAGAGTCTTGAGAACCATCAATGCCAACGTGCCCTGCAAGACGTCTGTTTTTTGTTTCATAGCACTGTCCCTTTTGGTTTCCAACAGGAAGTATGGCATACCTCCTTTGGGAAAACAACAGGAATCTTCGCGGGCTACAAGGAGGTTTTGTTAGAGGCTCTAATTCTTCTCCGCCGTCAAGAAATTCTCCTGCCTGCAATTCAGTAGATCGCCGATCCGGTCCACGCTCAGGTCGGCTGGGGGATAGGTCGCCAGCACCTGGGGATCGTGAGCGTAGCGACCTTGCTTGGGAAAGACCGTTGTGACCTTCGCGCCCCAGACTTTCTTCACCGCGGTAAGGATGCGCAGCTTGTCATCGATCAGGACATAATGTTGGGCAGGGAAGCGGCGCTCCACGTCCTCCAGCTCCTGCTCTTTGTGGATGTAAATCAACACGTTGCCAGCGAACGCTTCATAGATGCCGGAACGTTCGATCTTGAGGGGCTGGAAGACCACGTCGCCGTCAGACAGGACCACGGGCGTGCCCCATGCCTTGACGTACTCCACCGCGTCCAGCGAATCGGGGTAGAGCCGTGTGGCAAAAGGATAGTTGACGAGGAAGTGAGAAACGGTCAGCAGGCCGGGATCGCGCGGGTATTCCAGCCGGTAGCGCTGCAGCGCGCCCAGATAGTCGGCGTAGCCCAGCTCGGTGCGCAACTGCTCAAAGAAGTCCCAATAGCGCTGCTGGCGTTCCGGGCCGACCGTAGCTTCCAGGTACCGCTTCAGGTCGGCGGTGACGCGGTCATTGTCGAGCAGCGTGTTGTCAACGTCAAAGAGGAATACCAGGTTGTTGTCGGTTGGCATGGACTGGTGCGGGGCTGCGGAAGCCGGTGGAAGCAGCTGACGCAGTACGCCATTGTACCCGCCCCGGTCAGACCGATGCCAGTTACCGCGAACTGAGGAGTCAGCTCGAAGTGCGCAATTGTTGGGGTACTAGCCTAAACCGCCCGGAATAGCCGTTCCCGTCGCTCTTCCCATTCGTCGGTGGAGAACATTTTCGGGCCCACCTCGATCAGGCGCGGCAGCATGTTAAAGACGTGGACCGGGCTCCAGGGCGAGTTTTTCCGTGTCCGCAGTCCTTTGCGGTTGAGCTCGCTGGCCACCTCGGAGACGGACAGATCCTGCACGATCAACTCCATCATCTGCATCAGAACGTTGCGTTCCCCGGGATCCTCTTCCAGGCGGGTGCAATCGGTAGCCACGCGAAGGCCGTAAGGGACCTCTTCCATGATGATGGTGTGCTCTGGCTCCTGGCCTTCGATCTCGCGGCGCCATTCCAAGGCCACCAATTGCCAGCCAGCGTCAGTCTTCTGTTTCCACTGCTCCATATCCACGGGACCGGTTACAACCTCGCGAATCCGTTCAATGCGCGCCATAGCGCCCTCCGTCTTAGCTGATTAAAGACTGCTTCGTGCTGGCCCAACTAAAGTGTTCAGCAATGGAGATGCCAAGGCGGGCCTCAAGCTAAGTGCTTGAAAAAGCTGAGAGAAAATTGCGCCGAGAGGCTTGAAGGGCGGGTCGCGCTGCGCGTTTTTGGGATGTTCCGTTCGGAAATGGACAATACCAACGGCAGGCCGGGCAGACTAGCCTAGGCAACGACCAACATCATCGAGGAGCCTGGCGATGATTCGGAAATTGAAATCCGGGGAGTATCGATTGTACTCGCTTAAGAAAAATCCCAAGACCGGCAAGCGCCGCAACCTGGGCACGTTCGCATTGTTAGAAAAAGCCAAAGCGCACGAACGGGCGGTACAGTACTTCAAGCGGCATTAGTTAGACGTACTCTCGCTCCGACGCGCGTATGGCGCAGTAACGGCGGAAGGCCATCCGTTCATCTTCCAGGCCGAGCAGAGTGCGCAGGGTGCAGCCGCGGAAGGTGTGTTTCAGCATCTTGAGACCATGGCGAAAGACGAAGCCCGGGCTCTGCAAAATGGCTTTGGGGAAGTGGGCGGTCTTCATCCAGCGTTCCTTGCGCCAGCGCAGGAATTCAATCTCCTCCGGACCCAACTCTTCGGTGCGCACCACGGCGGTAGTGCCGTCGTATTCTTCCAGCCGGTCGTTCACGACCAGGTTACGCCGAATGAAATCCTCCGTCATGGGCGTGCCCGGATACGGCGTGGGATGCTGGATGTAAGGCCAATCCACGTAGCGCCGGGCAAAGTCCAGGTTGGCGTTCACCGACTCGCGAGTGTCGTTGGGATTGCCCACAATCAGGCCACCCACCACGTACATCTTGTTGCGGTGAATGTACTCGATAGCGCGGAGTGTTGCGTTGCCGGTGTTTTGTCCATTCTCCCGCGCCCGGTTCTTGGCGCTGGCGCGAAGAAACTCGAGGTCGTCTTCCAGGATGTTCTCGATCCCCAGGAATACATACTTGAAGCCGGCCTGGCGCATGAGCGGCGCCAGCGTTTCGCCATGGTTGGCGATAGCCGAAGTCATCCCCTGGATGATGTATTCAACATTATTCAAACCGGCCTCGACAATGGCCCGGCACAACGCCTCAAAGCGGTGGACGTTCAGGGTGATGTTGTCGTCCACCAGAAAGATGGTCTTCGCACCGCGCTCCCGGGCGTCGCGAATGTCCGCCAGCACGCGGTCGAAGGTGTAGGTGTGGAAGTTGCGCCCGCGCATGGCGATGATGGAACAGAAACTGCAGTCGAATGTGCACCCGCGCGAGGTCTCGATCACGTCCACTGGCTTGCCCAGCATGGTGTAGCCGCTAAGCACGCGCGCGTCGCGCTTGGGCAAGCGAATCTCGCCGTTGCCGTCATCGTTGTCCAGGCCATGCACCGGACGAGCCGGATTGTGCCGCCATCCGCCCGAGTCGCGATAAACCAAACCGGCAACCGTATCCAGCGGCCGTCCATTCTCCAGGGCGCGCAGCAATTCGCGGAAAGTCAGTTCACCCTCGCCGCGCACGATGCAATCTACGCCCGCTTCCTCCGTCATGTACGCTTCCGGAGCCAGGCTGGGGTCATACCCGCCGACGACTACCTTGATTTCCGGCTTGAGCGCGCGAACCAGGCGGATGATCTTGAACGCCGTCTTGCGCTGGAAGGTCATCACCGAGAGACCCAGGACTTGCGGATCGCACTCCGCGACCAGTTTCTCCACGGTTGCACGAACCGTCCGTTGCGCCAGGATCAGGTCGGCGACGGCCACGCGATGATGAGGATCAACGTTTCCCGCCAAAGAGGTCAGGGCGCCGTTGGGCATGCGTACGGCCACCGCAGGCATGTGCTCGAACGAATCGGGCATTGAAAGTAGCAGGATGTTCATGCTTGGCCGCTACTCGCTTTCCGGGGATGCAGAAATTACGAATCTGACCACCTGATTATACCGGCAGAGAAGCGATTTCGCGCGGCACGCATGGTCAATGCGGCGCCGGGTCGAATGGGGGAACGCCTATTCGTGTCGCAGAGCTTCCATGGGATCAACATAAGCGGCGCGCCTTGCCGGCACATAGGCCGCAAGCAGTGCCACCGCGATCATGGCTACGGCGCTAAAGGCGATGGGCAGCGTGCTGCCGATGGGCAGATCGGGGATCAAGCCCGTGGCAAGGCGCTTGCTCCAGAAGGCGATGGGAGCTCCGATCAGCAAGCCCGCCACGACCAGGCCCAGCGCGTCTCTGAGCACCATGCGGATCACGTCGCGTCGCGCAGCACCCAGCGCCATGCGAATGGCGATCTCATGGATACGGCGCGCCACCGTATACGCAAGCAGCCCATAGAGGCCGATGGCCGCCAGGAGCGACCCCAGCACGCCGAACCACCCGGACAGCGCAGCGATCAGCCGCTCCGGAACGATGGACGCATCCACTTGATCGGCCAGCGTAGTGACGCGCTGAACCGTGACGGTCTTCAGCGAGCCGCTCACCGCGCGCCGAACATCGGCCGCCACAGGCCCTGGGTCAAGACTCGTCCGCAGCGCGAATTGTGAAGCCACCCAGGGCTGCTGGAAGGTGTTCAAGTAAATTGTGCGCTCCGTGGTTTCGCGCACCTTGTAGAACTTGGCATCGCCCACCACTCCTACGATCTCATAAGGCTGGTCGTCGCCGTCGAAGGTGACGTGTCTTCCGATCGGGTCGCCGCTGCCGAAATAATACCGGGCCATCGTCCGATTGACGATCGCCAAGCGCGGGCGGGCCGGTTCTTGAAGGCTGAAGTCGCGCCCTGACAACATCGGCGTTCCCAACGTCTCAAAGTACCTGGGGCCAATCCAGTTTTCTGTGACGTTCCGGATTTCGGCGGGCTTGGCCTCGTAGCCTTCCACAGTAACGCCACGATTCGCGCCGGCGCCCGAGATCGGCGAACTGCCGCAGATGGCGACCGAGCGCACGCCAGGAATCGCCCCCAGGCGCCCAAGCAACTCCTGGAATGCCTGGGACAAGTGTTGGTTGTCATATCCGCTGCCGGTCGCGTTCAGGGTTACCAGCAAAACGTGGTCGCGCTGGAAGCCGAGATCGAGGTGCTCAAGGTTTGATAGGTGGCGAATAAACAAGCCGGCGGCGCTCAACAGCACCACCGACAAAGCGACCTGTGCGACCACCAGGCTCCTTCCAAGAAGCCGCCGCTTGATCTCCCCGGTGGTTCCGGCTTGCCGCAGCGAGGACGCCGGAGCCGCTCGCATAGCGCGAAGAGCGGGAACCAATCCGCAGAGCAATCCGGTGAGCAATGCGACTCCGGCGGTGAAGATCAGCACGTGGACATCGGGCTGGACGTGGAGTTCTAGGGGCGCCCCCGGGCGTCGTTCTGAAATGATGATCCGCACCAGCCCCCGAGCGCCAAATATGGCCAGAAAAGCGCCAAGCAGGGTGCCGGTCGCGGAGAGCAGCAGGGATTCGGTGAGCAGTTGGCGAGCCAGGCGAAAGCGGCCGGCGCCCAGGGAGACGCGCAATGCCATCTCATGCTCGCGCGCGGCGCCTCGCGCCAGCAGCATACTGGCAAGGTTGGTACAGGCGATCAGCAGCAGGAAACCCACAACAGCCATGAGCACCAGCAGCGGCTTCGCCCATTCCTCGCGCAAGTTTGAAAGACCAGCGCCCGCAGGCTCAACTTCAAGCTTCATCTTGCGAATATAGGGATTGTTCGTGGCCCGGGCTTGCTCTTCGAGAGTTGACTGGTACTGCACCGCCATCTCGGCGCGGGCCTGCTCGGAGGACACACCCGGCTTCAACCGCCCCACCAGTGACAAAGAGAACCACGAGCCACCCGGGCGAAGATTAGCAGGCGTGATCGCCAGAGGCAGCCAAAGCTCCTGGCTGGACTCTACCTGCAATCCCGAGAACGACCTCGGCGTGACTCCAACCACGGTTACCGGCACATCTTCGACGATGATTTGCCGGCCCAGGATGGCGGGGTCGAGATTGAACCAGCGTTTCCAATAGGACCAACTCACCACCGCCACTGCGGCCGTTGCGTCACCAGTACGGTTATCTTCCGGGCCAATCAGGCGGCCGAGCGCGGGCTTCAGTCCAAGGACCGGAAAAAAGTTCCCATCAACGTATCCGCCATCTGTTGTCTGTGGTTCCAGGCCTGCTTGGCGCACGTGGAGAGACTGATAAGCAGCGGCGGTAAGGCCCGAGAACACGTGATTCTGGTCGAGCATGAGCCGGTAGGCTGGCCAGGAAAAACCGTTGAAGTGGGGCTCACCCGGGTACCGGTGCAGTAGTTGAACAAGCTGCCCAGGATCCTCCACCGGCAGCATGCGCAGCATCAGGGTGTTGACCAGGCTGAAGATAGCCGTGTTGGCGCCGGTGCCCAGCGCCAGCGACAGCAGCGCTACGGTGGTGAACCCCGGGCTCCGCCGCAGCCTGCGCAGGGAGTATCGGACGTCTTGCCAAAACGTCTCCAGAGCAGTCCACCTCCACATCTCGCGTGTGACCTCGTGGACGAGAGCCCGGTTACCGAAATCGCGTCGCGCGGAGAGTTCGGCTGACACCGGCGTTTCCCCTTGCGCGATACGATCGCGCGTCGCCATGATCAGATGGGCCTGAATCTCATCGTCCAACTCCTGATCACGGCGCCTGCGAAAAAGTCTCGGCCACCTGCTCATACTTTGGCCTCGCTCTCGCGCGGATGCATGAGGCCGGCAATCGCAGCGGTCATCTGTGCCCAGCGGCTCTGTTCGCTGGTGAGCTGTTTTTCGCCCGCGGCGGTGAGCCGGTAGTATTTGGCTCGCTGATTATGTTCCGAAGTTCCCCAGTCGGACTTGATCCAACGTTGCCGTTCCAGCCGGTGCAGCGCCGGGTACAGCGACCCGGCTTCAACCTGAAGGACGTCCCCTGATCCGACGCGGATCACCTGGGCGATGCCATAGCCGTGCTGCCGGCCCCAGCGCAGGGTCTGCAGAATCAGCATGTCAAGCGTGCCTTGGAACAGCTCAATCCGGTTTTGATAACGCTTATGTGTCGCCATGGCCATAGACACTCTACACCCATGGCTATAGATTGTCTACTGCTTTGGAAGAGGGAGCCGAAGAAGCCGGTCTTCGGAGAATTCCGATCTAAAGGCCGCGCTTGTAACCAGTTCTTGAGGCCGCCAACTACCGGGCGGCCACGACTGCCAGTCTCGGGCTGAAGACCACGCTGGCGTTGGTGCGGTCGAAGAACACGGAGCGGAACAGCGCCGCGGGCAGCAGGCCGTCGCAGGGATCGCTGCGACTGAGCAGGTCATTGGGCAGGACTACCATCGGCACATCATGCAACTGCGCGTCGGCGATCCCCAAATCGCGTACGCGCGTGGCTGAAGCATTCTGCCGGGAAAGATTGGTGGCCACCTGCATCAGGCAGTTGCCTTGTCCGCAACGATCCACACCTCTGCCGGATGTGCCAATGCGCTCCTCGAAGACCAGGAGCCCGGAGATAGCCGAGTCCAGCGACAACTTCCAGCTTCCCCGGGGCGAGGCCGGCGAGACCACGGGAACGAGAATTCTCCAGTCGTGGATCTCGGCGCGCACGCGGAACCCTTCGGGCGCCTGCGCCCGTTCAGGAAACGGAAACACCTCGAAGCGTTGCTGTTCGTAGTCCAGCAGAAACGAGAACTGCAGGAGGAAATTCATGCCCAGCACGCCGCGGATCTTCGTCTGGATGGCTTGCAACTCGGGCAGCGGCGCCGCCAGCGCTTCCAAGTGGGAGACGGAGGCCGCGCCCACGCGAAAGGTTTGCAGAAAATAGCGGTTCACCGCGACCGACTTGTTCATGCTGGCCAGCGACATGCGGCCCACCGGCTTCAAGCCCAGTTCGCGCGCCAACTGCGGGTCGACCAGCGTGGTGTTGGTGCCGGTATCTACGAGGAAGTCAAACGGCCCGCGGTCGTTGACGTAGACACTGGCCACCATCAGGTAGCCTTTGAGGGTATGAACGGGAACGCTGAACTCGGTGTTGGGGGTGGACGCAAGCAAAGGCCTGGTTGCGATCACAAGACAGCAAACAGCAGATGGAATGATCCAATTGCGGGATAACTTCACTATTCCGGCCTTTCCGGGGACTCACCTCAGCCGGGGGATTGCGGGCAGAATAGCGCGATGAATTGTTAAAGGAAGATGACTATGGGGTGCGAACTAGTGCGGGACTCCCATTTTGGGACCCGGCATCGATGCGCGGTTCCGTCCGGTGCCTCGCGAAAGGCAGTAAATCCGCGGTCTTCCGCAGCGACACTACGCCCGCGGATGGAACCAGTGGCGTTACCGGTTACTTTTGTTCCAGAGCCTCCCGAGCACCCGACCTCGCGTGCGGCGGTGTTAAAGCGGCAAAGAACTCTGCAAGATCCGTCCACCACGACAGCCATCCCGAATGTCCGCGACCCTGAGCTAGCGCAGGGAGTGGGCAGAGGGACCGGCTCCGCTGCCGATCCGCGCGGCAGCGCGGCGGGTCTTGGCTTGATTCTCCTGGGGCTTCCCGTGTACTTTGTCTGGCTTATAAACGCTCCAAGAAAGTCGTGGCCCATGCCCATCATTGACTTCCACAATCACTACTATCCTCCTGAATACATCAAGGCGCTGGAACAGGGACCGAGCGCCGTGCGCATTACCCACGACAAGGAGGGCAACCCTTGTCTGCATTATCCCGGCGACTACAACGTTGCCGTTCCCGGCCATCGCGATATCGATTACCGCGAAGAAGTTCTGAAGCAAGCCGGCGTGGACACGCAGGTCATCACCCTGACGACCCCGGGAACCCATATTGAAGAGCCGGCCGCTGCGGTGCGGCTGGCGCAGATGGTTAACGATGCCTTCGCCCGCGTGGTCGCCGACAAGAAGGGAAGATTCGTTGCCCTGGCTACTTTGCCTTTATGTGATCCGGCAGCTTCCGTGGCCGAGCTGCGCCGGGCCATGGAGCGGTTGCATTTTCGTGGCGCCATGCTCTTCAGCAACGTCAACGGCGTGGCGCTTAGCGATCAGCGTTTCTGGAAGCTCTATGAACTCGCAAACGATCGCGCGGCGGTACTCCACATTCATCCCACCAATCCGGTGGGCGTGGAGGCCATGCTGGACTACTGGCTCATGCCGCTGGTGGGATTTCTCATGGACACCACTTTGGCCGCTGCCAGCTTGGTCTTTAGCGGGGTCACGGAGCGCTTCCCGCGCATTCGCTGGGTCCTCAGCCACCTCGGCGGAGCGATTCCGTACCTGGCCGAGCGGCTGGACCGCGGCTATGAAGCTTTCCCCGACTGCCGTGTCAACATCAAGCAGCTTCCCAGCGCGTACCTGAAGCGTTTCTACTTTGACACCGTCAACTTCGATCCTCGCGCCATCGAGTTGGCCATCGGCTTCGCCGGCGCCGAGCATATCCTGGCCGGCAGCGACTATCCTCACCAGATCGGCAGCATCCCCAAGATGCTGGAAAGCCTAGAGGCGATCCGGGTGTCAGAAGAGGATCGCAAGAAGATTCTGGGTGGGAACGCTGCGGGGCTGCTGGGGCTATCGGTAGGCGCGGGGAGTCGCGCATAGAAAATCTGCCGTCTCTGCTACAGTACCGCTATCCGGCTGACTCTGCATGAGCGACCCTGCTTCGTGTAACGGTTATGCGCTGGGCCTTGCGCTCAGCGGAGGTGGCTTCCGCGGCGTGGCCCACATCGGTGTGCTGCGCACACTTGTCGGCCATGGTTTGAGGCCCGATTTCGTCGCCGGCACCAGCGCCGGGAGCCTGATCGGCGCTTTGTACGCTTCCGGCAAGACGGCCGATGAGATTGAGTCGGTGGCCCATCAAATCTCCTGGCCGGCGCTCCTTCGCTCCGGGCGTCTGCAAGAATTCTGCCGGAAGTATTTGCCCAGGACCTTTGCCGAGCTGGAGCTGCCATTTCGCGTGGCCGTCACGGCGTTGCCTTCGTGGAAGACGGTGATGGTTGATTCCGGCGAACTGGCGCCGGCGCTTGCCGCCAGTTGCGCAACGCCCTACCTGCTGCACCGGGTGAGAATCGGTGCGAACACCTACACTGACGGCGGATGGGCCTGCGTGCTGCCTGCAGGAGCCTGCCGCCCTGTGTGCCAGAGAGTTATCGGCTCCGATGTCTGGTTTCGCGCGGCCGTAGCCAGGAGATCAGGTCTGAGCGTGAATGGCAGGTGGGCGAAGGCGGCCTACTCGAAGCACTACCTTGAAGCCTTGCGCCAGTGCGATCTCGCCATCCACCTGCGCATTCCTTCCGTGGGGATGATCCCCAGCCGCGTGGGAATCGGTCGCCTCATCGCGAGCGGCGAAGCCGCCGCGAAAGAAGCCTTGGAGACAAATCCCCGCTTCGTCACATCACGGTGACTACGCGATACTCCGCGACAGAACGTCGGTATCGTGCTTTTTGGATCATCACGAATCCACAAGAGTTTTCGCGGCTGTTTCCCCTTCCACGAACCCATTCCGAGGACGAGCCTGGAACCACCGTTGACAGCATGCATATTTCCAGGGCGAGGGCGAGGAACGTCTGCCTAAAGGCCCGCGATCCCGGCGCGCCGGGATCGCTAGGCGCTGATACGCGTAGTGGGTCAGTTTAGACCGACCCACTGCCTCCGCCCACTCCCTTCGCGAGCTCAGGTCGCGGGCGTTCGGGATGGGGTATCGTGGTGGATGGATCCGACAGACCCCCGCCGGTTGTCGTTGACTTACATAAGATATCGTTATACAATTAACATCGATATCATAACCACCGCATATTCACCGCTCAATGCATTTCTGGGGTGACATGGGGTGAACATGGGGTGAAGTGGGCGTGAAACGGGGGGTGGGGGAGGGGGGAGCGAATAAAAGGGGAATAAACGGCTGGATGTCGATTGTTTTCAATGTCCGGAGGAAAAGACGGGGCAGAAAAGATCGGGTGATCCGGTGATCGGGTGATCAAGAGGACTTGGCAGGGTACATGGCCACTTGGACAATCCGCTTGGGATCACCCTGGGATGAATCGACTTAAACCCTTTGTTTTTGGGATGGCAGGGGAGGGGCGGCCGTACAAAACGGCGGACAAGCGGGGCATGGCCAGAATACCCAATTTTGCAAGCGAGGTGAGGCATGGAAGACGAAGCCGAGGTCAAAACCGACAACTACGAAGAAAAAGCAGAAGAGCCAAAGCCGGAGGAGCAGCTAGCCGAGAAGCCGTACATCGAAGGCCGCTTGGAGAATGATGGCATCGCGACGTGGAATATTCTCGGCCGCTGGTATCGGGAGGACGAGGTAGAACAGGTCCACCGCCAGAACAAGGAGCGCGAAGCCAAGTGGGTAAGAGCGCAGAAAGCGATCTGGGCGGAGACGCCTCAGGGCAAGCTCTGCCTGGAGCTCTACCAGAAGTTTTGCGAATACAAGAAGTATCTGGACGAGCACCCCTGGGCGCGGAAGCGGCGCGACGGCGCCCTGGTGGACTTCGCCGAGCACAAACTGTTTGAAGAAGCGCTGCTCGTGGCGAGCGATTACCACCGCGAGCGAGAGGAGAAAGACCGGCGCAATCTCGAGCGGGCGCAACTGGCGGCGCGCTGCGAGCATGCGTACTTGGACGGCGACCGGTGCGGCGCTCCCCGGCTGAAAGGCAAGACGCTATGCCGCATGCACGAGCGCATGGAGGAAGCCAAGGCGCTGAAGCTGGACCTGGGGACGATGGAAGACGCGGACAGCATCCAGGTGGGGATCATGAAGCTGCAACGCGCGGTGATCGACGGCACCCTGGACGCCAAGCAGATCGGCCACCTGGCCTATCTGATCCAGATCGCGGCGTGGAACGTCACGCGCACAAGCTCGGGCACTCGGGAGTTGACTGATGGAGGGGATCCTGATCGTGCGCGATGACTTGTCCGAAAAAACTTCGTGCCGCGCAGACCCCGTGGAGATGCTCTGTGAGTATTCAGTAAGACAAAAGTGCCCGGGAGCGGGACGTATTTGCTTACTTATTCAGATACCCGGCGTGGTCGGTCACCATGCCGGGCGCACCCTTTTCCATGGCTGCGCGAAGCTGGGGAGGGATGGGCGCCTTGTTCAGCGTGTGCGGCGCCACCAGCACATAAACAGTTTCGGCAGTCACGATGACTGGGCTGTGATCTTGGCCGGCGATGCGAAACTCGGCAGCCAGCGTGAAGGAAGTATTGCCTACGCGTCTGGCGCTGACGCTGATCTCCAGCACCTGATCGAAGCGCGCCGGGGCTTTCCACTCGAAGGTCTGCTTGACCAGTTGAAAGTCGAGTTCGCCGCTGGCGAGCTCCTCGCCGTAACCCAGCGCGCGCAGGAACTCGCCTGTAGCCAGATCGACGTAGTCGCCATAGCGGGCGTTGAAGACTACTTTCTGGGCGTCACATTCGCCGTAGCGCACGCGGAGGTAATAGCGGAAGCGGTCGGCCATGCGAGTTCAGTCCTCGTCGCGAGGCGGAATTTGCGACGGGTCGGTAATCTCGCTGCCAAACTGCAGCATGTAGCCGTTGTTGTCACGGATGGCGAACTCGCGCATGCCGTAATAGAAGTTCTCGATGGGAAAGACGACGGTGACTTTGTCGCGGACTTCTTGCCAAAGCGCGTCAACGTCATCGAGGATCATGTAGAACGAGCCCGTAAACTGAGGATGTTCGAATGCCATGCGGGCGTTGGGCAAGGCAATCATGATCTCCGCGCCGTAATTCAGGAGCCTGGCCCACCCCTCGTTACGATTGCAGCACTCGAAGCCCAGCAGGTCATGATAAAAGCGGATGGTTTCGTCCATGTTGGTCACGGTCAGCATGGGTGTAAGCTTGTTCAGCTTCGGCATCAGCTTCATACATGCCTCTCAATAATTCTTGCTGAAGTCCAGCAGGTTCCAGTAGAGCAGGAACCAGGTGAACCCGGCGCAGGCCAGGAGAACCAGGAGATTCCAGGCCTTGGCCCAAATCCACTGGTTGCGGTCGCGCCAGGAACGCAAACAGGCGATCAGGACCAGCACCGTACCCAGCGCTCCCAGCACGCCCAGGGCCTGAATCAAGTTGATGCGAAGATCGAGCTTTTCGCTGAGAGCGCCGGCTTCGTCAACGGAGAAGGTCTGGAGCATGGCCAGGATAAAGATGATGTTCAGAGCGCAGACCAGCCTGATCCACAAACGGCCGCGGCGCTGGGGAGTTTCCATCTCCAGGCGTTGGTGGTAATGGCGGCGGATCAGCGCTCCCGCCGGCCAGAACAGCAACGTCAGCGCCATGATACTCAGGCAGCCGATGAGGAGCGGCTGGTTGTACTTCCTGTCATGGAGGAACGAAGCGTGCTGATAGACCACAGCCGGGAAGTTGGGAACAAGTTGCAGGCGTCCCTGTTCGGCGCGGCGGAAGCCGAGCAACTCCTGGCCGTTGACGGCGCGATAGACCAGCGGCGAGACTTCCTGCCACTTCTTGACTTCGCCGTTGAAGTCCTTCAGGGCATCCACCTTAATCTCGCCATTGTCTTCGGGGGTAACCGTCAACTCGTCGAGCATAGACGTTACTTTGAGAAAGTTCGTCTGCGAGCGGCGGCTGGCGACGTAGCGGCCGGCCACGGACGCGGCATCAGCGGAGGCACTGGCCGGCTTGGCAACGGTGGGCGGCGTGTAGGGAAAATAGCGGTCCAGGAAATGGTTCCACAGGGCTGTCCGCGGGCTGATGTCGCCCCTGCCGGCGCTGTTGTAGGAGACAAAGAAACCCAGCTTGGCGTCCGGCACAAGGTGGAGGTCGCTATGGAAGTAAACTGTATCGCCGCCATGGCCGATAATGCGATGGCCGTTGCGCGACTCCTCGTAGAACCCCAGACACATCCCGTTCAAGGCCGGAATCAAGCCAAACTGGCGGGAATGCATGAGACGCGCCGTCTCAGGACGCAGGATATGCGCGTTCTCCAGCGTGCCCTCTTGAAGATGAGCAATCATGAAGCGGGACATATCGGCGGCGGTCGCGGCCAAAGCACCGGCCGGCGCTTCTTCGATGATCTCGAACGGCTTGGCTTTCCCGGACCCGGCCCTGTAACCGCTGGACATCAGCGGCTTGAGTTCGGCGGGCAGCGGCTGGACAAAGGTCGAGCGGGTCATGCCCAGCGGTTTGAAGATGTTTTCGGCGACGTAATCGTTGAACGGACGTCCGGAAACGCGCTGCACAATGTAACCGGCAAGGGCGGCGCCATAGTTGGAGTACGCCGGCGTTGTTCCCGGAGAGAAGATGCGCTCCGGCATGTGCCGCACCAGGTGCTCACGCAGGGTAGCCACGGGCGCTCCTTCATCATTGATCAAGTCTTTGATTTGCTCTTCGAACCCAGGCGTGTGGGTCATGATATTGCGCAGCGTGATGGGCTGCGGGAAGGTTGCCGGGATTTTGAAATCCAGATAGCTGTTTACGTCCCGGTCGAGGTCCAGCTTGCCCTGCTCCACCAGTTGCATTACCGCCGTCCAGGTGAAGAGCTTGGAGATCGATCCAGGGCGAAACATCGTGGCGTCGACGGTGACCGGCGTTTTCTTATCCACGTTGCTGTAGCCATATCCCTTGGCGAAGAGCACACGGCCGTCTTTCACCACCAGAACCACGGCGCCGGCAATGTTCTCCCGCTGGAGCTGCATGGGCATGAAGCCATCGAGAAAAGCGCCTACGTCCGCGGGCGTCATCTCGTGCGCGGGTTCGCTGGCGATGGATTCGGTGGCGCTGGCTGGCGAAGCCGGGGCGGGATTGGTCTTTGGGGCCTGCGTGAAAGCGATGGAGCAACAGAACACAGCGGTGAGGAGAGTTGCCAACAGCGCAGCGGGCTGTTTCATAGAGTCAGGGATGCTCCCTTTCTTCTTCTCTTACGGCGTGGCGCGGATGGGGGAGAGACGAAAAGCATACCACGCAGATCCAAATTCAAGGTCTCTCGGAGGTGCATGGACGCTACGCGCTGCGGCTTTGCGCGGTGGATGCTGAGGCGCCGGCCAGCAGCCCGGTCATGGCCCAGATTCCGAGCAACGGGCCGATGGCCATCGCCGCCAGGGCCCAACGCCAGCCAAAGGGCCCAGCGATCGCGGCCATGGTCCGGATAGAGAAGGCTGTCAACAGGAAGCCCAGCGCGGTCTGGAGAGTGAGCGCCGTGCCTACATAGCTTTTGTCGGAGACCTCGCTGATGATGGTAGAGAACTGGGCTGAATCGGCAATCACCGCAATGCCCCACACCAGGGAAAGGAGCAACAGCAGCACAGGCTTATGGAAAGCTACCGACCCCAGGACGCAGCACACGGCGCTTACCGCCATGGCGATGATGGTGACGCGGGCGCGCTGGCTGACTCGCGCCGATTCGGAGGCGTCTTGAAGACGATCGCTGGCCACGCCGGCCCAGATGCATCCCACAGCGCCGATGGCAATTGCCGCGGCGGCGCCGGCTTCGTACTGCATGCGCGACCAGCCGCCGGACGCCGCGAAGATCACGGCAATCCATCCCCACATGGCGTACAGCTCCCACATGTGGCCCAAATAGCCGAGGTTGGCCAGGCGCACGCGGCGGTTGCGCACGATCTCGAGAATCTGCGAGAGGTCCAGGCGCGATTGCGGCATGGCATACGGCCCCTGGCGCACGGCGAAGCCCACAATCAGGGCGCCGGCAACCGCCAGCGCGCTGCCGAAGAGAACAACGCCGCGCCAGGGAATGCCGCCTACAGAGTTAACGGCGTGCGGCAACGCCGAGCCAACAGTCAGCGCGCCGATCATGATTCCCAGCGCCAGTCCCCGGCCGCGCTGAAACCAGCCGGCCATGATCTTCATGCCTACCGGATACACGCCCGCAAGAAAAAACCCGGTCAAACCGCGCAGCAGGATTGCCGGCACTGGCTCAGCAGCTACCAGTGCAAAGCCGGCGTTGGCGGCAGCGGCGGCGAAGGCCGAAGCCACCAGGACCGTGATCGGGCTGAAGACGTCGGGAATATTGAAGAGGGCAAAAGTAATGGCGCCGAGCGAAAACCCAATCTGCACGGCGATGGTCAGCCACGATCCGAGGGCCAGGCCGGAATGCCAGAGTGGCGTGATTTGCGGCAGAACTGCGGTTCCGGTAAACCACAGCGACATGGCCAGCAGTTCGGCGAGGGAAAGCAAAAAAAGCGCCCGCCGAGAGGATGTGTCGCGGCGGGCCTGGATTTCTGCGGATACGGGCACTTAGCCTTTGAGCTTTCTACGCTCGCACACGTCAACGATCTTGGTCGGATCGACGGCATCGTTTTCGAGCTGCATTTCTACGATCTTGCCGTCCTTATCAATAAGGATATTGATGCGGTGGCCGATCTTGCGCTTGTCATCGTAGAGGCCGTATTCGCGGGTGACATCGCCACCCCAATCGCTGAGGAGGGGGAAGGTAACGCCGATCTTCTCTTTCCACGCGCCATTGCTGAACGGGCTGTCCATGCTAACACCCAGCACCTGGGTGTCTGCGGCTTCCAGCTTGGCAAGGTTCTGCTGGAAAGCCTGCATCTGCTTGGTTCAACCACCGGTAAAGGCGAAAATGTAGAATGCCAGCGCGACGTTCTTTTTGCCGCGGAAGTCGTGCAACGACACCTGCTTCATTGTGGTGTCGCGCAGAGTGAAGTCGGGCGCCATATCTCCGACTTTGAGTTTCGGCTCGAATGGTTTATCGCCCTGGGCCCAGACCTGATTGCCCACGCGGGGCAGGGCCAGCGCGAGCACCCAGAGCAACAGGACAGCGCTTCTTCGACGCATCGTGATCTTCCTCCGCAGCAAGATCGCTGCACAGAAAGGCTATACGCGGTCGCGGCACAAGGTCAATAGTCAGCGGGTAGTCTCCTAATTTGGGCAATAACAAATGTTTGAAAACCCACCACAGAGACAGGGAGGAACGGAGGACATCAGGAACTCAGCCGCGAATCGCGCGAATCCATACAAGAAACACAAAAGAACTCACGGGGAAAAAGTCAACCGCACCTCTGTTCACTTTGAAAACTGGTTCGTCGTTTTCGCGGTCCGAAGACTCCCTTTTTCTCCGGGCCCCGGTGTCTCCGTGGCAGGTGTTGTCAAATACATGGGACGTTCTGCCTTGGTGTTAGTATTTTCGAGAGAGGCTCGCAAATGAAAACGATGGTCTTGTTTTCAGTGTTGTTGTTGGCAACTGTGGCCGCGGCACAGGTCGCCCCGGCTGTCCAGGCGCAGGTGAACACAATCTTTGCAGGCGCCGATGGGAAGTTTGAGTCGGCCCCGGACACCGCGGTGTTGCGCTTCGACATAGCCGCCCAAGAAGACGCCTCGCGCGCCGCATTCGACAAGGCCAGCGCCGCCGCCGATCACGTGCGCCAGGTGCTCAAGAACAACGGCATCGACGTCAAGGCCATGCAGATCGGCTTTTATTCCGTCCAGCCGATGTACGATTGGAAGAACCCCAAACACAAGGTGATCGGCTACCGGGTGTCGACCAACCTCACGCTCAAGCTTCGCGACTTTTCCAAGATCGGCGGCGTGATCGAGCAGACTGCGGACATGGAGGACATGGCGAACCAGTCGCTCAATTACACGCTGGAAGATATTGAACCCGCCAAAGCCAAAGCTGCCGAAGACGCACTCAAGAAAGCCCGCAACCAAGCCGGCGCCGTTGCTTCAGCCGGCGGCCGAACTCTGGGCGAATTGCTGTACGCATCGGTGGACGTGAATCAGCAGGTGATCATGCCTATGCCTATGGTCCGGCGCGCCACTGTGGCCGGTGCGCAGGTGGCCGAGGCGCCCACGGCCGAGTTTACTCCGCAGAACGTGATCATCAACGCGCACGTGAATGCGATGTTCGCGCTTAAGTAGGTCTAGACTGGACTACCGCCCGATCCGCGCATTGAAACAGGCTCACCGTCATCCCTTAGATGGCGGGGCCAAGGAATACCAGGGAACACTCCAGGACAGGTGCTCGCCCGAGTTCTTGGACATCGGTATTTACCTGGAAAATTTTGCAAGAGTGGGGAATTCCTACCTTACTAAGCGAGAGAACCATGGGATAAGCCCTTTGCTTTCAATGCGTGAGGAATGGCATGGAGGATGCACTAGCACAGGCCAGACGAAGTGGCGCGCATCGGGGCGCTTTCGAGGATCGAACGGCCAGAGATCTTTCGAAAGTGCCTCGTTGCATTTTTGGGGTGTTGCGCAGGTGAGCGGGTACACTCTCACCACAAGCAGGGTTTACCGCTGGAAGCATATTTCGGCGAGAAGAAGAGCAGCGGCTAAATCCACCGTCAAACAACA